>JBBSDS010000096.1:0-14257 GCA_038240495.1 Chthoniobacterales bacterium | reverse complement strand
TTGAGCGGGCTCGCCGTCGGCCTCGGCGCGCTCTTTCCAAACTTCAAGGAAGACAATCCGAGCAAGATCGTGAGCGGCTTCGGCGGCACGCTCTGTCTCGTCGTGAGCTTTCTCTACATCACGCTTTTCGTCGCGCTCGCCGCCTTGCCGGATGCGCGTCGCGTGGTGAAAATCGACGTTTCCATTCCCGACGCCGTGCCGCATCTGCTGGCGGTCGCGCTCAGCCTCGTCGTCCTTCTCATTCCACTGCTCATCGCCACACGCCGCGTGAAAAATCTGGAAATCTGAGCGCCCGGCTCTAGAGTCGCGTCCACCCAACGACACCATGGCTGAACGCACCCGCTCCGACGATCAATTCCTCGATTTGCCCGAAGACGACTCCATGTCCGGAGAGCATCTGGACAATCAAGTGCAGAAGGCGCAGGAACAGCTCGTGGCGCTGAAGCGGCAGCAGGAAATGATCGAGCGGCAGAAGCGCGAACTCGAAGAACTGAGCCGGCGGCAGGAGCAGTTGCAGGTGGGCAAAGGCGAGATGGTCGAGAAGTTCACGCGCGCGGTCGTCGTGCTCGAGCGGGAAACTTACGACGCCAACAAGCGCGTCGAATTGCTCAATGCGATCCACGATTCTTTCAACGGCCACCTCGAGGTGCTCGACTCGATCAACCCGAAGGCTTGGGAAGGGCTCGACATCAACAAGGAACTGACCAAGGCACTGAGCGCGGTCGATGATGCGCGCGCGGAGTACGCGCGGTCGCTGCCAAAAATCAGCCCCGCGAAAGACACGGAAGGTGGCGACCACGTCGCGGCGAGCGTTGGCTATCAGGTCGATTACGCGCCCACCGAGATCAAGGACTTCACCTACTGGTTGAAAGCGGGTTTTGCCTTCACGCTGCCGCTTTTCGCTCTCGGCATTTTGCTCATCGTCGTCGTCATCGCCGTCTTCAATACGCACTAGCGCATGCCCCCGCAGCGTCGGAATTCCGGGAAAGACAAAACCCCTTCGCCCATCGACGAAAAGGCGCGCGCCCTCGCCGAGCAGGAAGCGCAACTGCGCTTAAAAATGGAGAGCGTCCAAAAGCTCATCGAGGAAGCGCCGAAGATCGCCGAGGAGCAAAGGAAACTACGGCGGGATGAATTGATCAATCGCGCCAGCCGCACCGAAGCGCGCAGCGGATCCCGCGCCGCGCTACCGGACCGCCGATTCGATGCGAATCTCGCCGCCCCCGCGCAGCGCCGCCGCCTCCGGGCGGAGCGCCGGCAAGGCCGCCTGACATTTTTCTTTCTACTGCTGACTCTCGCCGGGCTCGTCTCGTGGGCCTATTACACGTTCACGCATCCCTGATCGTCGCGCGCGCGCCGGTCTTCGATGTTCGACGTTGAATGTCGGCGGCTCTCCTTCTCTACTACCCGGCCTCATGAGTGCCCAATTCGACGTCCGCTACACCGCGCAACTCGCCCGGCTGAATCTAAGCGAAGAGGAAATCGCCAAGTTTCAAGCGCAGCTCTCGCAGGTGCTGGGCTACGTGGAAAAGCTAAATGCGGTGGACGTCAGCAGCGTCGAGCCGACGGCGCACGCAAATGCCGTCTTCAACGTCTTCCGCGACGACGAGCCGCGCGCGTGGTTCGGCCCGGAACAGGCTTTGGCAAATGCGCCGCGGCAGGCAAATCAGCTCTTCGTCGTCCCCAAGGTGATCGAATAGCGCATGGAACTGACCGCCCTTTCCGTCGCCGGCGTGCAGGACAAGCTGCGGGCGAAAGAAGTCTCGCCGACCGAAGTCCTGCGCGCACTCGAGGCGCGTATCGCGCAGGTCGATCCCGGCGTCCACGGCTATCTTTCTCGCGATCTCCCGGCCGCTCTCGCAGAAGCAGAACGTGCCGACGTTTCGCTGCCACTCGGAGGCGTGCCGATTGCGATCAAGGACGTGATCAATGTCTCCGGCGAACCCTGCTCCTGCGGCTCGAAGATTCTCGAAGGTTACCGCGCGAACTATGATGCCACGGTCATCCGCAAGCTGCGCGCGGCGGGCGCGATTCCTTTCGGACGCTGCAACATGGATGAATTTGCGATGGGCAGTTCGACGGAAAATTCCGCCTTCGGTCACACCCGCAATCCGTGGGATTTTTCCCGCATTCCCGGTGGATCGAGCGGCGGCTCGGCAGCCGTCGTAGCGGCCGATGAAGCCTTCGCTGCGCTCGGTTCGGACACCGGCGGTTCGATCCGCCAACCCGCCGCCCTCTGCGGCTGTGTCGGCCTGAAGCCGACCTACGGACGCGTCTCGCGCTTTGGCCTCGTCGCGTTTGCGTCCTCCCTCGATCAAATCGGACCTTTCACGAAAACCGTGCGCGACGCCGGGCTCCTGCTCAATGCCCTCGCCGGCCGCGACCCGCTCGATTCCACGAGCCTCGACGAACCGGTGCCCGATTACACCGCGCAGCTCGGACGCGATTTGCGAGGCGTAAAACTCGGCATGCCGCGCGAGTATTTCATCGACGGCATCGACCCACAGGTGGACGCCGCGGTCCGCGCCGCCATCCGCCATTATGAATCGCTCGGCGCCGAGATCGTGGAAGTCTCGCTGCCCAACACCGAGCATGCCGTGGGCGTCTATTACATCATCGCCACCGCCGAGTGTTCCGCAAACCTCGCGCGCTTCGACGGCATCCGCTACGGGCACCGCGCGGAAGGGGCGAGCGGCTTGCTCGATCATTACGGACGCACGCGCGCAGAAGGCTTCGGACCGGAAGTGAAGCGGCGCATCATCCTCGGCACCTATGTCCTCAGCAGCGGGTATTACGATGCTTACTACCTCCGCGCGCAAAAGGTCCGCACACTCATCCGGCGCGACTTTTCAGACGCCTTTGAAAAGGTCGATGCGATCATTTGCCCGACCTCGCCCGAAATCGCCTTCAAAGCCGGCGAACGTAGCGACGACCCGCTGAAAATGTATCTCGCGGACATTTTCACCATCGCCGCGAACCTCGCCGGCATCTGTGGACTTAGCCTGCCCTGCGGCTTTGCCCAAGTGGACGGAAAATCGCTGCCCGTCGGTTTGCAACTCCTCGGCAAGCCATTCCACGAAGCCGAACTCCTGCAAATCGCCCACGCCTACGAGCAATCGACCGACTGGCACAAAGCGCGGCCTGCCCTGTAAGAGACAGCGGACCAGCAGCGCCGATCCACCACCCACAGCGGAAGTCTCGATGAAGTCGCGCCAGTTCACTGTGTTAAGTCCGAACCAACGTTTCTTCACGCAAGTCGGCTAAGGTGGAGGCTCCTACTTTACCGTCTGCTCGACACCGAGTTTCTCCAGCACTTCCGTTGGCGGACCGTCGAAGCTCGCGAGCGGAACGTTGCCGACATAGCCGAGCGCTTTCCAGCCGGCTTGCGTGCTGTAGTAAGCGCTGGCCGCCAGCCCGCGGAATTTTTGGAAGAAAGCTGCCGCTTTTTTGAATTCCGGTTTCGCGTCGGCGGGCCAGCAGATGTTGTCGGCGATGGCGCGTTTTTGTTCGTCACTCAGCGCCGCGAAATCTGCTGCGAACCGCTTGCGCGCTTCGTCTTCGAGCCATTGCAGGCCGGACAGCAGCGACTCGCGATCCTTCTTCTGTGGCGGATAAGGCGCGCTTAGCCATTCGTCGAGGTAGTCAGGCACGCGCACTTCGCTCGCAGCGGGACCGAGGTGATCAGCGGGAAGAATCAAGTCGGCGAGTGCAATGACGGTCTGACGTTGCGCGGGAGTGAAGGTCAGAGGCCAAAAGTCTCCGGGACTGTAAAACTTCGAGAGGTCGGGATCAGTGCCGTAGCCTTTTGCCAGCGGCGCAACTGCGATTGCCGTGGCCGCAAAGTCGGGCAAGTTCATCGCCGCCGTCGTAGCGACGATCCATTTGATCACTTCGCGACGAGAAAGATGCATCGGTTGGTTAGGTGTCATTTTGGCCTGGCGACGACGTAGGTGAGAAAGGATAATGCGCATACTCCGAAAAGACCGATGGAACTGATGGAATACGCCGTCGCATAGCGGCTAACCTCTGATGAGTGTGCTGACTGTAACTCTGAGACCCTGAATGATAAGAGCTGACTCTCCTCGGGGCTGAAGTCGTGGGACGCCGAAACTGTGCGAATGTCTTTGGTAAGGAGGTCGAACGAGGTGTGTCGGATCGCAGCAGACGCGAATACACTCCATGCCGCTACAGCAAAGCCTGCGAGCGAAACGAAGAGAGATATTTGACGCGCGTTATACTTCAAAGATCTCCTTTCCGCGCCTGCTCGATGAGGTAATCGGCGGCGCGCCAGGCCAGCGCCATGATCGTGAGCGTGGGGTTCTTGTCGGAGTTCGAGGGGAAGGGTGCGCCGTCGCAGAGCAAGAGGTTCTTCACCTCCCATGTCTGGTTCCAACGGTTGCAAACGGACTTGCCCGCGTCGTCGCCCATCAGCGCTCCGCCGACTTCGTGAATGACCTTGCCGCCTGCTTCGATGGCGTCGCGGCCTAATGCGCCTTTTCGAGCGCGGACTTTTCCACCCATTTCTTCGATGATCGCCGAGAAATTCTGCGCGGCTTGATCCGCCATCCGCAGCTCCTGCTCGCTCCATTTCCAATGCCAGCGCAGCACGGGGATGCCCCACTTGTCTTTCACCTCGGGATCGAGCTCGGCGAAGGAGTCTTCGTTCGCGATCATTTCGCCGCGGCAGGTGTAGCCGACGAACGAGCCGTAATAGCGCCGGGCCTCTTCCTTAAACTTTGTCCCATAAGCACCGCGCGCTAGGTCGTCGGAGAGTGGGTTGCGTCCGCCGGGCATCCCGCGCGAGCCGTTGAATTCGGTGTGATAGCCGCGGGCGAAACCGAGCTTGCCGGCGAGCTGTTCTCGGTAGAGCCACCACGGGATATACATGTGCGGCCCGCCGGTGCCGTCTTCGTTGTGCGGCGGCAGATTCTCCAGCGCCGGAATTTGCCCGCCGACCGACGTGCCGACGGAGTCCATGATGTATTTGCCGACGAGCCCGCTGCCATTGGCGATTCCTTGCGGAAACTGAGAGCTCTGGGAGTTAAGGAGAATGCGCACGGTCTCTCCGCTACTCGCCGCGAGGACGACCGCCCTGGCCTTCACGTGCGCTTCCTTGCCGGTAGCTTTGTCCATGAACGTGACGCCGTCAGCTCGGCCGTCTTTTCCCAGGGTAACTTCGCGCGCGTGTGCGTTAGGTATGATGTCTAAATTGCCCGTCGCCAGCGCCGGCGGCAGGTGCACCGTCGTGCTTTGATAGTTCGCTCGGATGCTACAGCCGCGGTGGCAATCCGTGGCCCAGAAGCATGCAGTGCGCGCCCGCATCGACTCCGCGACGATGCGCTGCGCCCATGCGTTTCCGGGATGCAATTTCGCGGGAATCGTCTCCGCATCGAGCGGACGCGTGAGCACGGCGCGGTGGATGGAGATGACCGGGATGCCGAGCTTCTTCGCGTGCTTTTGCGTGTAGAGTTCCGATGCGCGGGCTTTGGGTGCGGGGAGCAGCACTCCCGGCGGCGAGTCAGGTGTGTTCTCCATTCCCTCGTTCGTGCCGAAGACGCCGATAAGCATCTCGACCTTGGTGTAATAAGGTTCGAGGTCGTCGTAGCTGATCGGCCAGTCGAAGCCGAGTCCGTCGCGGCTGTGCGCCTTGAAGTCATACGGGCCATTGCGCAGCGACATGCGGCCCCAGTGGTTCGTGCGTCCGCCGAGCATCCGCGGGCGCCACCAGTTGAATTGCTCCTCGGGCTTGTCGCTCGCTTGCGTGTAAGGCTCGTCCGGGATCTGCCAGCCACCATCAATGGTCGCGTCGGTGAAACCCATCTGCTTGTCGGTCGTCGGCGTATTGAGCAACGGCACTTGGTCGGGCCGCTGAAACATCGCCGTCTCGGTCGCGGGATCGTAAGCGCGGCCCGCTTCGAGCATCACGCATTTCAACCCGGCCAGCGTGAGAGTGTAAGCCATCTGCCCGCCTCCCGCACCGGAGCCGACGATGATGACGTCGTATTCCGGCTGGGTCTTGGAACTGGTAATGAGAGGCACTGGAGTTCTCCGGTTAGCGCGCTTTAGAACGACGTCTGATACTGTCGAGGTTTAGCCTCGCCCGTCGTGCCCCACGGTAGTTCGCGCTGCCGGCTCAAGGCTAGTTCGTATTCTTCTTTGGAAACCTGTCCATTCTTATACCTGTCATTCAAGCGCCCCTGCTCCTCGAGATAGGGTGTCGAGTAGCTCTCACAACCGCATAGCTCTGACGAAATCAAGAGGACGAGCATCAGTATGCTCCAGTGAGTATTCATGTGAAGTTAGAGTGTATTCGACGCGCCCTGGAATCCTGATGAGCACTTGTTTCGGAGGGCATTGGCGATTCCACGGAATCCTTCGACTCCGCGCCGCGCCGCCTTCGCCCACTGCGGCGCTCCGCTCAGGATGACCTTGTATTTCGGGGTATTTCAACAGGCCGCCACGGAATAAATAGTGCCGCGCGAAGACCATATCGATTGAATAGCCTGCTTACTTCCGGGGCGCGGCGGTCGTGGGACCAATGCGCTCCTTGCTCACCGCGAGGTCATCGATCCAGACGGTGAATCCCGGCTCGATGGCTGGCTGGTAATTGAGCCAGCCGAAAGTCAGGTTCTCATAAGTCGCGGGAAGTTCCGCGCCCTCGAACTTACCCGCGCCTTTGCTCACCGCGATCTCGGTCACTTCCTGACCATTGATGAAGAAGTGATAGCTTTGCGTGGTGTTATCCACGGACCACTCGGCGAGCGTCCATTCGTCAGTGTATTTGCACTTCGTCTTGGTGCCGACGCCGAATTCCTTTCGTCCTCCCCTCGGCTGGACGTTGTAGAGCCACGAGAACGTGCCTGCGGTGCCATAGGATGTGCCCATCAGGCGCGTCTCGATGGGATCGTTGAACAGCGGACTCGTCGCTTTACCGCTGACAAACGTGGTGTGAATGGAACCCGTCGTCTTTCCCTCCGGGATGACCGGCAATGGCGCTGGCAGCTTCACCTTGAAATAGAGCCGTCCCCAAAAACTGCCACCAAGCGCCGCGATCTCCGGTCCCGTTTTGGTGATCGTCCGCGCGCCCTTCGCGACTGGTTCGATGCGCAGCGATTTCTTGCCGCTGTGGGCGGTATCGTCCGACACAGCCACCGGACCGCTCTTGGTAAAGCCCTTGGGAATTTCACCCACCGGGGTGCTCTCGAAATCTTCCGAGAGAATGAGCTTGGGTGCAGGAGGTGCGGCAAAGACGCCGGAAGAGGCAAGAGCCAGCAGGGTAATCGCCAAGGGGGGACGTAGGAGGTTCATAATCTGAATCTCTACCATGCTCGTGCGCTCTCAGGCACGCAGAATACGGAGCAGCAGCCCTCTTCGCAGAACGGTTAGCTGCCTGAAGCCTTACTTGACCGGATACGCCGCGAAGAGATTCTTGTGGATGTATTCTATAAGTGCGGGCGTGGGCCGGCGCTTCTCCTCGTCGAGCAGCAGGGCGTTTCGGAAGCGACCAAGCTTGAGATACGCGGCATAGATTTCGGGAATGGGCAGGCCGAGTTCGCGATAGGGCGCTTCGCCTTTCATGACCGCACTCCAGTGCCGCACATTGTCCGGATTCTTGAAAAAAGCCGAATCACCGTCGCCGGTCACGCCCCGCATCGTCCCCAACTCGATCGCCGGCCCGGCGGCGATCTTCGCGAGCAGCGCGCGCTGCTCCGGCGTGACGATCTCGATGCGACCGATCATCACGCGAGCAAGATCGCAACTCACCGAGATTTGGAGTGGCAGCAGACGCTCGATCTCGCGCGGCGTGCAGACGTAAAAGAGCCGCAGGCCGGGGCTTTTGAAGTAGGAAACTTCCCATGTGCGAAGGAGTGCCTCCGCTTCGTCGGCAAACAAGCCCGCGGCAATCAGGGCGGTGTGCATTTCATTTTGCAAACGCGAGAGATCGGTGCCGGAAAAATCCTCGGCCGCGAAGACCGCGGGGAGCGTGGCGCGTGGTTTCGAGTCAGCGTGCAGCACACCGAGAGATCGGAAGGCGCACGTCCCATCGGCTCGCACATCGACCAGCCACGCCGCGGGAATGGAGTCGCCATTTCGGACTGTCGAGTCCGCGGGTATCGTTGGCTCATCGCGGACTTCCAGCGTCTTTCGCGCGTCGTCTCGCACGATGCGCAGCGCCGCCCTGGCGCTGCCGACGCCGCGATAGAAGAGAAATTTTTCCCGCTCGCCGTGCGTGGTCTGGAGCATCGCGGATTTAACCGCGCGCGGTGCCAGCCAGACCTTCGCGTCTGTTTCCGGTCCCGCCCCCTTTGCCCCAACCGTCACCCCTTTCCACAACAACTCGCCATCCGCATCGGTTCGCAAATGTCCAAAGCCGCGTGAAAACTGCCATTCGCCATCTGGCACCTCAATCGTGAACAAACGATCCGGCCTGGACGCATCAAAACCGGGCGCCTTCGCCTCCGCTGCGGGATAGTATTCCGTGAGCCACCCACCGCGAAACGCGACCCGCACATCGATCGACTGCGGCACCCAACCGGCGGCTTGGTAAAAATACATCACCGGCGTCTCCAGCCGCATCGTCACGTCCGGATGACACTGCGGCGCGCCTTGAAAGAAAACGGGTGGCGCTTCGCTCGGCGAAAGAAGGAAACCGTGCGCGAGCCGGCGCACAAACTGTGGCACCGGTTCATCGTTGGTGTTGATCCCGCCGATCGCCTCGCCAGTTTCATCCTGAAGCGAAGTAAAAGTGCCCCACTCGTGAACGGTCAGGCTTTTCTCTGCGGCTGCTGCGCTGAGCGGGACCAGCAGCGTGGATAGGATCGCTATAGCTCGGAGATGCTTCTTCATGGGGAAAATGATCGCTTACCTGTGACCGTAAATTGTCACGAGATGATCATCGAGATGTAAAAGAATTGTCAGTCGCTGCGCTGGGCGACGGGTGCGGCACGGCGGAAAAAAGCAGCCTGTCATTCTGGACGGAGTTTCGGGAGTCCGTGACCGGAACGCAGTGAAGAATGACGGCATCCATTCGTGGCACAATGGAGCGTCGGTCCGCGTTCCATGCCGGCTCCGGAATCTCTTTAATGAATTTTTTCCTCAGAAAACGGGCGTGTCATTCGTTTATATGGCACCTCCCCTTGAAAACCTCCGCTCCTACCCTCCTCCTAGTGCTCGGCCTTTCCGCCGGGCTTTTCGCTCAGACCGCCACGCCGCCCGCGGCATTTCAGAAAGCGGAAAAACTTTTCGAGGAACAGCAGTGGATGGAGGCGAGAGCGGCGTACGATGAAGCGCGCGCCGCGGAAGCGAATTGGCTTTCGGCGAATGCGCGGCGGGCGGTGGAGGGGGCGGTCGCTTGCTCGGTGAAGTTGCAGCTTTGGGATGATGCGCTCGTGCGAGCGGGAGAGTTTGTGGAGAAAACGAAAGGCGCGTTTGAGGAGGCGGTGGGGCAGCGGTTTTTGGCGGGGTTGTATCTCACGTTTCCGCACCAGGGATTGAAGCAGGGCGGGAAGTTTTTGCGCGGGCAATCGGGGCAGGGTGTTTACGTTTACTCGTTCAAGAAGGATCGGAAGGACGCGGTGCTGCATTACGAGCGGGCGCGCGATCTATTGCAGTGGTTGACGGCGCATCCGGAGGATGATCGCGGGCACGACTTACCCGATCGCACGAAGCTGCTGAACGCGGAACTGATCGGCGTGAATTTCGATCTCGCGGCGGCGCTCGCGCAGCAGGACTCGAATCGCTGGGGCTTCGGCCCGTGGGGCATCTGTGGATGGTGGTGGCCGAGTTGGGGCGAGGCGGAGGAGGACTCCGAGGCGGTAGAGGAAGCGGACTATGAAGAGCCGCGGTACTATCGCGGCTGGTATGGCGGGGAGCACGAGACGCCGACCGGGATTTCGCTCGGCGGGGATGGTCAGCCGCAATTCATCGCACCGCCCAAGGAATACGCCGCGACGCTCGGCGCGGGGCCGAAGATTCGTTTCCTCCTCGAAGAAATCCAGCGACTGGACAGCTCGCCGAAAAAGGACGACGCGGCGAAGGCGCTCTTCCGCTGGGCGATGATCGCCCGCTCGCTTTACGGACCCGAGACCGCGCAGGAACAGAATCGCCAGGTCTATTACGATCGCTTCGGCCGGCCGCGCCCGCAGCAACCGAAAGAACCCGAAGAGCCAAAGCCGAAAATCTGGGAACTCACCGACGAGCAAGCGCTGACGTTGGCGGGCGGCCGGGTTCGCGTGGTCACGTTGCCGCCGGGCGAAAACCCGATCGCGCTGCTGCGGCAGGTCGAGGAGAAATATCCCGAGAGCAGCATGCGGGTCGAAGCGCACTACGCCCGCGCGCTTTATCTCCAGACGCGCCAGCAGTTTCCGCAAGCGGTCGCGGAATACGAGAAGCTCATCGCGTCCGAGCCGCAGCACGCGCGCGCGACGGATGCGAAGCAACAGATCCACGCGATCAAGCTGCCCGGCGTTGAGCTGGGCGCGAGCGGAGTCCATCTGCCCGGCGGCAAGACGAAGCTCTCATTCACCTATCGCAACGCGGAGAAAATCGACTTCAAGGCAACCGCATTCGACCTCGTCCGCTTCGTCCAGGACAGGATGGAGCAGAAGTCGGAAAACTACTGGCAATACCGCGACCTCCAGCACTCGCTCTTCAACAAGGACGACTGGAAAAAATATCTCGGCGACCCCGCGGCGAATTGGTCGGAGACGGTGCCGCGCGAGGCGGGCAATCGCGTCGCGGAAGGCAGCACCGCGGCGCCGCTCACGGAGCCCGGCGCGTTCATCGTCGAAGCAATGACCGCCGGTGCCGAGCAACCGTCGCGCGTGCTCGTGCTCGTGACGGACATCGCGATCGTGCAAAAAGACGCGCTGAAAAAGGGGCTGATCATCGTCGCCGATGCGCGCACCGGCCAGCCGCTCGCGGGCAAAGCGGTGCGCATTTACGAGCACTGGTCGGAATACATCCAGACGACGCAGAAGAGCGAGTTGCACGTCGATTCGGTGACGCTGACGACGAACAAGGACGGCGTCATCGAGTATGCGCGCAAGCACGCGGACCGCGGCGCGCAGGTCGATGCCGTGGTCACGGGTGACCGCGGTCGGACGGCGTTTTCGTTTTTCCAGGGATGGAGCGAAAACGATCCGGGCGCGTATTGGGAAGAAGGGCCGCGCTATTACGCGGTCACGGATCGGCCAGTCTATCGGCCGGGCTCGGTGGTGAAATTCCGCGTGTGGGTACGCGAGCTGAAAGCACGGAAATTTGTCGAGCCGCGAGCGGGCGCAGATTTGCGCGTCGAGGTCCGCGACGCGAAGAACAATCAGGTGCAGCAACTTGTCCTGAAGACCGACGAAATGGGCGCGGCTTCGGGCGAGTTTCAGCTCGGCGACGAGCCGCCGCTCGGCATCTGGCATCTCACGCTCAACGACTACCAACCCGACGCGCGACGCAGTGCCGGAGCGCTTTTCCGGGTGGAGGAATACAAGAAGCCGGAGTTTGAAGTGACCGTGAAACCGGCGACGACGCAGGCGCGGCTCGGCGAGAAAATCAAGGCGACGATCGCGGCGCGCTATTACTTCGGCGCGCCCGTCGCGCAGGCCAGAGTGAGCTACAAAATTTTCCGGGAGAACTACCAGCACATCTATCTCGGGCCGGGCGAATACGACTGGCTCTACGGCAAGGGCTACGGGCGCACGATGTATCGGTATCCGTGGTTTCCGTGGTGGGGACGCTGGGGTTGCTTTGTCTGCTGCGACGGACCGTGGCCATGGTTTTATGGGTCGAAGATCGGCTGGCAATTTCCGTGGGGATACTACGGCGACAATCAGGACGACTGGTCGCGGCGCATGCAAAGCGGCACGCGCAAGGCGTTGCGCGAACTCGTCGCGCAAGGTGAGGCGCAGCTCAAGCCCGACGGCACGTACGAAGTCGAGATCGACACGGCGCGCGCCAAGCAGCAGCAGGCGGATCGCGATCACCGCTACACGATCGAAGCCGAAGTGCGCGATGCGAGCCGGCGCACGATCGAAGGCAAGGGCAGCGTGATCGCGACGCGGCAGGAATTTTACGCGTTCGTCGAAACGGACGGCGGCTGGTTCCAGCCTGGCAATGAGACGTTCGTCGAAGTCCGCACGCTCACGCCGGATAACGTGCCGGTCGCCGCGAAAGGCGAGGTGCTCATCTCGCGCGTCCGCTACGGCGGCGCTGAAAATCGCGACGTGAGCGAGGAAATCGTGAAGCGCTGGGACGCCGAGACCGACGCCGATGGCCGCCTCTCGTTCAAGTATCCGATCCCCGGCGAAGGGCAGTATCGGATCACGTTCAAGGCCAGCGATTCGTGGAAGGAAGAGGTGCAGGGCAATGCGGTCTTCTGGGTCTCCGGGCCGAAGTTCGACGGACGCGTGTATCGCTTCAATGACCTCGAGATCGTCGCCGACAAGCGCACTTACAAGATCGGCGAAACCGCGCACCTGCTGGTCAATGTCGCGGAGAATAATTCGCGCGTGCTCTTCAGCGACAATGTGAGCCAGGGCACGCTGCTGAGCTGGCGCTTCATCGACATCCCGTCGCGCTCGCTCGTGATCGATGTGCTGATCGAGGCGCGACACGTGCCGAACTTTTTCGTCGAGGCCACGCTGGTGCGGAATGGCCGCGTGCATAGCGAAGCGCGCGAGCTGTTCGTGCCGCCGGAGCGCGGCCTGCTCGATGTGACGCTGAAGGCGGACAAGGACGTCTATCGGCCGGGCGACAAAGGCAGGGTGCGCGTCGAGGTGAAGGACTCAACAGGCAAGCCGGCGGTCGGTGAGGTGACGCTCGCGGCTTACGACGAAGCGGTGACCTACATCCAGGACGAGTTCGGCCCGAGCCCGCGCGTCTTTTTCTACGGCCAAAAACGGTACCATCACGCCGAGGTCGATTCGTCGCTGGAGCACGTCTTCAACGCGATGAGCTTCCTCCGCCATCCGCAGCACGAGGTTTATGTCGGCAGCGAGCCGGAGGGCTGGCGCGGATTCTGGGGGTTGGAAGGAGCCGGCCTGACCTTGAACGGCTTCGCCACCTACGGCGGCGCGGTCACTCTGAGTTCGGGAACTCTCACCACCAACGCGCTCGACTTCAGCCGCTCCGATCGCCTGTCCGCGGCCAAATCTTTGTCCAGTCCGATGGAGGCTACGATGGCGATGGCTGGTGGGATCGCCGGCAATCTCGGCGCTTTCGCAGCTACTGCCAAAGCAAAGGACGAGCGCAAGAGCGACGGCGCACCGGCGCTCATCGAGCCGGAGATTCGCGCGGACTTCGCGGATACCGCGCTCTGGCTGCCACGCCTCGTGCTCGACAAGAATGGCAAGGCCGAAACGGAAATCACCTTCCCGCAATCGCTGACGACGTGGCGCTTGCACGGCTACGCGATGACGCGCGCCACGCAAGTCGGTGACGCGATGACCAAGGCGACGACGACCAAGAACCTCATCGTCCGCTTGCAAGCGCCGCGCTTTTTCATCGAACGCGACGAGGTCGTGCTCTCGGCCAACGTGAACAATTACCTCAAGTCCGCGCAGTCGGTGAAAGCAGAGCTGATCATCCCTGCGGCACAGTTCGCGTTCATGGGCGAGACGGACAAGACGCCGCAGCCCGACGCGGACGGAAACCTGCACTTGCTCGACCAGGCCGAGGTCGGCGCGGACGGCGAACATCGCTTCGACTGGCCGGTGAAAGTGCTCAAGCCGGGGCTCGCGAAAATCACGGTCAAGGCGCTCACCGCGGCGGAGAGCGATGGCATGCGCATGGCGTTCCCGGTCATCGTACACGGCATCAGAAAACAAGTCGCGCAGAGCGGCTCGTATCGCGTGACGCAGGACGTCGCGCGCACGCTCAAGCTCGATCTGCCCGCCGAGATCGACCCCGAGCAGACGCGCCTCGAAGTCACGCTGTCGCCAAGTCTCGCGGGCGTGATGATCGACGCGCTGCCGTATCTCGTCGGCTATCCGTATGGCTGCGTGGAGCAGACGATGAGCCGCTTTTTCCCGACCGTGCTCGTCGCCGGCACGCTCAAGAAAATGGGCACCGATCTCGAAGCAATCGGCAAGAAGCGGCGCGAGATGAATGCCGGCGATTTGCAAAAACGATTCGGCGATTCACCGGTCTTCGATTCGGCCGAACTCGAACGCATGACGCGCGCCGGGCTGGAACGCATCTATAATTTCCAGCGCAATGACGGCGGCTGGGGTTGGTGGCGCGAAGACGACTCGTCGCCTTTTCAGAC
>JBBSDS010000095.1:0-14265 GCA_038240495.1 Chthoniobacterales bacterium | reverse complement strand
GCGGTGAAGCTAGTGGAGCGCTTCGGATTGTAAATTCAATTTTTCCGCGCCGAGGGGGCTGCGACGAGGCCAATTGTCGCGGCCAAAATTTCGGGTCGGGTTGTTCGTAACTCGGGTTGCCGAGACGTAAACGAAGTGTGTGGCGCGCCTTATTCGGGAACGTGAGCGTCGTAACCGGCGACGAATTCCTTGCGAAAACTCGCGAAGCTTCCGGCTTCAATCTCGCGACGAATGCGGGCCATGAGATTGAGGTAGAAATGCAGGTTGTGCAGGGAGATCAGGCGGAGTCCGAGAATCTCCTCGGACTTGACGAGATGGCGCAGGTAGCCGCGGGAGAATTTCTGGCAGGCGGCGCAGGTGCATCCTGCTTCGATCGGTCCCTTGTCGAAGATGAAGGGGGCGTTTTTAAGATTGATCGTGCCGCTGGCGGTGAAGGCAGTGCCATTGCGCGCGAGGCGGGTGGGGAGCACGCAATCGAACATGTCGATTCCGCGCGCCACCATCTCCACCATTTGTGGCGGTGTCCCGAGCCCCATGGCATAGCGTGGCTTGTCTGCGGGCAACCACGGTTCGCTGGATTCCACGGCGGCCATCATCTCCGGCTCGGGTTCGCCGACGCTGACCCCGCCCACGGCGTAACCGTCGAAGCCCATTGCGACCAGTGCTTCGGCGCTCTCGCGTCGCAGGTCGGGAAAAGTCGCGCCCTGCACGATCCCAAATTTCATCCCCGGCGTTTCGACTTCTTTGCATCGCGCGGCCCAGCGCAAAGTCCGCTGGAGGCTCTCCGCGGCGTAACTGTGCTCGCACGGGTAGGGCGGACATTCGTCGAAAAGCATGGCGATGTCCGAGCCAAGCGCCGCTTGGATTTCCATGGCCTCGCGCGGGCCGAGGAAGCACGGTGCGCCGTCGAGGTGATTTTGAAAATGCACGCCCTCTTCCGTGATCTTGCGCAGCTTCGCGAGGGAGAAAACCTGGAACCCGCCGGAGTCCGTGAGGATCGGCCCGTCCCAACTCATGAAGGCATGCAATCCACTGAAGTGCCGCATGACTTCCATCCCCGGTCGGACGAACAAATGATACGTGTTGCCGAGGATGATCTGCGCGCCGACTTCGTGCAGTTCATCGGGGGACACCGCTTTTACCGATCCCTGCGTGCCCACAGGCATGAAGATCGGCGTGTCGATTGCACCGTGTCGCGTCTGTAATCGGCCTCGACGGGCTTTGGATTCGGGATCGGTCTGGAGCAGCGTGAACATCGGGGGCGGGAGAATAGCCGGACCTTCCCGGCGCGCAATCCCGCGGCGGGACTCTTTGGTCAATGTTCGATTTGATTCAAAGCCCTGTCATCCTGAGCTTGTCGAAGGATCTCTCACTCCTTCCGGACGTCTGAAACCCGGAAATAGATAGAGATCCTTCGACTCCGCTCAGGATGACAGATTTTTCACGCTGACCCACTGCCCTTTTTACGAGCGCAGTTTCGCCGCTTTCTCCAGATGCGCCTCCTCCTGGTCGATCAAGGAAAGAAAGACCTTTTCCAGAGCGCCAGTCTCCTGAGCCTGCGCACGGAGTTGGGCCACGGTTCCGAGCGCGATCAGCTTTCCGTGGTGAATGATGCCAATCCGATCGGCCACTTCCTCGGCGACGCTGAGTTGATGCGTGGAAAGGAACATCGTCATCCCCGCGGCGACTCGCTCGCGGAATTCCTGTTTGACGATCCGCGCGTGCATCGGATCGAGGCCCACCATTGGTTCGTCGATGACTAAAACCTGGGGGTCGTGGAGCAGCGCCGAAGCGATGACGAGCCGCTGGCGTGTGCCATGGGAAAGGTTTTCCGTGTGCTCGTGCGAGTACTCGCCGAGATGGAATTTTTCAAATAGTTCCCCGGTTTTTTGCAAGATGGCACTCCGGTCCAGGCGGAAAATATCGCCGACGAATTGCATGAATTCCCATGCCGTCAACTTGTCGTAGAGAAATGGAAAATCGGGCACGTAGGCGAGCAAGGCCTTGGTTTTTTCCGGCTCGCGCTGCACATCGAATCCGCCGATCTGCACCTGGCCCGCGGTGGGCTTGAGCAGGCCGGCGAGCATCTTGATCGTCGTCGTCTTGCCGGCCGCATTCGGCCCGAGGAAAGCGAAAAACTCACCTTGCGTGATCTCGAGATCGAGCCCGTCGACGGCGGTCAGTGTGCCAAATGTTTTCGTCAAGCCGCGGGCGGAAATCATAGTGGATGGCACTCAGGGCGTGACGTCGTCCGGAGCGAGGCTGTAGCCGAGGATCGTCTTCGCCTGGAGAATCGAGCCGAGCTGGCTGACATGAAATTCGGCGAACCGCTGTTCGTTATGCTCGATGGTGACGAAGTAGGTGTCGATGTGTTCGCCGTGAATTGCCATCGAGGATTGACGCGCTTTGATCAAGGGCGGTGGTGCATTTGGGAGGGGCTTCGATGGTAGCAACATCGCGTCCACGCCGAGGAATTGCAGAACTTCGCGCAAGCCCGTTTCGTCGAGCGAGAAATCCTGTTGCTCGATGATTCCGCTGTTCGCGCGAAGTTCGAAATGCGCGCGATTGGCAGCGGGGATGATCACGAACTCGCCGCGGACTTCCCCAGGATCATGCATCGTCACGTTGAGCTTGAACTGCCGGGTCGCGAGCGAATCTTCCATCTCCCACTCGCCGCTCCAGGCGACGCGTTGCCGGGCGCCGCCGGCGATGGCTAGATGGAGGTAGCCCGAGAATTCGATCACTCGCGACGCCGTGATTTTGTCCACGCGCGGCTGGATGCGCAGGTGGCCAAGCCGCAGTTTTTCGCTGACGATATTCAGTTCCGAGACCTGCCCGTGGAGGAAAAGCAGTTTCACGACATGCTCCACCGGAATTTCCCGCAGCGCGGAATCATCTGGACGCGCTTCTTTGCGCACGAGCAGCGCGGTCATCGTCAGCCAGAACAGGACGATCAAAATGGCGACGGCGCGGTAAACCATGCGGGCGTCCTAATCTTTCTTCCGCTCAATCAGCGCGTAGGCGTTGTGATTATGGATCGATTCAAAATTCTCCGCCTCAATCCGATACCAGGTGATGTCCGGCACGGCGTCGGAGCGCGCGGCGATATTGCGAACGAGGTCTTCGACAAACACAGGATTCTCGTAAGCACGTTCCGTGACTGCCTTTTCGTCCGGCCTCTTGAGCAGGCTGAAAAGCTCGCTCGACGCGCTGTTTTCCACGAGCCGAATCAGATCCTCGATCCAAATCGGATGCCGGAAACGCACGGAAAATGTGACCTGCCCGCGCTGATTGTGCGCGCCGTGGGAGCTGATCGCTTTTGAGCATGGGCAGAGTGTCGTCACGGGCACGATGACGGTGAGGATGAAATCGATCGCGCCTTTTTCCAGCGTCGCGGAAAAGCGCGCCGTGTAGTCCATCATTCCGACCGCGCGAGTCACGGGTGCGAGCTTGGTGAGAAAAAAGGGAAACTCGAAATCGACGTGCGCGGACTCCGAGTCGAGCCGCGCTGTCAGTTCATGAAGGATGGTGTGGATGTTATCGACGTGCAGCTCCGGGCCGAATTCGCTGAGCACTTCGACAAAGCGGCTCATGTGCGTGCCTTTGAAATGATGCGGAAGATCGACCGTCAGCGCCGCCGTCGCGATCGTGTGCTGGACCTCGCGCGCCTTGTCGCGAATCTGCATCGGATAACGCAGCGCCCGCACGCCCACCCGGTCGATCGGAATCTGCCGATGGTCGGGTTCGTTTTGAGTGTCTTTCAAAGGCGTAGGGGCCGTCGTTTCCATGGGCGCGTTGGACATAACACAATTCTCTCCGCCGCGAAGGGGGAAAGCGTGACATCGAGTCCTGTGGAGCGCGGCGATTGATCAGCGACCTCGGATGCCAGCGTGTGAGCTTTGAGCTTTGCTTACGATGTCCCGGAGCAACTGTTATGTTTGATCTCGTTCCCAACTCGATGCCGCCTCCTCGCTGCTGTTCAAGCTCCAGTATTCCCTTCCTCCTCACCGGCGGGCGAGACGGCCATCTCTCTCCCCGGGAGATCAGCGCGCTGGCGGTGCAGTGTTGTGCGCGGGCTCTGGCGGCAGAGTCGGAACAGACGAGGTTTTGGCGTCTTGCGGTGTTGCCTCAAACGCCTTGAAATCTGGCGGTTCTTTGATGGGTTTGAAGGGAATGAGAAGCCCCGTAGATAGGCCAATCATCAAGGCGGCGATGGAGAGGGCCGACATGTAACCGAAGATGAGGCTGAAGACGGAGATAACACGGGGAAAAGCTCTGCCCGTGGAGCGTCTAAAAGCGGAGTGTCCAAGGATGAGCCCAGCAATGCAGAACAAACCGGTGACTCCAAAGATCAACTGCACTCTTCCCACGGATGTATTCTCGCCGCTGGCGTGTAAGAGAAACAGGAAACCGGGCACCGGGATGAGGCAAACGATCAGAGCGAGGATCGCAAAAGCAAAGGCCTTTCCAGCCCTCGGTTCAGGATGAGGAACCTCAAAATTTTTCTGGCAGGTGGGGCAAACGCCGACAGCGTGAATATCAAACGTGCCGGCCGAGATGTGTTGACCACAGTGAGGGCATGGAAATTTGAAGGTCATAGCTAATGAGAGTATCGCCTCAGCTCGCAGGTATCATGATGGGCGAGCCCTGTCGATGAAGCAGCCGAGAATGAGCAGGGAGCGGCCGGGCATGAGCAAAGGTGACAAGCGATAAGTGAAGCGGCACTTCCTGACTCGCGCTGCTGGCGGAAGCGGATCTACGCGAAAGCCTGCCGCGGATAGTGGGCGAGGTGGACGCCGATTTCCTCCACGAAAGCCTCGCCGAAGTCCTTGAGCTTCTGCGCGCCGACGCCGGGGATGCGGCTGAACTCGCCGGGCGTCGTGGGATAGGCGCGGGCCATTTCGCGCAGCGCGGCATCGGAGAAGATGATGTAGGCGGGCACGTCGCGCTCGTCGGCGAGCTTGCGGCGGATGGTGCGGAGGCGGTCGAAGAGCACTTCGTCGCAGGCGATTTCGCCCTTGCGGGTGCGCGCCTTTTTCTCTGCGATGGCCACGGGCTTGGTCAGTGTGATGGGTCTCCGCGTGCGCAGCGCGTCGAGGCCGTCGTCGGTGACTTCGACGGTCGCGAATTTCTCCGCGCTCTGCCGGAGCAGGCCGAGGCGGACGAGTTCGCGACCGATGGATTGCCACTCGCCGCGTTTCATCTCCCCGCCGATGCCGTAGGCGGACACCTGCTCATGGCCCCACTTGCGGATGGCGTCGGTCGCGCCGCCGGTGAGCACTTCGATGATGTGATTGAGCCCGAATCCGAAGCCCGATTTTTGTCGTACGCGATAGACGCACGAGAGGAGTTTCTGCGCGGCGAGCGTGCCGTCGAAAGTCTCGCGTGGAGTGAGGCAATTGTCGCACGCGCCGCAGCCGCCCTCGGGCCAGTCTTCGCCGAAATAGCCGAGCAGTTCCACGCGGCGGCACGTCGCACATTCCGCGAAGTGGACCATCTGCTGAAGCTGCGCGCGGGCGTGGCGCTGCTCCTCGGGGTCGGTCTTTTCCTCGATGAAGGCGGTCTGCTTGACCACATCGGCGGCGGAGAAAAGGAGCACGCATTCGCTCGGTAATCCGTCGCGTCCGGCGCGGCCTGTCTCCTGATAGTAGCCCTCGATATTTTTCGGCAGATCGTAGTGCAGGACAAAGCGGACGTTCGGTTTATTGATGCCCATGCCGAAGGCAATCGTCGCGCAAATCACGCGCACTTGATCGCGCAGGAACAGCTCTTGGTGCCGCGTGCGTTCTTCGGCGGTGAGGCCGGCGTGATACGGTCGCGCGACAATCCCGTCGCTGACGAGTCGTGATGCGACGCTTTCGGTCGCCTTGCGGCTCGCGCAGTAAATGATCCCGCTTTCGCCGGGCCGCCCGCGGAGAAAGGCGAGCGCTTGATCGTAAGGCTGCGCACGCGGGACGACGCGGTAGGTGAGATTCGGGCGATTGAAGCTCGCGGTGTAGCAACGCGGCTCGCGCAAGCGCAGGCGCTCGACGATATCCGCGCGCACGCGCTCCGTCGCGGTGGCGGTGAGCGCCATCACCGGGACGCCGGGCAGGGCCTCGCGCAACTCCGCGAGCTGCCGATATTCGGGCCGGAAATCGTGGCCCCATTCACTGATGCAATGCGCCTCGTCGATGGCGAGCTGGGTGACATTCCACGCCCGCAGATTTTCCACGAAACCCTCCAGCATCAGCCGCTCGGGCGCGGAGTAGAGCAGGCGATACTCGCCGCGGTGCAGCCCGCGGAACCGCGCCCGCGCTTCCTCGGCGCCGAGCGTCGAGTTGAGGAACGTCGCCGGGATGCCCGTCGCCGTGAGCGCATCGACCTGATCTTTCATCAGCGCGATGAGCGGCGAGACGACGACGGTCAATCCCTCGCGAAGCAAGGCTGGGAGCTGAAAGCAGAGCGACTTGCCGCCGCCGGTTGGGAGCAGTGCGAAGACGTCGCGGCCCGCGAGCGCATCGGCGATGATCTCCTCCTGCAACGGGCGGAAGGAGTCATAGCCGAAGGTGTCTTTGAGCGTGCGGTGCAGCGTGCGGGAATCCATCGGAGCCGCGCATTTCACGCCAGACCGATACGGTCGGCAAGGTTCGCTCCGCAAAAAAAGCGCCCACCGCGCTTTTAGCGCCGCGGGGGTGGCACGAGCACGGACTGCATGCCGGCAGCGGTCGCGGCGGCGATGCCGGTGGCGGTGTCCTCGAAGACCAGGCAGCGCTCCGGCGCGACATCGAGTTGGAGCGCGGCTTCGAGGAATGGATCGGGCGACGGCTTGCCGCGTTGATAGTCCTCGGAGCAGACGATGGCTTGGAACAACTCGGCGATGCCGAGCGCGCGCAGCGTGTTCATCACGATCCGCCGATGACCGCCCGAAGCGACGGCGAGCGGCTTGATGCCGTGATACTTCCGCGCCAGCGCGACGACGGGCTCAATGGCTGCGATTTCGTGGCTGAGTTCGAGAAAGAGGGCTTCCTTGATTTCGACAGTCCGATGCACCGGAAGCGTGTGCCCGTGGCGTTCGTTGAGAATTTCGACGATGCGAGCTGTGGGGACGCCGCCGAGTTCGTAAAACAGCGCTTCGGGAAAATCGCGGGCGTGTTCGCCGAGCGCGGTACACCACGCTTTGTAATGCGTGGGCATGGTGTCGGCGAGGGTGCCGTCGCAGTCGAAGATGTAGGCGGCAAATTCGCCCGGTGGAAGGATGAGTGAATCAGCGGCAATCGTAGTGTCGGACACGGCGCGAGAAGGTGCGTGCTTTTGCCCGCTGTGCCAAGGGGGGAATGGCAAAACTGTGAATCACGGTCCGACATCCGGACGGGAAATGCAGCGCCGCGGAGACGGCGCAGAGGTCGTGGGTGTGCTGACTCAGCGCCCTCTGCGCTTCGGCGTCCCGGCGTTTTTTCCCATGAACGAAGTCCGTCGCGATTCGGGCTCACGCCGTCCGCGTGGCTCTCGCAGCTCTGCGGTCATTTTTGGGGCGGGCGGCGGCTGCGATCCCGTGATCCGATTCTTTTTGGAAACCAGACCGCGCAGACTTTCCGGGAGCGGGCTTTCAAAGTGCAGCGCCTCGCCCGTCAGCGGATGGCGGAACCGAAGTTCAAATGCGTGCAACGCCAGCCGGCGCGCGGGGTCCGCCGTGGCGCCGTATTTTTCATCGCCAAGGATCGGATGCCCCGCTTCGGCGAGCTGGACGCGGATCTGGTTTTTGCGCCCCGTATCGAGCGTGAGCTCGACCAGCGCGGTGTCCACGCCAGCCCGGATCGTGCGATAGTGGGTGATCGCGGGCCTGGCGTCCTCGTGGCTCGGCCGGGCGCTGTGGACGAGCAGCGAATCGCTTTCCGCCAGTGCGCTGCGAAACGTGCCCTGCGGTGGCGTCGGGATCCCCTGGACGACGGCCTGATATTTTTTCGTGGTGGCTTTCCAGTTTCGCTGGAGCGCGAATTTCACCTCCTCGGTCCGCGCAAACATCAGCAGCCCCGAGGTCTCGCGATCGAGCCGGTGGACGATAAACACGCGGGCATCGCCGCGCGGTGCGCGAGCGCGGACGTAAGCGGTAAGCTGGGCGTAGGCCGTGCGCGTTTTTTCGCTCTCCGTGGCAATGGTCAGCAACCCCGCGGGCTTGTTGATCACGAGCAGCGCTTCGTCTTCAAATACGATCTCGACTCCGCTCGGCAGGACGGTGCCGGCTGGGGTGTGTTTGCCGGCGGAGATGCGCACGACGGTGCCGTCGGCGAGCGGCGTGTCGTGCCGCGGTGCGGAAATGCCGGGAACGGCCACGGCTTTGAAACGCAGCAAATTCTTGGCGTCTTTGCGGGAAAGACCGATCGGCAGGGAGAGCAGAAAGGGCAGCAGTTCCATGGACTGCCGGACGCGGTAGATGTTCTCTTTGGGCACGGCGGGACGATAGCTGGCGGGGGGAGATGACGGCAGGAAAATCTCCTTTTAATCTCCGTGAAACTGCTGCTAGTTCCCCGTGCTGCGGCACGCCGATCGTCTTCTCCCCACTCCAGTCCATGGCTGACATCAAGTTCTATTGTCCCGAATGCCAGCAAAAGATCGGCGTGGACGACCAGGCCATCGGCATGCAAATCGATTGCCCGAATTGCGGGAGCGCCCTGATCATTCCGACGTCCGCCACCGCGACGGTGCAGGTCGTCACGCAGCGGCAATTGGTCGCGGCTGGCGGGATGAGCAAGAGTGCCTACGAGGAGCTGGAGCGGAATCAGCGCGAGCTGGCCGCGGCGCTCGAAGAGGCGGCGAAATGCCGCGCGGACACCGAGCGATCCAGGGCGGAACTGATCCGGCTGCGCGGCGACCTCGCGGCCACGGCGCTCGAGCGCGATGGCCTGCGCGAGGCGGGATCGAAGCTCAACCGGCTCCAGAGCGAGGATGATCGCTTCAAGGCGGACTTGCGGCAGACTCGCGAGCGTCTGGCCGCCGTGGAAGCCGAGCGCGACCGGTTGGCGGGCGAGCTTGCCACGCGGGCTGCGGTACCCGAGGCGCCGGCAGCAGGGGCGCGCGACGTGGCGCGATTGCGTTTTGAATTGTCAAAGGTGGGGGTGGAGCGGGATGAGCTTCTCGCGGCGGCGACCCGCCGGGATACAGCGCTCAAAACGCTCGCGCACGCGGATAAATCGGAAATCAGTGGGGTCGATCTGAGCCCTGGGCACCGCGCCCTGCAAGACCGGCTGCTCGCGATGGAAAAGGAATGCTCGGAACTTCGAGCGCAACTCGCCGACGCGACGGCATCGAAGGCGAAGATGGAAGCCGCAAGGAGCGACGGGGATGGGATGAAGGATCAAATCGGGCGACTCACCGCGGAGCGCGACAGCTTCAAAAGCAAAGTCGGCAATGCGGAGAACGAACTGCTCGCGCTGCGTTCCGACCTCACCGCGCACCGGCAGGATCTGGAAACAGAGCGCGCGAAACATGCCGAGAAAACAGTGGGCTTGACCGCTTTGGAACGGGATCACAGCGACTTGCAGCAGCAGGTCGAAAAAGCGCGCGCCGCGGCTTCGGAAGTGGCCGGCTTGCAGGAAGAGGCTCTGCAACACCGCGAGGAAATGCAGAGGTTGATCGGTGAGCGCGATGCGGCGCGAGCGCGCCTTGCAGATCGGCAAAGCGAACTTGGAAAATCCGATGAGACGCTGGCCACGGCCCGGCGGGAGATCGAACAGGTGCGGCAGGAAATCATCAGACTCCACGACAATTTCGAAAAGGCCACGACGGCGCGCGATGAAGCACGGCAGATGGTTCACGAGGCGGAGGCGGGGGCGCAGCGGATGAGGGAAGAAATGGAGCGCATGCGGGATGACGCGGGGGCGGCGCGCAAGGAACTCGATGCAGCGCAGACCGCGCTGGCAGCAACGACCGCCGAGCGCGATGAAGCGCGGCGGACGGTCCACGAATTGGAGGAGCGTGCGCAGCAAGTTGTCGAAGAGCTGGAGCGCGGTCGGAATGACGTGAGCGCAGCGCGCAAGGAACTCGATCCATTGCGGGCCGCGTTGGGTGTGGCGAACGCCGAGCGCGACGAATCGCAACGCATTGCCCATCTTGTCGAGGAGCGGGCGCAGCGCATCGCGGACGACTTGGAACGCGGTCAGGATCACCTCGGTGCAACGCACAAAGAACTCGACGATTTGCGGGGCATACTGGCCAACACAACGACCGAGCGTGACGAAGCGCAGCAACGGCTGACCGACCGCGAAGAAGCCTTGCGCACGGCTTCGCTGACTTTGGAGGCGGCGAAAAATGAATTCGACCGCACGAAACGCGAAGCAGCCGAAGCCGCTGCGGAAAAGGAAGCGCTGAATAGTTCGCTGAGCGAGGCCACCGATGAAGCGAAGGATCTGCAGCAGCGGGTGGACAACTTGCTCGACGATTTGCACCGGCGGGAACACGAACTCGCGGAGGCCCGGCAAAAAATCGAAACCGACAACGCCGAACGCGCACAACTCCGCCAGCAGTGTGAAGGGAAGGAAACCGAACTCCGCACGGCGCGCGAAAAGACTGAGGCGTCGCGTCTGGAATCCGACGCTCTCCGAAACACCATTTCCGCGGCGGCGGGGTCGCGGGATAAACTCACGGCCGAAACCGCAGCGTCGGCTGGCAAAATTAGTGGACTCGAAATGCGCGTTTCGTCGTTGCTCAGCGAATTGGAGCAAGCCCGCAATGCCGGCGGCGATGCTCGGCTCAATTGGCAGGCGGGGCGGGGCGAGCGCGAGGAGGTCATCGAAAAAATCGCGCGCAAAGAGACCGAAATTCGCGGCCTCGAGTCCCAGGTCGAGGAGTTGCGCGAATCGGAAAAGACCTTGCGTCGGAAGATCGAGGAAAGTGGGCTCGGCCAAATGCAGGCCGTGGAGTCGGAACGCGACGCATTGAAGACGGAACTCGAGGCCGTCAAGGCGGGTCTCGAGCGGGCGAAGCAGCACGTCAATGTGCTCCAGTCGCGACGCGACCAGATGCGCGACGAAATCGCTCGCCTCAAAGTGGCGCTCGGCCACGCGCCGGATGCGATCGAGTAGAGGTCGCGTCGGAAAAGTTCTCGCCCACCGCGTCGATTCCTTCGGTATTGGCGCGGTTTAGAGGATGTACCGAAATTCCAAACTCGGGTGTCATCCTGAGCGGAGTGTCGTCATGGGCGAAGGTGGGACGAAACGGAGTCGAAGGACCCCGGCGATTCCCTGCGATATCGCCCGTGAATGCGCGGGGTCCTTCGACTACGCTGCGCCCGCCTTGCCGCCTCCGCTCCGCTCAGGATGACGCACCTTTCTGCAGCGAAATTCTAACTTAAAACGCGCTACGTTTTAGTTCCCAAAAGATACGCCGCCACGACCGTGCGGATTTCCTCGGCCACCCGGCCCTGTTGCTTGACGAACTTCGGCGTGAACCACGGGAACAAGCCGATCAAATCGTGGGTCACGAGCACCTGTCCATCGCAGCCCGTGCCGGAACCGATGCCAATGGTCGGGATCGCGAGCCGCTCGGAAATCCTCTGCGCAACCTCTGGCACGACCAGTTCCAGCAACAGCGCGAATGAGCCCGCAGCTTCGACCGCCAGCGCATCAAGCAGCAGGCCGTCGGCTTGCTCCACAGTTTTGCCTTTGATCCGGTAGCCGCCTTCGCGCTTCACGCTCTGGGGCATCATGCCGATATGCGCCATGACCGGAATCCCGGCTGCGACCAGCGCCTCGATCTGTGCCAGATGCGAGCGTCCGCCTTCGAGTTTTACCGCGTGCGCGCCTGCGTCGATCAAGCGTTGCGCGTTTTCGATCGCCTGTGCCGGCGTCTCGTAGCTGGCGATGGGCAGGTCGGCCCAAAGCATCGCCCGCTGCGCCGCTCGCGCGACCGCGCGGGTGTGATGCACCATCTCGTCCATCGTGACGTGCGTAGTGTCCGGGTAGCCGAGGACGACCATCCCGAGCGAATCCCCGACGAGCAGCACATCGAGCCCGCCTTCATCGAGAAGCCGCGCCGTCGGGTAGTCATAAGCCGTGAGCACCGCAATCTTCTCCCCGCGCTGTTTCATGGCGCGGAGTGTCGCCGCCGTGGGGCATTCGCTGTTCGCTGTTCGATGTTCGGTGTTCACATCCATTCCCCGGTAAAAACTTCCACCGTCGCTGGATCATTCAACCCCGCGAGCAATTCCGCCACCGGCCGCTGCTGTCCCGGCAGAATCAAATCCGGCCGAATATCCGCCAGCGGTGCGAGGACGAAGCGCCGCAGATGCAGGCGAGGGTGGGGGATGACAACGTCCTCGTTGCAGAGGACAAGATTGCCGGTGTAGAGGATGTCGAGGTCGATGGTGCGCGGAGCATTGCGAGGCCGTTTTGAAGGGCGACCGAGTTCCGCTTCCACGCGCTGGAGTCCGTCGAGCAACGTGATCGGCTGGCCGTCATATTCGACCTCGATGATTGCATTGAGAAAGGCTCCGGCGTCCGGCCCCGATTGCACCGGCTCCGTTTCATAAACGCGTGAACTGATCGCCGGTCCCGAGACGCCGGGCAGCCCGAGCACGCGTTCCCGCGCCTGCCGGAGATGGGCCAGGCGGTCGCCGAGATTGGATCCCAGAGCGATCCCGGCTCTCATGAATGCGGAATGGGGAATTCGGAATTCGGAATGAAGACTTCGCCGCCCGCGAGCGAAGCGCGCTTCAGCGATTCCGCATTCATTTCAGTCCGAGCACGTCCTGCATGTCGTAAAGACCTGCCGGTTTCCCGTACGCCCAGAGCGCGGCCCGCAGTGCGCCGCGCGCGAAAGTCTCGCGGCTTGAAGCCTTGTGCGTGAGTTCCACGCGCTCGCCGTTTGTCGCGTAGATGACGGTGTGATCGCCGACGACATCGCCACCGCGAATCGCATGCACGCCGATCTCGGCGTCGGTGCGCTCGCCGACGATGCCGTGCCGGCCATGGCGCGCGTCCTTGTTGTAAGTCAGCTCCCGTGCTTCCGCGAGGATCTCCACGAGCCGTTTGGCTGTGCCGCTCGGCGCATCCTTTTTCAAACGATGATGCATCTCCACGACTTCGAGGTCGAACGATGGTCCGAGGATTTCCGCCGCCTTGCGGGTCAGCCAGAAAAGCGTGTTCACGCCCACGCTGTAGTTCGGCGCAAAGACAATCGGGATGAGCCCCGCGGCGTGCTTGATCGCGGCAATCTGCGCATCGGTGTGTCCCGTGGTGCCGATGACCAGCGTCTTCCGGTTTTCCATGCAGCGCGCGAGCACGGGCTCGACAGTCGAGTGGTGGCTGAAGTCGATGATCGCGTCCGCGCCCGGCACGGCGGCGGCGAAGTCATCACCGACATCGATGGCTGCGACGACGCGAAGCTCCGGGTCGCCGGCGGCGCAAGCGAGGAGCGTCTGACCCATCCGGCCCTTTGCGCCGTTGATGATTAGTGCGAGCTGTTTCATCACGGGATAAGGTTGAGAGTCCGAAGCGTGGCTTCGAGCTTCGCGGTGGTCGCCGCGCCCATTTCGCAAAGCGGTAGCCGCACGTCGGGCCGCATCTCGCCGCGGAGCGCGAGCGCGTGCTTGGCGGGCACGGGATTGGGCTCGATGAAGAGGTCTTTGAAAAGCGGGTAGAGCTTGAAGTGCCACTCGCGCGCCGTCGCGTAATCGCCCGCCAGCGCCGCATTCACGAGGTTGCTCACCTCCCGCGGCACGACGTTCGACGCGACGCTGATCACACCTTGCGCGCCGACCGACATGAACGGCAGCGTGAGCGAATCGTCGCCCGATAGAATCGTAAACTCCGGTGGGAGCGCGGCGCGCAAGGCGCTCACCCGCTCGACCGAGCCGCCCGCTTCCTTGATCGCCACGATGTTCGGATACGCCTCGGCGAGGCGCGCGGTCACTTCCACACCGATCTCGATGCCGCAGCGTCCGGGGATCGAATAAAGAATCAGCGGCAGCTTGGTGGCCTCGGCGATCTTGCCGAAGTGCCGGAAAAGCCCTTCTTGCGAAGGCTTGTTGTAATAAGGCGCCACGAGCAGCGCGCCGTCGCAGCCGAGTTTCTCAGCCTCGACCGTGAGCGCGACCGCTTCCGAGGTCGAGTTCGATCCCGTGCCGCCGATCACCTTGCAGCGCCCTGCCGCCGCCTTCACTGCGAGTTCGATCACGCGGTTGTGCTCCACGGGGTCGAGCGTGGCCGATTCACCCGTCGTGCCCACGGGAACGATCCCGGTGACGCCCCCCGCGATCTGCCCCTCGATGAGTCGAGCAAACGCGGCTTC
>JBBSDS010000094.1:0-14437 GCA_038240495.1 Chthoniobacterales bacterium | reverse complement strand
TTGATCACCGTCTCGTGGTGTCGCTTTGCGGGCGATCGTCGCGGGCCGCAGAGGAAGGTCAGCCTCGTCGGTCATTCATCCAGAGACAACTCCGCCGCGACAGATCGCGGGCATCTCAATGTCACCTTTCATCACAACTTATTTAAGAACATTGATGACCGCGCGCCGCGCGTGCGCTTTGGTAATGTTCATGCCTTCAATAACTTCATCGACGGCGCCAAAAACGCGGACATCTCGGTAACTGGAGCGGTGACGCTGGTGGACAATTGCTTCTACAAGGACTGCCAGATTGCGACGACCTTCTCGCACGCGGCAGATGCCGCGGCGAAAGACAAAGGCGGGCCGATTGTGATCGTGAACAGCCGTCAGGTCGAGCCGCGCCCCCCGATCACTGCCAGTAACACGCGCGAGGAGTTCGAGATCGGGAATAACTTCAAGAGCAACGTCGATCCGGCGGTCTTCCAATTCAATTCGCCTGCGGAGTGGTCATGGGAAAAGCGGCACGTGGTGCCCTACGCGTATCACATCGAACGGGTGGAGGAAGTGCCCAAGATCGTGCGGCGCGATGCGGGAACGGGAAAAGTTTCCGATGCCGAACTCACGAGGACCGGACAGTGAAAAAGCGGAAGAATGTTCTCCTTGCGCTCGGCTGGTATGACCACCGGTTGCTGCAAGGCATCGCGGCTTACGCGGCGCAACATCGCTGGCATGTCGATGTGCGGACTGCATCAGGCGTTCGGCGAGCATGTGGACTGCACGCCCGGCGACAAGGTCCGCGCCGTGCGGCTCGGCTTTGCGAAAAAGCTCCTCGCCGGGACCGAGGACAAAATCGAGTCCGTCGCCCAGCAGAGTGGCTATCCGAATATCAACACCTTCTTCATCGCCTTCCGCAAAGCCGAGCACACGACGCCGGCCGCGTTTCGGAAGGTTGCACGCCGCGGGCGCTGACTCGCATCTCCGCCCCGCGGCAGCACATGGACGCAGCGCGTTGCGCGTTTGAAGTCACCTCGGGACGAGCGCAGCCATTCCTCGCTGCCTCCAAGTGTGAACGTGACGCATTGACCGCACGCGGCGTGCGCGGCATGGTGCGCGCATGAGCACCATTCTCGAAGCCGACGCTACGGGCACGCTGCATCTGCCGCCCTCACTCCTGCCACATCCGGGCCCAGGACGACGCTACCGTGTCGCGGCGGAAGGAGGGCAGGTGATTGTGGATGAAGCAGCCGAGCCGCTGCCCGAGGCGGCGAGCCACGAGGCTTGGCTAAAGGAACTTGAAAGTCGTCGGACGCGCGGGATGACGGGAAAGACCGGCGCGCCGCTGCAGAAGATTCTCGACGATCTGCGCGGCGAGCGTGGCTGAATGAGCTACTGGGACGCGTCGGCGTTGGTGAAACTGTCAGTCGCGGAAGCTGACTCTGCGCAGTTTCAACAACTCGCAGGCAGCGCGGGCCGCATCGTGACCGCAACCATCGCGCGGTTGGAAGCGCGCACTGTCTTTCGACGACGCGAGTCGGAAGGGGTGCTGCCATCAGGGGAAGCGGCGGCGTTGTCCGCCGATCTGGATCGCGACGTTGCCAATGGTCGGATCGTCATTCGTCCCACCGACGCGGATGTTGAGCGGGAATTCGTCAACGTGCTGGAAAAGTGTCTTTCGCAAAGTCCGCCCGTGTTCATCCGCACGAATGACGCGCTGCACATCGCCACGGCCATCGTCGCTGGCGAGGCGGAGTTCGTCACCGCCGACGTTCGCCAGCGAGTGGCGGCGCAACTGATGGGATTGACGGTTCGACCGTAACGCGGTGTCGCGTCAGTGCTTACTTGCTCGGGCGCGTGTCTGCCAAGCAGCAACGCGCTAATGCGAGAGCGCATTCTGGAGTGCAGGATTTTCAAGTTGAACTGCTGTTTGCGAGATTGGCTGCCCGTTGTCTCGCACGCCGAGCGGCGTAACATGACACCAATGCGAACCCCCCTTTCTCTCTTCTTCACCGCAGCGTTTGCGGCGACTCTCCTGCTGACTTCGCTGCGCGCCACGGAGCCTGCGTTTCACGATCCGCCGTTGCCGGTTATTCCGCGACGCGCATTCAAGGTCACTAACTACGGCGCGAAAGGTGACGGGATGACGATTAACACCAAGGCGATTCAAGCGGCGATCAATGCAGCCGGCGCCGGTGGCGGGACGGTGATCGTGCCGCGCGGTGAGTTTCTGTGCGGGCCGATCCGGCTTGCGAGCCACATCAATCTGCTGATCGAGGCAGGCGCGACGCTGAGGATGTTGCCGCTCGACCAATATCCCGGCGGCACGAGCGCGCCGGAGGATTTCATCAGTGGGTCGAAGCTGCAGGATGTGGCGATTACCGGTGAAGGGACGATCGATGGGCAGGGCAGTCCGTGGTGGCCATTTGCCAGCACGAAAGGCGCGAAGCGTCCGATCATGATCTCGCTGTCGCGCTGCGACCGCGTGTTGATCGAAAAGCTCACGCTCAAAGATTCGCCGATGTTTCACATTTCGGTCGGTGGCAGGTCTTCCAACATCACGGTGCGCGGCGTCACCGTCCGGGCTCCGGCCTCGAACGATCCCGTAAACCCCAGCCGCAATACCGACGCTTGCGATGTAAGCGGCTCGAATATCTTGATTCGCGACTGCGACGTGAGCGTAGGCGATGATGATTTCACCTGCGGCGGCGGCACTTTCAATGTGCTGATCACCCATTGCACTTACGGCTATGGCCACGGCGTTTCGATCGGTAGCTACGCAAACGGCGGAGTGTCGAACATCACCGTGACGGACTGCACTTTCAAAGGCACCGAATGCGGCATCCGCATCAAGTCCGACCGCGACCGCGGTGGCGTGGTGAGTAACCTGACGTTTCGGAATCTGCGCATGACCGATGTCGGCTTTCCGATTTTGATCTACGGCGCGTATATGGCGACGGCGCGCGAGTTTCGGGACTTGCACAAGCTCACGCCGGAAATAGCCGCGACTTATCCCGCGGCTCCAGTTACCGAACACACACCGATCTTTCGCGACATCATTTTCAGCGACATCACGGCAACCGTGCAAAGTGGACGGCGCGCAGGTTTGATCTGGGGTCTTCCCGAGGCGTCCGTAAAAAACGTCGTGCTGCGCAACATCAACATTACTGCGGAAAGGCCTTTTGGCATTTACTACGCGGAAGGTGTCCGACTGGAGAACTGCACCGTCACCACGCCGGATGGTGTCAATCAGTTCGTCACCCACAACGCACAGATCGCGGGCCTCCCCGAGAAGGTGATACCCTGATCGTGTAGAGGCGGCTCTCTGCGAAGCAGGTGCCGCCTCCGGTTTTTTCGCTCAGCAATGACTAACATTTCAAAAGCCAAAGGCACAAGGCTGTCCATGCAACCCCGACCATTTATCCACGACGACTTCCTGCTCACCACTCCCAAGGCGCGGCGGCTTTATCACGAGTTTGCCAAGCCCGAGCCGATCCTCGATTATCATTGCCACTTATCGCCGCGCGACATCGCGGAGAACCGGCAGTTCAAAAACCTCTTCGAAATCTGGCTCGAAGGTGATCACTACAAATGGCGCGCGATGCGCGCGAACGGTGTGCCCGAACGCTTCTGCACGGGCGACGCGACGCCGCTGGAGAAATTCAAGGCGTGGGCTGCGACCGTGCCGCACACGCTGCGCAATCCACTTTACCACTGGACCCATCTCGAGCTCTCTAGTTACTTCGGCATCACGGAGCTGCTGGATGAATCGAGCGCCGGGCGCATCTGGGAGCGGGCGAACGAGCAGCTCGCGACGCCGGAGTTTTCGACGCAGGGCATCTTGAAAAAATTCCGCGTCACCACGCTCTGCACGACGGATGACCCTGCGGACAATCTCGCTCATCACGAGGCGATCAAGGCGAGTGGACTCGCCACGCGCGTGCTGCCGGCCTTTCGCCCCGACGCCGCGCTGGCGGTGAATCGGCCTGAGTTTTTCGATGCCTGGGTTGGTCGGCTCGAGGATGCGAGCGGCGTTACGATTGGCACGCTCGCCGCGCTGCTCGAAGCCTTGCGCAACCGCCGGGACCTTTTCCACGAACGCGGCTGCCGCCTCTCCGATCATGGCTTGGAACGCTGCTATGCCGACCGCTGCACTGAGTCCGAGGCCAGCGCCATCTTCGATGCCGCCCTCAGCGGAAAGCCCGCGTCGCCGGCCGACCACGCGAAGTATGCCTCGTTTGTGATGCTCTTCCTTGGCAGGCTTTACGCCGAGAAAGGCTGGACGATGCAGCTTCACCTCGGCGCATTGCGCAACAACAACACGCGCCTGCTTCGCCACCTCGGACCGGACACTGGATTCGACTCCATCGGCGATTTCCCACAGGCTCCTGCGCTCGCCGCTTTCCTCGATCGTCTCGATACGGAAAACGCGCTGCCGAAGACGATCCTCTACAATCTCAACCCTGCGGATAACTACGCGTTCGCGACGATGATCGGCAATTTTCAGGACGGCAGCGTTCCCGGCAAGGTGCAGCTCGGCAGCGGTTGGTGGTTTCTCGATCAAAAGGAAGCAATGGAGTGGCAGCTCAACGCCCTTTCAAATCTCGGTCTGCTTTCGCGCTTCGTAGGCATGGTCACTGACTCGCGTTCGTTCATGTCCTATCCGCGCCACGAGTACTTCCGCCGCGTGCTCTGCAACCTCATCGGCCGCGACATCGAAGCTGGTGAACTGCCTGATGACAACACCCTCGTCGGCCCGCTCGTGCGCAACATCTGTCATGCGAACGCCGAAGGGTTTTTCGGTTTTGCAAAATGACGGAAATGAAATGCGAGACTGACGGTCAGCCGGAAGATCTCTGCGACGCTACCCGATGCTTCGACTCCGCACCGCGCTACCTGCGCCCATCGCGCCGCTCCGCTCAGGATGACACGCAATCTTAGGCGGAGACTCCATCTGGCAGATGCGCTGGCGCCGAGGCCTCGCGAAAGTTTCGCAATCCACTGCCGACTAAATAACGCGGCGCGACTTTAGTTCCACGCGTAGTGATCCAACCCGTAGATCAGTGCGCTGCCGAGGAAGCCGCTGATCCCCACTAGCGCGGCGCCGAGGAGCAGCGCACCGCGGAAGCGCTGCCGATCTTTGCTGCCTTCCGCGCATTCAAACGCCACGACCTGCAAGGCGCACAGGACCGACCACACGGCCGTCCCCGTGCCGAGCCAACGGTGCCACTTCAGCACCGGCGCGAGCTGGCCGGTGTAGCTGGCAAAGTAGGCATTGACCCAGCCGAGAACAGCGGCGGCGAGCGCTCCGAGCGCGGCGAGCACGACGAGAAAACGGACAGTTTGCAACCAGGAGTCGCGGCGCGTCCACCAGGCGAGACCCTCGGCGAAGACGGCGACGAGCATCAGTGCCACTGGGAAATGCGTGGAGACTGGATGGAAGCGTCCGATCCAGCGCAGCGCCTGTTTCCACAGGGGCATCTGCGCCTTTCCCTCAGCCACGCTCGTCGTCGGCGTCGTCCGCTCGCCGGTCGGCGCGGGCGCATCCGGCGCTCCGAGTTCGATCCATTGGCGGACGATTTCTTTTTCGTCCTTGGTCAGCGGCGGCACATTGGCGTCTTCGCCTGGCATGTCGTCGTTAAAGACCAATTTGAAGAGTTCGGATTTGTCCGGCTTCCCGCGCTCGACATATTCGGGGTTGTCCGCCATCCGCTTGAGATCGAGCACGTAGCCAAACTTTCCCTTGGGCCGTGGGAGCTCCGGTCCGTGGCAGTCGAGGCACTTGGCTTCAAAAATGTCGCGCACCTTGCCCGCGAGCTTCTGTCCTTCCGCGCTGTTTTCCGCCGCGAAGCCGAGCGGCGCGGAGAGAAAAAGGAGCAGCGCGCATGGGAGGAGGAACTTCATCGTGATGCAGGGATAAAGAGTTGGCTTGGGCGATTCTTAGAATGGTTTCGACGTGTCGGCAATCGCGGTCAGCAAGGAAAGACGGGGAGGATTTCCGTGCAGCCAGACACACCAAACTCAAAGTTGAGATGCATTTCTTAGGCCCGGTTGGTCAGCATCCTGCTTCCCTTACCGGAATGGCTTTTGCCCAACTGCTTCGCACCGCCCTGGCCGCGCTGCTCATCGCCGCCTTTACCTGGCCCGCTCATGCGCTCCAGCTCGGCGACACCAAAGCGCACATCCTCGCCCGGCACGGGACGCCGACTGCCGAGGACGTGGCTAAGAACCTGGTGACGTATTCCTGGGAGGGCTGGACGGCCCAAGTCGCTTATCAAGATGGGCTCGTGGAAAAACTGACCTACCGGAAAAGTATTCCACTTCAGGAAGTCGAAATCGTCTCGCTCTTGCAATCGAACGGCGGGCGGCAGCGCTGGCGGGAGGCCACCCCTTCGGATGGAGTTCGCCGGTGGGAACGAGATGACGGCGCGGTCGCCGAATTCAACTCCGGCGAATCGACGGGCATGGCCTTTTGCAGAACCCGCATGGCGGAAACAATCTGGCTTTCCGTCGCGACTTCGGTTCCAACTGCGGCTCCAGTTCCAGCGGCAGCTCAGGCTCCAGCAACGATCCGGGCTCAGACCGTGGCCGCGGCTCCAGCACCAGCCCCGACTCCAAAAGCCGCTCCCATCGCAGCGCAGGTCGTGGCTGTGCCGCCGGCATCAACTCCAGCGGCAACTTCGACTCGAAAGCCGATCGTGACTTCCGGTCTGAACTTGGAGCCGATCTTCGCGCTGCCAAATCTCTCGAATGAGCTGCCGACCCTCACCGTTCCAAAAATCGAAACTCCGCCAGCACCTGTCGAAACTTTCGCCCATGTCGCGGCCCTGCCTCGCCCGAAACCGCTCGTGGTGGAGGAACTTTTTATTCCGGAAAAAGCCGCGGCCGCGGAGGCGGAGAGCCCGAAGCTCGTGGAGTTGAAGCCCGCTGTTCGCCGAGAACTCAAGTTTCGCGTCTCGTCGTCCCGAACCCCCGGACCGGCTGTCCCCGTGCCCGCTCCCGGGGAGGTCGCGAACGGGATACTTCCGAGCGGCTCCGGAGTGGTCGCCGCGTTCGTTTTGCTTACTGGATTGATCAGCGGCGTTGCATTGTCTTTCAGGAAACGGCTGGCAAGTGCGCCCCACGAGCTGCCCCTCAACTCGGTCCCACGCGCTTCCATCGAAAAGGCACCCGCTGCCGCCAGTATTCCCGCTCTCGACGCGTTGCGCTGGGATCATTTTGAACTGCTCGTCGCCGAGACCTATCGCCGCGAAGATTACATCGTGGAAATTTCCGCCGGAGTCGATGCCGAGGCAGGCACCGACCTCACGCTGCGGCGCGACTCGGAGACTTTTCTCGTACAGTGCAAACATTGGAAAACGGCGTGCGTTGCCGAGCGGGAGGTGCGGGAGTTTTACGGGATGATGGCGGCCACGGGTGCGCCGCAAGGAATCGTGGCCACGCTCGGGACATTCTCTCGCGAAGCCCGGACCTTCGCCGCGGAAAAAGGCATCGAACTCCTCGACCGTGTCGCGCTCGAAAAGCGCGTCGAAGCAATGGCGCGTCCCGACGAGGATTTCTGCACGGTGGGGGACTGGATCGAAGAGTTTGTCGCCCACGCGCGGATTTTCGATCCCGAGTGCCCGGTCTGCAATGGGTCGATGATCATCCGCCAGAGTCGCGTCGGCGGCGCGGCTTCCTGGGGTTGCCGCAGCTACCCGCGCTGTCCGGGCAAGCGCGAACCGCGGCCCGACCTGCTCGCTGTCACGGCGGGGCGCTGAAGCGCGGCCCGGCGGAGGAAAGGAAGTTGCAAGTCCCTGCTGCGCGCCCGCGCGCGGAGTGCTACTGTATTCGCGATTTTGAAGACGCCTCCCATCGATGATGTATTGCGCAATTTGAATACAGCGCGCCGGCGTCTCGCCGCGCAGCGCTTCCTCACGGTGGTGGTCGATGTGGCGCTCACCGTCGGTGCTTTGCTGGTCCTGGCGGGAGCGATCAACCGCTGGCTGCTCGGCCGCCTGCCGGTCGATGCGCGTGTGGCTGTGGGTGCGGTGATGCTGGCCTTGTTCGTCGCTCTCGGCATCGCCCTGGTGCGCCGCCGGAGCCTCGCGGAAGTCGCAGCGGTCATCGACCGCCTGGGCGCGACGCGCGACCGTTTCCTCACCGCGCTCGCCTTTTCCACGGAGCCGAAAGCCGAGGAAATGCGGCAGATGGCCGTCGAGGAATGCGCCCGATTTATTCGCGGTGGAAAGTTCAGCGAACTCGTCCGGGTGCGCGTGCCGCGCGAAGCCGCCTGGCTGCTCGTGCCGGTGATCGCGCTCGCCATGCTCCAGTGGGAAGCGCGCGAAACATTCGCCGCCCGCGACGCGAATACCGCGAACGCGCGAGCCGCCGTCGAAGACACGGCGAAAAAACTCGAGGAGCTCGCACGGCAGACCGCGAAGGCCAGCGAGCAGGGGAAGAATGAAGAATTGAAAAAACTCGCCGAGCAGTTGCAACGCAGTGCGGAGCAGTTGCGCGCCAACGCCACCCAACCGGATGACGCCGGGAAATCGGCGCTGCGGGAATTGTCCGCGCTCGAACAACTCGTGCAGGAAATGCAAAAGGCACCCGCGGCTGCGACCCCGGAAGAATTGAAGGCTCTCGCCAAAGCTTTGGAAAAGAACGAGGCGACCAAAGATGCCGCCTCCGCACTCGAAGCCAGCGACCTCGCCAAAGCGGCCGAGGAACTCGAGAAAGCCATGCAGCAACTTGCAGAAAAAAAAGACGACCTCACGCCGGAGCAGGTGGAGCAGGCGCTGCAAGAAGCGCTCAAGCGCCTCGCCGAGCAGCAGCAGCTCTCCGAGGCCATGCAAAAACTGGCGCAGCAGATGCAGCGCTCGAAAGCCGGATCGGGCGGAAAATCGGGCGATGGAGCGAAGCAACTCGCGCAGATGCTCCGACAAATGCCCCAAGGCCAAAGCGGTCAGCAGAGCGGCAGCGGACAGCAGAATTCGCAGGCCTTGCAAAACCTCCTCGCGGCTCTGCAAGCCATGAAATTCGGCGAAGAAAAATCGGGAGGACAACCCCAGCCACAAGGCGAGGCCGGAAAAGGAATGGTGACGATGCAATCGTTTTCCAAGGCCGATCCGAGCGCGCAATCAGGCGACGGCGACCCGCGGCTGCCGAGCGGACAGCCCGGCAGCGAGCATGACACCGGCACCACCGATTCGCCGTTTGGAAAAGAGCGGAACAACTCGGGAAAAGACGCCCAGGCGAAGCAGCTTGCCGGACGCCTCGGAGAAGGGCCGACCTTGCAGGAATCGCTCACCGCCGCCGGCGATCACTCAAAATCCAACCGGCCCTACAAGGAGCTGTACGAGGCCATGGCCCCCGCCGCACAGGACGCCGTCGTGCAGGAGAATATCCCGCTCGGCTCGCGCTTCTTCATCAAGCGCTACTTCGAAGCGATCCGTCCGCAGGAATGACGGTCCGCTCTGCGTCTGCCGGCTGCACAAAGGACTCGCCTTCGAGCCGGTTCTTTGCGCCCTTTGTGCCCCCGTCTCCCATTTTTCCGAACCCATGAGCGACCCCGCGAACCTTCAAGTCAAAGTCGAACAATTCAAAACCTGCTTCGCGCGCATCCGCGATGAGATGGCGAAAATGATGGTCGGCCAGACGGATGTCGTCGAAGGCGTGCTCGCGGCGTTCTTTGCCGGCGGCCACGTCCTCCTCGAAGGCGTGCCTGGCCTCGGCAAAACGATGCTCGTCCGTACCCTGGCCGAGGCCGTGAATTTGAAATTCTCCCGCGTCCAATTCACGCCGGATCTTATGCCCGCGGACATCGTCGGCACGAACATGATCGCTGAGGATGAACATGGCCGGAAAGCCTTTCAGTTTCAGCCCGGGCCGGTCTTCGCCAACATCCTGCTCGCCGACGAAATCAATCGCGCCACGCCGAAAACGCAGAGCGCCCTGCTCGAAGCCATGCAGGAACATCATGTGACTGTGGGTGGCACCCAGCACCCCATCGAGCTGCCCTTCCTCGTCCTCGCCACGCAAAATCCGCTCGAGATGGAAGGGACATATCCGCTGCCCGAAGCCCAGCTCGACCGCTTCTTTTTCAAGCTCAAGGTCGGCTTTCCCAATGCCGCCGACATGCACACCATCCTCGACCGGACGACGACCGACGAACGCCCGACGATCGACAAAGTTCTGCACGATCCGCAGGAAGTATTGACGCTCCGCGAGGTGGTGCGCCAGGTCCCGTTGGTAAGGGAGATTCAGACGCACGCGATCGACCTCGTGCTTGCCACTCATCCCGACGACCCGCACGCCTCGCCGCTCGCGAAGAAATACGTCCGCTACGGCGCGAGCCCCCGCGGCGCCCAGGCGCTAATCCTCGCCGCAAAAATTTACGCCTTGCTCGACGGTCGGTACCACGTTTCCCGCGCCGACATCGACAAAGCCGCGCCCGCCGCGCTGCGTCACCGCATCATCCTGAATTTCGAAGGCGAAGCCGAAGGCACCAGCACCGACGAAGTGATCGCGGAGATTCTCAGGCTGAACGCCGCCTAAAGGCCTTTGAAATAATACCAAAGGAGTTTTTCGGCGGGGGCGCCGAAAACAACACGCGAGGCGCGTGTGCTCCCCGGAACCAACTTGCTTCGATGCGGCTCAGGATGACCGAAAGGAAGCAGCGCTCGCCATCAACGTGCCGAGTCCGTGCGCAGTTGCACCGAGGCTCCGTCGGCCACGGCGTCCGGCGCGTGCAGGATGACGCGCTGGCCTTCCGTGAGGCCGCTGCGCACTTCCGCGGCGACGCCGTTGTTGTGCGCGATTTCGACTTTGGTCTGCCGGGCTTTACCACCGTCTAAGAGGAACGTCATCCAATCGCCGCCGCCGCGGAAAAGCGCGCCGGTGGGAACCTGCAAAATGTTGTCGCCGTGCCATGTGACGATGCGCGCTTCGACGCGGAAGCGGTCGCCGAGCGTCGTGCCGGGCGGAAGCGGATCGACGAAGTTGACGCGCACTTTCACGCGCTGCTCCTCCACGCCGAGCGCGCTGACCTTGGTGTAACCGCCGGGCTCGACCACCGTCACTTTGCCGCGCAACGGCGCGTCACCGCCCCACTGCTCGATGCTCACATCCGCGCCGGGCTGCACGCCGACAGCGTCGCTGGAGAGCAATTCGATCTCGGCTTCAAGATCGGTCTGATCGCCGACCTCCATGATCTGCGTCCCGGCCATGATCATGCGCGCGCTTTCTTCATAAACATTCAGCACGTAGCCATCGACGGGCGCGATGACCTTCAGCGGGTCGATGTTTTCCGTAGCCGGTGTCTGCACCTGGGTGAGCGCGGCTTTCGCCTGCACCAGTTCGAAATCAGCGACTTGAAGGCCGAACTGCGCGGCATTGAGTTCGCGACTCAGGATGGAAACCTGGTTCTCCGCGGTGTCCCATTCCTTCGCGGCAATGGCGCCGCTCTTTTTCAATTCCTTCGCCCTCGCCATGTCCTTTTGCGCGAGATCGAGCGCGGCGCGGGCGCGTTCGATCTGCGTTTCGCGCTGCATCTTCGCGGCTTCGGAAGCTTTCACACGAGCCTCAGTCTCGGCGCGGGCGCGGGGATCGAGGAAACTCGCGGGCTGCGGCTGAATCGTCGCGAGCACCGTCTTGCCGGCCTCGATGCGATCGCCCGCGCGCAGCGGGACGCGATTGAGATACCCGGCGACGGGCGGCGTGATGAGGTAGCGATGGCGGATGCGGGTCTTGCCTTCCTCCAGCACCGTAACGGTCAGCGGGCCGCGCGTGATCGTGCCAGCTTCCACGGCGATCGGCGTGGGGCGTACGGCCTTGAAGAGCATGAAGACCAGCGCTGCGCCGAATGCGTACGGAAGATAGCGGCGCCACGGAGCGGCTTTGCGAGTAGCCGCGCGAGTGCCGGGCGACGAAGTGGGCGTGGTGGTTTTCATCATTCTCTGGCTTTGAGGACTCCGAGGAGATCGAGCTTGGCAAGGCGCAGCCCGACGACCGCGAAGGAAAGTGTGGACGAACATAGCACGACGATCACAGCCATCGCGTAGCTGTGCGGCGAGAGCACCAGCGGCAGGCGCACGCTCTCGGTGCTCGCGGTGTGGACGATTGCGGAGGCGAGCTGCGTGCCGATCCACAATCCGACAGGGATTGCGGCCAGCGTGAGGATCGCGAGTTCGCTGATCAGCACGGACGCGACTTCGCGGTGGGTGAAGCCGATGACGCGCAGCGTGGCGAGATCGCGGCTGCGTTCGGAAAGCGCGATGCGCGCGCTGTTATAGACCACGCCGAATGAGACGATGATCGCGAAGGTAAAATAGATGCCGGTGATCTTGCCGATCATATCGCCCGTGCTCTTTTTGAAACTCGCGCGCACCGCTTCCTTGATGCCCATGCCGGCAATGCGCGGCGCTTCCTTGACCTTCGCGAGAAACTCGCTCCAGCGGTTCATGTCCACGGTGAGATATGCGCCGCTCACCGTGCCTCCTTCGCGCATCAGTCGCCGCAGCGCACCGATTTCCATGTAGGCAAAGACGCCGGCGTAATCCGTGATCGTGCCTTGAATGGTCGCTTCGAGTTTCGGACGGCGGCCTTCCTGCACTTCGAGAATGATGCGGTCGCCGATCTTTGCGCCGAGAATCTCTGCGAGTTTGGCGGAGACGAGCAGACCGTCCGGGGGCAGTGCAACGGGGCGTTCCTTTTCGTCGAGGAGGCGGTTCAGATAGGCATCGCGCGGCAGGCCGGTAACGCTCAGGCGGCGCGAATGAGGCCCGAAGCGCAGCCGCGCAGGCACGCTGCGAAAAGGCTCCGCAGTCATCACGCCGGGCAGGCTGCGGATGTCGTTGAGCGTGCTCGCGGAGCCGGGCTCGATCAGATTCAACGTCACATTTTGCCGCTGCGCCACGTCCCACTGGATCGTGAGCAGGTAGTTGATGCCGTCGCCCATCGCGCCGGGCACGATGGGAATGCCGGTCGCGAGTGCGAGGCCAAATGCGGTGAAAAATGCCTGCCACGGACGGCGCTCGAGATTGCGCAGCGCCATGCGAAAGGTCGTGCTCACGAAATGCGCGAGGCCGAGTTTTTCGAGCAGCGACGGTTTATATTCCGCGGGCGGTTCCGGCCGCATCGCCTCTGCCGGTGGCAACTTCACCGCCTGTCGCACGGCACCGATCACGCCGAGAAAAGCCGCGCCCGCGCTGACTGTGAACGCAATTCCGAACATCGGCCAGTTCGGGTGAAAATGCAGCTCGGGGAACTTGAAGAAGCGGTGATAGACCTGCACCACACCATTGCCGAGGAGCATGCCGGCAGTGCCGCCAAGGATCGTGGCGAGGCTCACGATCACGATGGCGAATTTGAGATAATGCACGCCGACCTGGAACGACGAATAGCCAAACGCCTTGAGCTGCGCGATTTGCTCGCGCTGCAAACGGATGAGCCGCGTGAGCACGGCGCTCGACATGAACGCCGCGATGCTGAGGAAGACCGCGGGGAACGCGACGGACAGACCGCGCAGGACGCGCAGCTCGTCGTCGAGCCGCGTCGCCGATGGGTGGTCGCGTCGGCCGTAAGCGACGAGTCCGCCGTAGGGCGCGAGCACGCGGTCGAGGTCGGCCATCACGCCCGCCGCATCGCCGCCCGGCGCGACATCGACGAGGACGTTGTTGAACGCTCCGTCGAGTTGGAAGGCGTTCGCGAGGTCGCGTTCATTCATCCAGAAAACGCCGAAGCGTTTGTTGTCGGGCAGCGTCTCGCCGGGTCGCGCTTCAAAGACGTATTCCGGCGAGAGCGCGATGCCGACGATCTTCAGCCGCTGCCGCGCGCCGTAGATCGTGGCGTCGATTTCGTTGCCGGGCTCGAAGCCGTGTGCGAGGGCAAAGGCTTCGCCGATGACGATTTCATTGGCGTGCCCGACTTCCGGTAAACGCCCGCGGCGGAGGTAAAGCAGGTTGAGTTGCTGCGGACGATCATCAGGCAGCGAAATGACTGTCGCGTCGGCCGGTTCCGCGAGACCGAGAATGTCGAGCTTCGCCGAGCCGGTCACGCGCGTGTCCACGGCAGCGACGCCAGCGATTTCGGCAAGCCGCGGGCGCAGTGCATTTGGCGCGCGTTTCACGCCACAAAAAACCTCGGCGAAACGATGCTGCGAGTAGTAGGCGTCGCGCGTCGATTCGAGGGAGAGAATGAGGCTGCGCGACATGATCATCATCGCCAGCCCGCACGCCATGACGACGCTCACCGCGACCATCTGGCCTTTCATTTTCCCGATGTCGCGGAAGAGTTTGAGATCGAGCGGCGCGAGCATCAGCGCACATTCCTTTCATCAAACAACGTGTCATCCTGAGCGGAGTTCCGTCGCGGGCCGAAGAGGCGGAGGGGACAGGCGGGGGTTGGCGGACGGGCGAGAAGGCGGGACGGAACGCAGTCGAGGGGTCCCGGCGATTACGGGCGCTGGCGGCCGGGGGATGGCGGG
>JBBSDS010000093.1:0-14495 GCA_038240495.1 Chthoniobacterales bacterium | reverse complement strand
TGCGCAGTGGGGCGCTGAGCATGCCGGCGCGGGTCGTCGCGCCGATGAGTGTGAAGCGCGGAAGATTGAGCGGGATGCTGCGCGCGTTCGGTCCCTGGTCGATGATGATGTCGAGTTTGTAGTCCTCCATCGCGGGATAGAGGTACTCCTCGATGGCGGGCGCAAGGCGGTGGATTTCGTCGATGAAAAGCACGTCGCCCCGCTCCAGCGTAGTGAGCAGGCCCGCGAGATCCCCGGCCTTCTCGATCGTCGGGCCGCTGGTGTTTTTGATGTTCACTCCCATCGCGTGCGCGAGGATGTAAGCAAGCGTGGTTTTGCCAAGGCCGGGCGGACCGCTGAGGAGAATGTGTTCGAGCACATCGCCCCGCTGCTGCGCCGCCTGCACCATGAGTTCGAGCCGTTCGCAGACTTTCTCCTGCCCGGCGAATTCGCTGAACATCGGCGGCCGCAGCGAGATGTCGAAGGGTGTCGCTGGGGCGTCGAGCGTTTGGCTGATGAAGTCGTCGGGCACGCAGCTAGTGAAAGCAGATCAGAGCGCGGCGGGGAAGGTGAATGGTGCGGATGAGCGACGAGTGATTCGTGAAGCGTGAGGCGCAAAGCTTTTCCCCATCGCTCATCACGAAAAGCCGGTGGGTCTTATCGTCAACTGCCCGACTCAATCTTCCTCTTCCATCTCTCCCTCCGCGTCCTCCTGCCGGGCCGCGAGCATCTGCTCATGCACCGCTTCATCCATGCCTTCCGCGATCAATTCCTCACCCACATTCATCGGATCGTCTGCGCCGACATTTTCCACATGATGACCGACGGAACCAATCACCATGTCGTGCTCGGAAACCATCGCGGCCATGTCCATTTCCCCGTTGGTGTCATTCGTTTCGTGACCGCCGTGCAACTCACGTTTCGCCTCGCGCCAGTCTTCCTGGTTAAAGGTGTCGTGGCCGTTGATCAAAGCGAGTTCCTGGGCCCGTTTGCGCACGGTCGAGGCGGTGGGAGCGCCGAGGCCCTCCGAGTGCTGCAGGATCTTGGCCGGAGTCGGTTTCATCGTGCTCATATCTTACTGGTAAGACCGTCCGGGCGATGAGCAAGTGCGAGTTGTCTGGAAAGTGGATGACTCGATTCAGGTGACGAGTGCGATGGCTCCGAGCAGGAGGAGAGAACCGAAAAGCCGGCGCAGCATGATGGCGCGTCCCTGGGTCCGTTCTTCGTTGCCAAACCAGTGGCCGATGCTCCACACGAGCACCACGCTCCACACGCCGCGGGAGTTGTAGAGCACGTTTGCCCGCGTCGCACCGATCGTCATGATCGACCACGCCACACCGGACGCTTGCAGGCTGAGAACGCATCCGCCGCCGATGATCCAGCGCCAGCTTTCCACGGAGATTTCGCGTCGGTCATTCACCCAAAATGGCAGCAGGCTGAGTGAAAGGATCGCGAGCGAAAAGAACATCGCCGGCACGTAGTGAACAAAGCCCCATTCGCGCAGCCAGCGCTGTTGCGTGACATCGACCAGCGCAAAAGCCGCTGCCGCGCAGAAGCCGTAGAGCAAGCTCCGAAAAAGTGTATCGGCCTGCAGCGTCCCGCCGCTGCTGCCGAGTAGAGCCGTTGCCGCGGCAGTGAGAAGCACGGCCAGCCAGGTCGTTCCGCTGACTTCTCCAGAGCCGAGCAGGACGACGAAAAGCGCGACGAAAATCACTTTCGAGCCGAGCACGGGCGTCGCGACCGAGACATCGCCGCGGCTCAGCGCGAGAAACGTGAACACTTGCCCGACGAAGAAACATGCGCCCGAGGTGGCAGCGTGCAGGACGTTGGACATCGAGGCGGGATGTTCCGACGGCCACAGCCAGAGCAGTGAGTAGAGGATGGCCGCCAGCCAATTTGTAAAAAACGCCACGCGCCACGGCCCGGCTCCTTCGGTGCCGCGTTTCAGCATCAGCGCCGCGACGGCGTATCCCAGCGCGGACCCGAGCGGAATCAGGAGCGGCGAGGCAGCGGACATGAGGCGCCGACGCTCGCGGCGGAGCATCGCTGGAGCAAGAGCGAATGTGCGCGCCGGCTGCGTGGTCAGCGGCCGAACTGCTGATGAAGAGCGACCACCAGATAATAGGCGCCGCAGAGCGAGATGACGAGTGAGCCACAGCGCGTGACCGGCGTGCGCCAACCTTCACGCAGATGGTGCCGGCCGAGGGCGAGCGCGCCGAAGAGCGGCAGCACGACCGCTTGATGTCCAATCTCCACGCCCAGGCTGAAAGCCGCGAGCGCGATCCAGATGCCGATCGCCGGCAGCCCTGCCATCGCGTCGAGCAGCCCGCCCGCAAAGCCCAGTCCATGAACGAGCCCAAAGCCAAACGCCACCGCCAGCCGAATGCGCGAATGCGCGCGGCGCGGCCAGATGATATTTTCGACGGCGACGAAGACGATGCTCAGCGCGATCACCGGCTCGACGATCGTGGATGGCAGGCGGAAAATATCGAAAACGGAAAGTGTGAGCGTGATCGTGTGGGCCAGCGTGAAGGCCGCGATGACCTTGACCATTTCCCAAAAGCTCAGCGTCGCGATGACCAGTGCAGCGACGAAAAGCAGATGGTCGTAGCCGGTGAGGATGTGCCTCACGCCGTGCCACAGGTACTCCCGGAATGTGCGCCAGCCTTGCGTTTGTAAGACCGGCGATGGAGTCGTCGTCGCGGCTGCCCAACCAGTCGGGAACCGCTCCTGTTTCTGGTATGGGAGCAGCCACGAGGTCACTTCATTGGAATCCGAGCGCTTGATGCGGACGACGTAATTCACGTCCCACGCCGCGCCTGCTGCATACGGCCACTCGTTGAGCATATCGTGATAGAAGGCGACTTCCGCGGGCGGCGGACCGCTTAGCGGATACTCCAGTTCGTATTGGTAGAAGGTCTTCTCCGGCTCGGTGAAAAGCGCGGGCGTCGTGACATTCAAGACGCGTCCCGTGAGGTCCTGCCCGGCGACGGACAGGCGCAGATGTTGCCGCAGATATTCGCGATGTTTTTCCGCGGCGGTGGCCAGTGCATCGCCATCCACGCCGCCGCTTTCGTTGATCGCCACACCTTGCGCCACGGCGATTTCCTTGAGCGAAACATTCACCGCGAGGTGGACGCGCTCCGGCTCGAATTGCACCCACATCGCGTTCTGCAAATTGGGATGCGCCCAAGCCGGCGTCGCGAAGAGCGCGAGGAAGACGACGCAGCGGAAAAATGGGAGGCGCATGGACTGCGGCGACGTTACATGCTCGCTGCAGGCGGGCAACGCGTGCGGTCGCGAATGCCACGCGCTTTCAGCGCGGTACGATCGCCAGGTAGTTCCGCACGCCTTTCCACTCGCGCGCATAAAACGGCGGCGCGCCCCGCACCCACAGCGCCGTCGAACTCCCGCCATCGAGATTCAATGCGCGCACGATTTTTCCCTCGGGAAAAACGGCCGGCGTGGCCAGGATCGCCGCCATCTCAGCCAGCGTCGCGCTCTTCGCGATCAAAAATCCTGCGCGTCCTTTCGCGTCGAGAAAGACTACCGTGCGCGCCGCGCTGCGCGTCGCGTCGAGCCCGTTGATCGCCTTTCCGCCCTCGACGAGAAACGGCCCCGCCTGCAAAGCCTCGCGCACTGCCGCCGACGGCTTGAACGCCGACGGACGCTGGATGGTGATGGCCGCGGGCGTCGCGCTCACGATGCCGCTGAGCAGCTTCGCGTGCTCCAGCGGATGAATCTCCGTGCCTTGCCGCACGACCAGTCCGAGCGGCGTGCGATCCGGGTGAAAGTAACCGCCATTCACTCCCGCGAGTGCGCCGCGCTTCTCGGCGGCGCTGCCAAGATTGAAGTCGCCGCTGGGATTGTCCATCACCGCAAAGGTTTGCGTCTTCGGGTTGAACGACACCACCCATAGCCGCGCCCGGTTGTCGCCGTTCGCCACTTCGCGCTCGGAAAATTCGAGCCCGGTTGGAGCCGTCCGCTCGTTGCTCTCGGACAGCGTCCAGGCGGCACGCAGCATCGGCGTCGCGAGAAAGACAAGCAGGAGTGTGGTGAACGATTTCATGCGACCAACGATGTGGATTTAGTGGTGGCGCGCTGCAAGAAAATCAGCGCGCAAGTGGAGGAAAGGCGCGTCATCCAAAAACTTTCACAAGACGGTGTTTTGCTCCCGACAGCAACAAACCATCAAAAAAACGCGGTCATCCTGAGCGGAGTTCCGTCGCGGGCGAAGGCGGGACGGAACGCAGTCGAAGGACCCCGACGATTCTTTGCGACGTTGCCCTTGAATGCGCGAGATCCTTCGACTCCGCTGCGCCCACTGGACCGCCTCCGCTCCGCTCAGGATGACCTGCTTTTGGACGCGTTCCAAATTCATCACGGAGCCTACAACGCGCTCAGGATTTCATTGAAGGTCGCGCTCGGACGCAGAGCCGCAGAGGCTTTGGCGTCGTCGGGCTTGTAGTAGCCGCCGATGTCCACCTTGCTGCCTTGCACGGCATTCAGTTCCTCAACGATCTTCGCTTCATTCGCGGCGAGTCGTTCGGCGATGGGCGTGAAGATCTTTTTCAACTCCGCATCGTTGGCCTGCGCAGCGAGCGCCTGGGCCCAGTAAAGCGCGAGGTAAAAATGACTGCCGCGATTATCGATGGTGCCGAGTTTGCGGCCCGGCGATTTGTCGGTTTCGAGGAACTTACCCGTCGCGGCATCGAGCGTGTCGGCGAGGACTTTGGCGCGCGGCAGCTTGAAGGTTTCGGCGATGTGTTCAAACGACGGTGCGAGCGCAAAAAATTCGCCGAGGCTATCCCAGCGCAGATAGTTTTCCTCGAGGAATTGCTGGACGTGTTTCGGCGCAGAGCCACCGGCGCCGGTTTCAAAAAGGCCGCCGCCATTCATCAGCGGCACGATGGAAAGCATCTTTGCGCTGGTGCCGACTTCGAGGATCGGGAAGAGGTCGGTGTTGTAGTCGCGCAGGACGTTGCCGGTGACGGAGATCGTGTCCTTGCCCTGCACGATGCGTTCGAGCGAAAAGGTGCAGGCTGCGGCAGGCGCGAGGATGCGGATGTCGAGCCCGCTGGTGTCGTGATCGGTGAGATATTTTTTCACCTTGGCGATGATCTGCGCGTCGTGGGCACGATTTTCATCGAGCCAAAACACGGCGGGATCGCCCGACGCACGGGCGCGTTTCACGGCGAGCTTCACCCAATCCTGCACGGGCGCGTCCTTGGTCTGGCAGGCGCGCCAGATGTCGCCGGCTCCGACAGCGTGTTCGATGAGAACTTTGCCACTCGGGTCGGTCACTCGCACAGTGCCGTCGGCGGGAATCTCGAAGGTCTTGTTGTGCGAACCGTATTCCTCGGCGGCTTGTGCCATGAGGCCGACGTTCGGCACGCTGCCCATTGTCTTTGGGTCGAGCGCGCCATTCTTTCTGCAAAAGTCGATGACGGCCCGATAGATGCCGGCATAGCTGCTGTCAGGGATGACTGCGAGCGTATCGCCGGTCTTGCCCGCGGCGTCCCAAACCTTGCCGCCCGCGCGGATCATCGCGGGCATTGAAGCGTCCACGATCACGTCGCTCGGGACGTGCAGGTTGGTGATGCCCTTGTCGGAATTGACCATCGAGAGCGCCGGACCGGCGGCGTAAGTCGCCTGGATGTCCGCTTCGATCGCGGCCTTTTTGTCGGCAGGAAGTTTGACGAGTTTGGCCACGAGATCGCCGAAGCCGTTGTTGAAATCGACGCCGATGTCTTTCAATTCGGTCACATATTTCGCGACGAGTTCTTTGAAGAACACCTTCACCGCGTGGCCGAAAATGATCGGGTCGGAAACCTTCATCATCGTCGCCTTCAGGTGCAGCGAGAAAAGGACGCCGTCCGCTTTCGCCTTGGCGATCTGCTCGCCGAGAAAGGTTACGAGCGCCTTCTTGCTCATGAACGTGCCATCCAAAATTTCCCCGGCTTTCAGCGGCGTTTTTTCCTTCAGCACTTTCGTCGTCCCGTCTGAGCCGACGAACTCGATCTTCACATCCGTCGCATTTGCCACCGTCACAGATTTTTCATTCGAGAAGAAGTCGCCGTTGCCGCCCATCGTGCCGACGCTCGTCTTTGAATCGGCAGACCACTTACCCATCGAATGAGGATGCGCCTTCGCATAATCCTTCACCGCTTTTGGCGCGCGCCGATCGGAGTTGCCCTCGCGCAGGACCGGATTCACAGCGCTGCCCATGACCTTGGCGTAACGCGCCTTGATTTCCTTTTCCGCGTCGGTCTTCGGCGCTTCGGGTAAATCGGGAAGCTTGTATCCCTTGGCCTGGAGTTCGGCGATGGCCGCCTTCAACTGCGGTACGGACGCGCTGATATTCGGCAGTTTGATGATGTTCGCTTCAGGCGTGAGCGTGAGCGCGCCAAGTTCGCTGAGCGCGTCGCCGATCTTCTGATCATCGGTCAGGTCATCGGGAAAGCTGGCGATGATGCGCCCCGCGAGTGAAATGTCGCGCGTCTCCACGGAAATGCCCGCGTGCTTCGTGAAAGCCTGGACGATGGGCAGAAAAGAGTACGTGGCAAGCGCGGGCGCTTCGTCGGTCTTCGTGTAAATGATGGTGGGCGTGGGCATGGTGATGATGGCGTTTCCGCTCCCTTCGCCCCGCCAGAATTGCCGCGGACGCCGAAGTGCAAAAAGCGCGCGGAGTTAAGCAGACACGCGCCTCGCGGTCTAGCCCGCGCTCTCGCGACGAGAGAGAGCGACGGTCGCGCTGGCGCTCACCGATGGACGCATGGAAGTCGGGCTGAGAACCGTCCGCTGCACGAGCCACCATCCGCCGGCGAGGGCCACGACCAGGGAACACGCTGGCACCCAGCGCTGCACAAAAATCGGCTTCGTTCGCAGCCACCAGATCAAAGGCAGGACCAGCGCTGCAACCGTCAACTGGCCAAGTTCCACGCCGAGATTGAAAGAAATCAGCGGCATGACGATGTCGCGTCCACTTACGCCGTGAAGCTTCTCTTTCAAGTCGGTGGCGAAGCCGAGGCCATGCACGAGGCCGAAGAGCAAGGTCAGCCGCCAGCGATTTTTCGGACCTTCCGGGCGCAGCAAATTCTCCACGCCGACATACATGATGGTCGCGGCAATCAACGGCTCGACGACACGGCCGGATACGCGCACGACATCGAAAGCCGCCAGCGCCAGCGTGCAGGAATGCGCGAGGGTAAAGCAGGTGACGATCAGAAGCGTGGACTTGAATCGTGACATCACGACCAGGAGGCCGAAGAGAAAGAGCAGGTGATCGTAGCCCGTCAAAATGTGATTCACGCCCATCGCGAAGAATTCGCGGAACAACCCTGGGTGCTTTGATCGGCGGTCAGCCGCGGGCAACGCGGGACCGTCCACAGAAATCGCGTCCTGCTGCGCGCTCAGAAGAACCTCCGTGAGTGTGGCTCCATGCTCATCGAGCACGCTGACGAATTCCCGATGACCACGCGGGAGTCGGGCGATCAGCGTCGAGCGAATCGCGACAGGTCCGGCGCGCTCCATTGGAAAAGTCGCCGTGAGATGAATGTTGTTGTTTTCATCGAGCACGAAATGCGGCGCGGCAATCTCGAGGCTCTTGCCGTTGAGTTGCACCGTCAGCGCGTCATGGGCGAGCGCCTTGAGTTTCGGGCGCGCGAGTTCCCATTCCGCAGTGCTGACTTTCCCGTCACGATCGGCGTCGAGCGGGATGATGGTCTCGATGTCAGCGCGGGCAAAGATGAACTCAGCCGACAGTCGCGCACCCTCGAATCGAAGCGTGCCGGTGCTTAGTCCGGGATCGTGGGCGCGGACGAAGCCTGCAAGTAAAAACAGCCAGGCCGTCAGCCACGCCATGCGGATTCGCTGAGGAGACTTGGCTGTCATCTGATTGAATAAAAAAGTGGCTCCTGCGCGGTGTGCCGTCACATCCGCGCAGGAGCCTGTCATTAGTCCGGTCGGACGCGCTCCGTTTACGGATGACTATGGTTGCGACCGTTTTGGGGCGTGCCCTCGTACGGGAAGGTCTTGTTATACCCGATGTCGTTGTGATCGACGCCGTCGCCTGCCGGTCCGCGAATCACCGGCGGCGACACTCGCAGATCGCTGATCAGCGCCGTCACGGCGATGTCCACGACATCGTCGCCGAAGCGGCGGCCATTGGGCCAGCCGCCGGGGATAAATCCGCCGTTCTTGAATGGATCCTGGATGCTGCTCTTAAGCACGTCGCCGCCGAAGATACTTAGCCGCGAGAAACCCGCATCGTCCGGATTGGTCGCACTGCCTGAACCGCTCCCCGCCAATCGGACGGTGGGCGTCGAGAGATCGACCTTGATTAGATCGGGGATAAAGATGCCTGCAATATCGGTGCGATTACTTTCGATGGATGGCAGTGAGCCACCAAGGACGATGGCGTTGATGAGGTGCGCCAGCTCCGGCTGCAGTGCGTACTTCTTAAAGATCGCAGCGTCCTGCCACGGGCCCGTGCGGCTGTAGCGATCCTTATCGACGATGGCGACGAGCGCTTCGTTGAAGAGCGGATTGCCCTGGCGCGCGACCTGGACCCAGCGGCCAAATGTGGAATCTTTGCGATCGCCACGCCCATCCCGCTCAGCGCGATCCTCGTCGTCGTCTCTAGTTTCGAAGTTATCCCGGAGGACGGTGACTTGCTGCCGGCTCGTGGTGGCGTAAACGCCCACGATCTGCTGATCGCCGCCGAGTTCGCTCAGCGGCACTTCGAGAGCCATAAGGTGGATATTGAAGCCGCCTTGTGAATCCTTGCCGGGATTGCGCAGTTGGAGCAGGTCGAAGATCGCATTCACGTCCGCGTAGAAGCCATCATCACGCTGGCCGGCGAAGGCCACATAGCCGCCGCTCAATGTCTTAACGGTCTGCTGGGTGTAGCGGTCGAGTTGTGCAAAGGTCGAAACGCCGTCCTTCGCCGGATTATTCCCGTCGTTACCTTGATTGTAGAAGGGTGTGGCGATGCCTTGATTGTTCGGAGGCACCACGCCGGTTCCGAGCACCGTGCGGCGGCCATTGTGCCGATCGACTTTCGTGACGGTATAGGTCTGGACGAGGTTCTGTCCTGCATCACCGACATCGTTAATCACGCCAAGGTAGGACTGGAGAATCGTGTTTTGATTCTTGTAGGTAGTCTTGAACTGGAACTGATAGCTAATCGACGGTCGGCCCTTGCCAACATCGCCGCTGGTGGCGACATGGATTTCGTAAAGGACGTGATCATCGAAGTTATACTTATTGGGTCCTACGCCGGGTTCCTCGTGCGGATAGACGCCGAGCGCGAGTGTGAGATGCTTATTCTTTCCGTCCGCGTCAACAAAGGCGTAAACGTCAGTTGTATTGGCGGCGGGATCGCGGGTGATAAGTGGCGCGTCCATATGGCTTGAAGCCTGGACCTCACCAGTTAGGCCGCACGTTAGTGCCAGCGCGGTTAGGGTTAGTAGTGGGTGTTTCATGTTATCTGTTGTGGGTGTTGGTGTTTTTGGGTATCCGCCGCGGAGGAACCGCAGCGAGAATCATTTTCCGTTCGCGCCCTTCGTCGGCGGCGCGTCCAGAGAGGCGAGGTTCGCCGTGAGTTGTGCTCGTTCCGAAGGCAGGAGAAGCGCTTGCAAGGCATGGGCTTGTTCGCAGTATTTGCGGGCTTCGTCGGTGCGACCGAGCCTGGCTGCGATCATGCCCGCGTGGTGAAATAATCGGGCGTCCTTCGTTCCTTCCGCGAGCGCGCTTTGCATCTGCGGCCAGGCGTCCAGCGGACGCCCGGCAGCGAAGAGCGCCCACGCCAGCGCGTCGTAGGTGAAGATGTCGGCGCGCTCCTGGAGTTCGCGTTCAGCGAGGTTGAGGGCGAGATCTTTTTCCCCGCCGCAGGTGGCGAGAAAGAGCGCGAAAGTTCGTGGGTCGCCGGTCGCGCCGGTGCTCCGCAATTCGGCTTCCACCGTCCCGGCTTCTCCGGTTTCGCCCGCCGCGCGAAACGCCTCCGCCAGCGCCCATTGGTACTCGGGGAGCGGGCTGATTCGCGCTGCGATGCGGAGAGGTCCACAGGCAGCAACGGCCTGGCCGTCGGCGAGCAACATGCGCCCGCGCAGCAAGAGCGCCGCCGGGTAGTCTTTCATCACTTCGAGCGCGCTCGCGCACGCGGTTCGCGCTGCCGCCAATTCACCGTCTTGAAACAAATAATTTCCCAGTCGCGTCCAGGCCCATGCCGTGGACTCCGGATCGAGGCTGCTGCCGGCTTGCGCGGCGCGTCGGGCGACCTCGATCGCTCCTTTGAGGTCGCCCTTCAGCCAGCGCAGATGTGCGACCCGGCTGTACGACTGGAGGTCGGGCCGGAGATCGATCATTTTTTGGTAGGCTTCGACTGCCCCGGCAAGTTTGCCCTGATCCACCAGGGCATCGCCGAGCAAGCCGTAATCGAACGCCAGTTCCCGTTGCGCCACGAGTTCGCGACCAATCGCTTCGGCCTCCTTAAACCGATGCAGACTCTGCAGCACATGGCCGCGCAACAGGAGTGCGTCGGGATTTTTTGCGTCGCCGGATTGAAGCGCCTGGGCGCACTGCTCGGCGAGTTTGTAAAAGCCTGCGTCGTGACTCGCGCGCGCCTTCGCGACAAAGAGCCAGCCGAGTCGCTCGAGTTGCGGCAACGGGTCTGGGGCTTCCCGGATGCGCTGCTGCGTCTGCTGGATTTGTTCATCCAGTTTCTCCGCGCCCGCGTGGGGGCTGAGGGCGATGCGGTAGGCGACGGTCTCGCGAACTGCGGCGGAAGCGTTGGATTTTGATGGGACACCTGCTCCGGGACCTGGCGGTCTTGGAGGCAGTTCTGCGGCACTTGAATTCTGAAACCACCCCAAGACAGCCGCCGCGCTGACGGCAAATCGAAGTATTAGACGCCAGCTTTTCATTTCTACTGCCCTTCAATGCGGCGGCGAGACCTCTGCGGATGCAAGAGATTCATTTGCGAGGAGTTTGTCGGGACCTCGCGGAATCAGTCCCTCAAACCTCTGTCGTTTGATCCTTGAGCAGCGAAACGCCCGTGATCCGCCAGGCCTCGCCATCGCGCCGCAGCGTGTATTGATAGTCTAGGGACTGCCGCTCCGCGCCAAAGACGCGGACGTTCACGACCGCATTGTCGCCATCGTCGAAGGTCAGTCCGAACTTTGCGGACGTGGAATGCGCGATGATCGGAAATCCTGATTTCACCATCTGCTCGAAGCGTTCCACCGGATACATGCTCTTGATCCGAGCATCGGCGAAAACGTAGGCCGCCGCGTAGTCGCCGGCGCGAATTGCTTCGAGTTGCTGGGCGATCACGGATTGCAGCGCGGCTTTCATTTTTATTTCGCTGGGCACCAACCCGCCTTCCCCCAGAGCTGGCGGGAGCAGCGCCGCGAGCCACGCCAGAATGAGGAGCCAGCGAAGTTTCATGTCGGTGATACGTAGCGCGGGGCGCGTCCAGATTCACGAGGAAAACGAATCTCCACGAAACTTGCCGGTGGATTCTGAACGCCACACACTCCCGCCTGTCTCAAAAAATCTCCATGAAGCTCGCTCCCCTCGCCGTCGCTCTCGCCTTTGCCGCCACTGCCTCTCTGCTCTCCGCCAGCGCGAAGGAAGTGGCCGGTCCTCCGCCCCGCGTCACGCTCAAGCCGATCAAATACCTCGAGTACGATCTCGCAAACGGCCTGCACGTCATCCTTCACGAAAATCACGCGGCGCCCGTCGTCGCGACGTATGTGCTCTACCATGTGGGGAGCAAAAACGAGCGGGCCGACCGCACGGGCTTCGCGCATTTTTTCGAGCATTTGATGTTTGAAGGCACCGACAATATCCCGCGCGGCAAGATCGACAAATACGTCTCGGGCGCAGGCGGCAATCTGAACGCCAGCACGTCTTTCGATCAGACGGATTATTTCTTCAACGTCCCGAGCAACCAGCTCAAGCTCGCGCTCTGGATCGAGAGCGAGCGCATGCTCCACGCGAAGATCGATGAAGTCGGCGTCGAGACCCAGCGCAAGGTGGTGAAGGAAGAGAAGCGCCGCAGCTACGACAATCGGCCGTACGGATCGCTGTTTGAGGAATTGTCCAAACTGGTCTTCGCCGGGACGCCGTATTCGTGGGTGCCGATCGGCTCCGTGCAATACATCGACGAGGCGACGATCGAGGAGTTTCGCGATTTTTACAAAACGAACTACTTGCCAAATAACGCCACGCTCGCGATCGCCGGCGACTTCGATGTCGAGGCCACGAAGAAACTGGTCGCGGACTATTTCGAGTCGATTCCGCGCGGCAAAGACATCGTGCGACCGGAAGTGAATCTGCCTGCGCAGACTGCGCCGGTGACGCACGATGTTGCCAAGGACAACACGCCGCTCAACGCTACGTTGCACGCCTGGCGCGCCCTGAAGGAAACCGACCCCGATGCTTATCCGCTCGAACTTCTCGGCAATATTCTCAGCTCCGGCCGCAGCTCCCGGCTCTACAAGCGCCTCGTCGAAAAAGAGCAGTCGGCGCTCGATGTCGATGCCTTCCCTTACCTCCTCGAAAATGCCGGCATGCTCGGCGTCTTTGCCACCGGCCAGCAAGGCGTGACGCTCGAGCAACTCGACGCGCAGATCGACGAAGAGGTCGAGAAAGTGAAGGCGGAAGGTGTAACCGACGAGGAATTCCAAAAGGCGCTGAACCAAAAGGAAGCGGAGTTTGCGAGCGAGTTTGGCACGATGAACAAGCGCGCCCGCGAACTCGCGCGCTACCACGTCTTTTACGGCGATGCCAACCTCATCAATACCGAGCTCGACCGCTACTTTGCCGTAAAGCGCGACGACCTCCAGCGCGTCGCGAAAAAGTATCTCACCAAGGAAGGCGTCAACATCCTGCGCTTTCCCGCACCCGCCGCGCCCGCAGCTCCAGCCAAGTAAATATCATGCGTCCCCTTCTTTCTGTTCTCGCCCTTCTCGCGGTCTCGCAAAGCGTGGTCCGCGCCGACATCGACCGCACCAAAAAGCCCGAACCCGATCCCGCGCCCGCGGCGTCTTTCCCCGATTATCAGACCACCACGCTCGCCAATGGGCTCAAAGTTTTCGTCATCGAAGACGACCGCAAGCCAACGATCACGTTCCGGCTCATCGTTCGCAGCGGCTCGATTTTTGACGGCGCGAAAACCGGAACCGCGGGCTTTGTGGCGGGCCTGCTCAATCGCGGCACCGCAAGCCGCGATGCCGCGACCTTCGCTCTCGAGACCGACTCCATCGGCGTGAAAGTCGAAGCGGCCGGCGGCACCGACGCGCTCTCCGTTTCCGCCGGAGGACTGACGAAATACACCAGCCAGGTTCTTGATCTTTTTTCCGATGCCGTCCTGCATCCGAGCTTCCCAGCGGATCAGTTCGCCAAGCAGCAACGCAAAACGCTTTCGGCGCTCGACGCGGAAAAGCAGGAACCCGCGAGGCTCGCCGGCAAGCTCGCGGGCAAGGTGGTCTATGGCGCATTTCCGTACGGCGACTACCTGACTCCCGAAGGCGTGAAAGCCATTCAGCGTGAAGATCTCGTCGCCTTTCATCGCGCGCATTTCGTTCCGAACAATGCCTCACTCGCCGTCGTCGGCGACGTGAAGGCGGGCGAGATTCTGCCGCTGATCGAGAAGACATTTGGCGCATGGAAACAAGGCGAGCTGCCGCAGCAGAAACTCGCCGCCATCCCGCAAGTGAGCGGCCTGACGATTCATCTCGTCGATCGTCCCGGCTCGGTGCAGTCGAACATCGTCGTCACGACCAATGGCCCCGGACGCAGCAATCCCGACACGCCGGAAATTAACGTCCTCAACGCGACGCTTGGCGGCGGTTTCAGCGGTCGTCTTTTTCAAAATCTCCGCGAAAAACATGGCTGGACCTACGGCTCGTACTCGGCATTCGACTTGCGCAAATACGGCGGGGATTTCGAAGCCTCGGCGGAAACGCGCAACGAAGTCACCGCGCCTGCCGTCGCTGAGATGCTCAAGGAAATCGCCCGCATCCGGGACGAAGTGGCACCCGACGAAGAGATCGCGCTTCAGCGCCAGTACAATGTCGGCAACTATCTCCTGAGCCTCGAAAACACTGGCCGCACCGCGCAGCGCGTGCAGGACATCGATCTCTACGGGCTGCCCGCGGACTTCTACAAAGTGTATGCGCGCCGCATGTCCGAGACGACGCCAGCGCAAGTCCAGGCTCTCGCGAAGAAGTATCTCACGACGGAGAATCTCGCCATCGTCGTTGTTGGCGAAGCGAAGGATATTCGGCCGGAGTTGGAAAAGCTCGGGAAGGTCGTCGTGTACGATCAGGATTTAAAGCCCGTCGCGAAATAGCGCGGGCAGATTTTTCAACCGCAGAGGCGCAGAGGACGGAGAGAGTTTTGAAGAGCGGCTGGCACGGCTCTGCGGTCTTTGCGCCGCTGCGTCTCTGCGTTTAAAAACAAACGCGTGCCACCACCACGCGCTTACCGCGGACGCCTCGCGCCTTCAC
>JBBSDS010000092.1:0-14514 GCA_038240495.1 Chthoniobacterales bacterium | reverse complement strand
TCGAGATGCCGCCCGTGTCGAAAGTGATCGCCTTGCCGACGAGCGCGATCGGGGCTTGCAACTTCGGTCCTCCGCGATGCTCGAGGACGATGAGCCGCGCTCCGCGAGCGCTCCCCTGCCCGACCGCGATCAGGCCGCCGAATTTCTCCGCGCGTAGTCGTTTTTCGTCAAAGATTGTGACCTTCAGTTTGAAATCGGCGGCCATCTTCACAGCCCGCGTCGCGAGAGTTTCCGGGTAAAGCAAATTGCCCGGCTGGTTGGCCACGTCGCGCGCCAGATTAGCGGCTTCCGAGATTGTCGCCCCGCGCTGGCCAGCCCTTTTTGCGGCGGACAAATCCTCCGCCAGCACCTGCACCCGCAAGCTTTCTAGGCCATCGCTCTTTTCCGTTTTGAAGCGCTCGAAACGATAGTCCGCAAGGATCACACCCTCGACGGCCGCGCCTGCGAATTGCGGCCAGTCTTCGAGATGAAGCACGAGTTGCAGGCGACCGATTTTTTTCAGGAACATCCCGACCGCTCCGGCGGCACGGCGGAAAGTGTCAGCGTTGATTTTGGCACGTTCGCCGAGGCCGACGTGGAGCAGACCATCGTGCCGCGAGTAAAGGATGGCGCCAGCTTTGCCAGAAAACTCCCCCTCAGATACGGGCGGCACAATCTTCGCCCGTTGATCTTTGGGAACGAAGCGAACGGCAATCGCCTTCTTCGCCGGGGCCGCATCAGTGCTGAAGGAGATTTTCACAACTGGACGACCTGGACGGACTTGATCCCTTCCTCGGCGGCGAGTTCCTTGATCAGGGCATCCCCAGGAACCGAGTCGAGATTGATCACGGTCAGCGCCTCGCCACCCGCTTCGTCGCGGCTCAGCGACATGCTGGCGATGTTCACCTGATGCTTGCCGAGGAGCGTGCCGACGTGCCCGACGATGCCGGGACGATCACGATTTTCGAGCAGGAAAAGAACGCCCTCAGGCCTCGCTTCGACGTGCCGTCCGTTGATTTTCACAATGCGCGGCGCGCTGCCAAAGAACGTTCCCGCCACGGAAACCCAACCGTTCTCGCCGGTCGCGGTCAACTCGGTGAGTTCGGTGAAGTCGCCCACCGCACTCTCGCGGGACTCGGTGACTTTGAGCCCGAGTTGCTCGGCGAAGGCCGGTGCGTTGACGACGTTGACATCGCCGCCGCCGGCCGCGCGAAGAAAGCCGGTGAGCACCGCACGGGTGATAGGCGTGGTATCGCCTTCATTGATCTTGCCGCTGAAATTGATGTTCAGGCTGTTGCAGCGTTTGGCGGCGATTTGGGAAAGGAAAAGGCCGAGCTTTTCGCCGAGCGCAATGTGCGGGCCGACCGCGGCGAGCGTCTTGGCGTCGATGCTCGGCATGTTCACGGCGTTGCGGATTTCGCCGCTGAGCAGGGCGGCGCGGATTTGCTCGGCAACCTCGATGCCGACTCCCTCCTGCGCTTCCGCCGTGGAGGCACCGAGATGCGGCGTGAGGATCAAATTCGGCAGACCGCGCAGCGGCGAATCCGCGGGCAGCGGTTCGGTTTCAAAAACATCGAGCGCCGCCGCCGCGACCTGCTTCGACTTCAGCGCCTCGATGAGGGCCGCTTCTTCAACCAAGCCGCCTCGCGCGCAATTGACGATGCGCACGCCTTTCCGCGTTTTGGCGAGGCGCCTGGCATCGAGCATATACTTCGTCTCCGCCGTGAGCGGCATGTGGAGCGTGATGAAATCGGCCTGCGGAATGATCTCGTCGAGGCTCTCCACGAGTTCCACTTGAAGCGACCGGGCGCGGCTCGCGGACAGGTATGGATCGTAAGCGAGCACGCGCATGCCGAAGGCGATGGCGCGACGCGCAATCTCCGTCCCGATGCGACCCATGCCGAGGATGGCGAGGGTCTTGTTGTAAAGCTCCACGCCCACGAAAGTTTTGCGGTCCCACTTGCCGGCTTTCACGCTGGCATCGGCTTGCGGGATATTGCGCGCCGTCGAGACCATGAGGGAAAACGCATGCTCGGCCGTCGAGATGGTGTTCCCGCCCGGCGTGTTCATGACGATGATGCCCCGCTTGGTCGCCGCATCGACATCCACATTGTCCACGCCGACGCCGGCACGACCGATGACCTTCAGCTTCGTCGCAGCTTCGATGACTTTGGCTGTGACCTTTGTCTCGCTGCGCACGACCAGCGCGTCGAATTCGCCGATGATTTCGAGCAGTTGCTCAGGCTTAAGGCCGATCTTGACGGTGACATCAAGGTTGCCGCCGTTGGCGAGTTCATCAATGCCGCGTTGAGCGATCGGGTCAGCGACCAGGACTTTTGGATTGGACATGGTAATTGGAAAAAAGAGCAGCAATTCTCGGCACCAAAGGGCAAAGCGCAAATCAAAAGTCCGGCTGGATCGTGGATCAGTTTGATTTCAAAATCGCGTGTCATCCTGAGCGGAGTTCCGAGCGGGCGAAGGCGGGTCGGAACGGAGTCGAAGGATCCCGCGAATCCACCGGCGACGTTGCACAGAAGCGCCGGGGTTCTTCGACTGCGCTGCGCCCGCCTCCCCGCCTCCGCTCCGCTCAGGATGACACGCAATGTGGAAATGATCGCTGCCGCTCGGGCCACTACTGGCTGATAATTTCCCGAACGTAAATCGTCACCACACCATCGGCACCCCGGCGCACGTCAGAGATGAGATAGGGTCGCGTGGCGTCACGCACGAAGCGGTCCTGCTCCTGCGGGGGAACCGCGCCGGCAGGGTATTCGACGACGACGCGGGGCGATTCACCGTCGGCGCGCTTGGCATCGCGCAGGACGGCGCGACTCGTGCCGGAAGCGGTTACACGGAATTCGCCCCGGAGATACATGCGTTCCCCCACGTCACCCCGGTCGGCCAACGCGCCGACCTCATCGAGCGAAATCGCTTTAGCCGGAGGAACCTGCCCCGGTGCATAGGTTCGCCATGTGGCACCGCTGTTCGGCATATTCGGATCACGTTGCGCGGCGATGAAAGGTTGGAGCGGAACGCCATTCGGCGAGACTTTTGGCAATGTGCCTGTCGGCACGGTCGCTGGAATCGGAGTGATCGCCGACCGCGGTGCGGGCGTGTTCAGCATCGCGACGGAAATCGGCGGCGTGGATGCGGGCGTGGCACCGGCGTTTAATCTGCCGATTGGTCTCCCTGCGACTGGCACCGGCGTGGCCACCGCCATTGTGGGCATCTCTCCCTTTTCGGGAACCGGTTGGCCCGGTGCCACGGTATCCAGGCGCACCAGTTCCGGTGCCGCCGGGACCGCAGGCGCGTTTGGATTGGCGTCAGCCGTCGTCACCGGGCGATCCCGTCGATAGAGCGCAAACTTCTTCAACCCATCCTGCAAAGCCTGACCTTTGACCACCGGGAGCCCCGGCTTCATGTCCAACTCTGACGGCGGTTCGAGGGTAAACGTCCCGGCTCCCTGCTTGAGCGCATAGGTGCCGTAGAGCAGCGGGACGACGGTGAGTTGCAGTCGGCCATCCCCGATCTTTTCAGCATGGACCACGGCCGAGAGATCATTGGTGCGCTCGATTTTCATATCGAGCCCCGTCTGCAACATCGTGCGCAGCGATGAGACATTGCGCGGCGCAGAAGTATAGACGTGTTCGATGAGCAGCTGCGGCCAGTCGGTGGATTGCGCCACCGCGACCACACCCGTGGGGAACATGTCCGTCTTTTTCAAATCGTAGGAATCGACGATGACAAAGTGCCCGGTGACGTAGGTGACAAGCTTCTTTGTCTCTTTATAATTTTTGAGGTAATTGCGGATCAACTCCTCGTTTTCGTGTTGAAGTTCCAACCGCGTGAACTTGCTGTATCTCTCGAAGAGTCGTTGCGCCGTGAGGAATTCGCCCGGGGGCGCCAGCGTCACTTCGAAACGCACCGGCACGTCGATCTTCTTCAGCTTCTTGAGCCAGGAATAGGCCCACGGATTTTCGGGGTGCCCGAAAATGTAAAAGCTCCCCAGCCAGCACGCGAATGCCACCCCGATGAGCAGCAAAATGAAAACCGTCCAGAGAAAGAGATTGTCGTGCCCTTTCGGCTCGGAGCCCTCGTCGTCGTAACCGTAAAAATCGTCAGCCATGCAGCGCGGAAAAGAAGCGGGTGAGGCCCTTCGGAAAGGGGTTAATGCTGGACGCCAGCCTCGGCGTTGGCGGGTTCAAATGAGGTTCCGCAGCCGCAGCTTCGCACCGCGTTGGGATTCTGAATACGGAAGCCTGTACCAGCCAGATCGTCGGAGTAATCGATCGTCGATCCGTTCAGAAAAGAAGCGCTCTTCGCGTCGATCATCACCTTCACACCATCGCGCGCGACGATCTCGTCGCCCGCGCTCGCGTGGTCCAGTCCCATGCTGTATTGCAGCCCCGCGCAGCCGCCGTGTTCGACCGAGATGCGCAGACCTTTCGTCGGGTCGTCCTGCTCCTGGACAATCGTCCGCAAGTGCTGAAATGCCGCGTCAGTGACGTTAATCATGGGTGAAGAACTTAGCAGTGGAATCAAACCGTGGAAAGTGACAAGTGAGGCGCGTCGCCCTTCATTCCATTCTTTCCCGTGTCCCGCATCGCCCTCCTCTCCGAAGAAGTTGCCAGCCAGGTCGCTGCCGGCGAGGTCGTCGAGCGGCCGGCCTCGGTGGTCAAGGAACTCGTCGAAAACTCCATCGACGCCGGAGCGAAGCGCATCGAAATCCTCATCCGCCGCGGCGGCATTTCCTCCATTCGTGTCGTCGATGACGGCTCCGGCATGGATCGCGACGACGCCCTCCTCTGCCTCGAACGCCACGCCACGAGCAAAATTCGCACAGGTCACGACCTCGCAGCCATCCACACGCTCGGCTTCCGCGGCGAAGCGCTCCCGAGTATCGCCAGCGTCTCGCGCTTCCGCCTCGCGACCCGCGAGCACGGTGCCCTCGCCGGGACTGAGGTCATCGTGAATGCGGGAAAGATCGAGACTGTGCGCGACGGCGGCGATGCTCCCGGCACGCAGATCGAGGTGCGCTCGCTTTTCTATAATCTGCCTGCACGGCGGAAATTTCTGCGCACCGAAAATACCGAGTCCAGCCACGTCGAGCACCAGCTCCATCTCCAGGCCATCGGCCACCCGGAGATCGGGTTCGTCTTCGTGAACGACGAGCGCGTCGTCTATCAGCTCCCGCCCGCCACACATTTGCGCGAGCGCATCCGCGACCTGTGCGGCCCGGCGCTCGCAGCAGAGTTGTTGGAAGTCCCCGAGTTCGCCACCGATTCAATTGCAGTCCGCGGATTTCTCGGAAAAGCCGGCGTCAGCCGCTCGTCGCGTGCGCAGCAACTCGTCTTTCTCAACGGACGCGCCGTCGAGAACAGCACGATCAACTTCGCCCTGCGCGAGGGCTACCACACCGCGCTGATGCGCGGGCAGCACCCAGTGACGTTTCTCTTCATCGACATGGACCCGGCTGCCGTCGATGTGAACGTCCATCCAGCAAAACGCGAAGTGCGCTTTCGCAATGCCGCCGAGGTCCGCGAGGCCGTGGTCGAGGCCACACGCCGGGCGTTGGAAAGCGATCGCGCAAACTGGTCGCGGACCTTCCACGCGGGCGCAGCGCCGGAGTCGAATATCGAACTCCCGCCAACCACGGAGACCCCGCCGCTCATCCCACCACAACAACAGGTGGCGCTCCGCCGCGACTGGAGCACGCTGCCTTTGCAGCCGGCTGTCGAAACCGCGCCACAAAAAGCGCCAGCGTCTTCCGAAATTCCCGCCCCGCCCTCCAGCACCGGCGACGCACCTCCGATCTCCGATCTCCGATCTCCGAATTCCCAAGACTTCCGCATCCTCGGCGTCCTCGGAAAACTCTACGTCCTCATGGAAAACGCCAGCGGTCTCGTGCTCGTCGATCAGCACGCGGCGCACGAGCGCATTCTTTTCGAGGAAATGCTCCGGCGCATGGAAACGCAGGGCGTCCCCGGCCAGCGACTGCTCCTTCCACTCACGCTCCAGGTGAGCCCGCGCGATGGCGATTGGATCACCCGGCATCTCGAAGTGCTCGAACGCGCCGGAATCGGCCTCGAACCCTTCGGCGCCGGCACCTTCAAAATCGACAGCCTCCCGACCTTTCTCCGCGGCAGCGAACCCACACAGCTCCTGCGCGAAATCATCGACGACCTCCGCGAGACCAGCGCCCAGTCTTCCAAGCTGCGCCTCGGCGAAGACATGATCGCCAAGACCGTCTGCCGCCACGCCGTGAAAGCGAACGACTTTCTACGCGAGCCCGAACTCGTCCGGCTCATCCAGGATTTGCTCGCCTGCGACCTCCCCTACTGCTGTCCCCACGGCCGCCCGACGATGATCCAGATGAGCTACGGCGAATTGGAAAAAAAATTCGGGCGGAAAGCGTAACGCGCGTCGTCGTCCTTCCCATCGTCATCCTGAGCTTGCCGAAGGACCTCTAACTATTTCCGGACGCCACAACGCCGGTCAAAAATCGGCGCACACTATTTTAGAAATGCGACAGATGTCCGGAAATGATTGGAGGTCCTTCGACTTCGCTCAGGATGACGCCGCGGGAAAAATCCACTCCCACAATCGGCTTGCCCCCGCACCCGTCGCGTGAATCCTCTTCGCCTCACTCCCATGAACTCACGAACAGGAATTCTCGCCGGCGGAAATTGGATCATCGACCACGTCAAGATCATCGACACCTGGCCCGTGCAGGACAGCCTCGCGAACATCCTGAGCAACACGCATGGCACCGGCGGCTCGCCTTACAACATCCTCATCGACCTCGCCAAAATGGGCTCGCCGATGCCTCTCGCCGCCGTCGGATTGGTCGGGAAAGACGCCGATGGCCAGATCATCCTCGACGACTGCGCGAAGTTCCGGATCGACGCCAGTGCGCTCCAGCAGACGGACGCGGCGCCGACCTCCTACACCGATGTCATGACGATCCAGGCCACCGGCCGCCGCACCTTCTTCCACGCTCGCGGAACGAACGCGCTGCTCGATTCCACGCACCTCGATTTTTCCAAAACCAACGCCCGGCTTTTTCACCTCGGCTACCTTCTCCTCCTCGACAAACTCGACAGCCCGCATCCGCAGTTCGGCACCGTCGCCGCCGAAGTCCTCGCCCGCGCGCAAGCCGCCGGGCTGAAGACTTCCATCGACCTCGTCAGCGAAGACAGCGACCGTTTCGCCAGCGTCGTCACTCCCGCGCTCAAGCATGTGGACATCTGCATCATGAACGAATTTGAAGCCGAGCGCGTGACTCACCAGCACATCCGCACCGATGCCGGGCTCGACCGCACGGCCCTGCACGCAGCCATGCGCCAGCTCCTCGCCGCCGGAGTCCGCGAGCGCGTCGTCATTCACTTTCCCGAAGGTGGCGCCGCACTCGGTCACGACGGCATCATCCACGAACACGGTAGCGTGCAACTCCCCGAATCATACATCATCGGCGCCGCCGGTGCGGGCGACGCCTTCACCGCCGGAGTCCTCCTCGCCTGGCACGAAAACCTGCCCGTCGCCGAAGGGCTCCGTTACGGCGTGTGCGCCGCAGCCGCCAATCTCGCAGACGAAACATGCACCGGCGGCATGCTGCCGCTCGCCCAGTGCTTGGAAATCGGCGCCCGCTTCGGCTTCCGCGAATAACCCGCAGCGCTGCGCGCTCCCTTACACCAACTTGAAGCGCGCAAGATCCTGCGAATCCACCACACCGAGCGGACGGTTGGCTTCATCCACAACCACGAGATCATCGATGCGATGCTGCTCGATCAAGTGCAGGACTTCGACGGCGAGCTTGTCGGAGCGAATCGTGATCGGGCGTCGCGTCATGAAATCATCGACGGCCCGCTCAAGTAAATCCTGATGCTGACGGAAGTGGCGGCCGAAATCGCCATGTGTGAAAATGCCGAGCAGCACGCCCGCGTCATCGACGATGACGGAAGTTCCCGCGCGCACTTCAGCCATTTTCAGCAAAACCTCGCGCACGACCATCGTCGGCCGGACGACCGCCATCTGCTCCGCGCCGCGCATGATTTGGTGGACCTTGAGCAGCAGCGTGCGCCCGAGCCGCCCGCCCGGATGAAAACGTGCGAAGTCCTCTTTCTGAAAGCCGCGGGCTTCGAGGAGCACCATGGCCAGCGCGTCGCCGAGGACAAGCATCACTGTCGTGCTCGAAGTCGGGGCGAGGTTTAGCGGACACGCCTCCTGCTCGACGCTCACATCGAGATGCACGTGGCAGTTTTTAGCGAGGAAGGATTTGGCGTTCCCCGTCATCGCGATGATTCTCACGTCGAAGCGCGAGAGCGCGGGTAAAATGTTGACGAGTTCATCCGTCTCGCCGCTGGAACTGAGCGCGAGGATCACATCGCCATCCGCCACGACGCCGAGGTCGCCGTGGAGCGCGTTGAGGGAATTTAGAACCACCGCCGGCGAGCCCGTGCTCGTCAGCGTCGCCGCGATTTTTTCTCCGACGTGTCCCGACTTTCCCACGCCGACGACGACCACTTTGCCGCGATTTTCCACGCTGCGGCGGACCGTCTCGACAGCCTCGACAAACGTGTCGTCGAGCCGGTCGAGGAGGCGCTGCACTTCGGCCAGTTCAAGCGCAATGACGCGGCGGGCTTTTTCGAGATAATCCATGGGAAGCCGCATGCTAGACCAGGCGGAGCCCGCGCGTGGAGCGATTTTCGCCCGCGGCTAGACGCGACCTTCCTCTTCCTGTTGCCGGAATTCCAAAATGAGTAGCTCCAGCCGATCGAGCGCCTCTTCCGCATCGGGTCCACTCGCCTCGAGCAAAATCCGCGCGCCAAGATCGAGATTGGCGGTCAGAACCTCGAGAATGCTCGCGCCGGAGAATCGCTCGTCGCCTTTGCAAATCGTGATCTCCGCGTCGAAGCCCTGAACGCAACGCACAAACTCCGCCGCTGGCCGCGCGTGCAATCCCAACTCATTAACGATTTCGACTTCTCTGTGCATGAATTGCGCACGATAAGCTTCCCGCTCCTTCCGGCAAGAAAGACCGTGCCGTTTGACCCCGTTTGACACGATAAATTTACAAAGCATGGCGCTCACCGAACCACGCTCCGTCCCTCCGCCTCCGAACGCAGTGCCCGTCGCGGCGCAATACGTGGTCACGTTTCTCAAGCCGGAGATGCTCCACATCTATCGGCAAATCACCACGCTGCGGGGCTTTCAGCCGCTCGTGCTGTGTCAGAAGCGCGAGCATCCCGAGGCGTTCCCTTTCGAGAATCTCCGCGTGCTGCCGAAACCGTGGACTCATCCGCTGCGGCGCCTGTGGCAGAAGCAAATCCTCGGCCGCCCCATCACCATCTATCGCTCAGAAGCGCGCCGCATCCTGCGCGTTCTCGAAGATGCCGGCGCGGCGCTGCTCCACATTTATTTCGGCCATATCGGTGTGCATCTGCTGCCGCTGCTCGAAATCTGTCCCCTGCCCGTCATCGTTAGTTTTCATGGCGCCGACGCGCAGGTCGATCTGGACCGGCCGGCCCATCTCACATCGACCCGGCGCATGCTGGAAAAAGCGACACTGCTCCTCGTCCGCTCCGATTCGCTCGCGAAGCGTCTCGTCGCACTCGGCGCGTCACCGGAAAAAATCCGCCTCCATCGCACCGGCATTCCGCTGACCGACATTCGGTTTCAACAGCGCAGTGCTCCCGCGGATGGCGCGTGGCACTGCGTTCAAGCCTGCCGGTTGATCCCCAAGAAAGGATTGGCGACGAGCCTGCGGGCCTTTTCGGAGTTCGCCCGCGAATATTCGTCCGCCACTTTCACGATCGCCGGCGACGGTCCGCAGCTCGCCGAACTCGAAGCACTCGCTGGCTCGCTCGGCTTGGCGGATCGCATCCACTTCACGGGGTTCTTAACCCAGCAGAAACTGCGGGAGCTTTACGCCCGCTCCCACCTATTCCTTCACCCAAGCGAACTCGGCAGCGACGGCAACCAGGAAGGCGTGCCGAACTCCATGCTCGAAGCAATGGCCAGTGGGCTGCCGGTCGTGGCCACAACCCATGGAGGCATTCCCGAGGCGGTCGAGCATGGCGTCAGCGGTTTGCTCACGCCGGAACGGGATGCCGCGGCGCTCGCTCAGTCGCTCCACACCCTCGCCTCAGATCCGATCCGCTACTCCACGATGAGCGCCGCAGCGCGGCAGCGCGTCGCGGCCAACTTCGAGATCACTGCACAAACGACCGCGCTCGAAGGCTTCTACCGCGAGGCCATGGCCGCATCACTCGCCGCCAAAAAATTTCTTGAATGACCGCAAGATGCTCTGCGGCACGGTGCGCTTCGGCCCGTCATCGCGACGATCGGCACCTGCCAGAATGCCGCCGTGGTGAACGCTGCACGCATCATGCGGCACGCGCGACTCTGGGAGATCCATCGTGTAGGTCGTCCCGGCTCGGTCGCATCCCGAGGTCGCCAGTTCATTGGAAACCGCGCAGACCGTCACCCGGCGGAGCGCAACGGGCGGCTGAAACTCTGTTGCCGGATAGCGTTGTAAAGACGCCGCTTTCATCACATCCGCCCAGATCGGCAGCGCCAGCGCGGCACCGTAGCCGCGTGGAATGATCGTCTCCGGCTTGTCGAGTCCGACCCACACGCCGCACGTCAGCGAAGTCGTGTAGCCGACGAACCACGCGTCGCGGAAATCATTCGTCGTTCCCGTCTTCCCCGCCGCGGGTTTGCCAAAGCCCATCGTCTTCACGCTCGCCGCCGTGCCACGCTCCATCACCTTTGTGAGCGCGGAGGTCACCATCCAACTCACGCCCGGATCAATGGCGTGAGTCTTGAGATGCGCCGCGCGATAGATCGTTTCGCCGGATGCATCGTCGATCCGCTCGATGATGTAACTCTGTCGCCGAAGACCGTTGTTCGCGAAGACCGAGTAGGCCGCCGTCAAGTCTGCGACATTCGACTCGAATGCACCGAGATACACTGCCGGCATCTTCGGCATGCTTTCGATTCCCACTGCCGTCGCAACGCGCGCCACGGCGTCCATTCCAGCTCGCTCCCCGACTCGCACACTCATCGTATTGCGCGATTGAATCAGTCCCTCCTCGGCGCGCATCACGCCCTTGTAAGTGCCGTCCGAATTCTCCGGCGTCCAGTTCGCCGCCTGTCGCACTTCACCGCGCGCCAGCGGCCCGTCGTCGATGCTGGCGCCGGGGAGCAATCCTTTGCCGAAGGCCGCCGCATAGACGAAAGGCTTGAAGGTCGATCCGACCTGCCGTGTCGCCTTCGCGGCGATGGCGCGGTTATACTTACTCTCGGAAAAATCGCGTCCGCCGACCAGCGCCCGGATACCGCCCGTGCCATTATCGATCACGACGAGTGCGCCTTGGAGATACGGCGTTTCCAATTCATCAGCCTTCGCCTCCGCGGAAAAATTCGCCTTCTTCGGATGCTTGTAGCCGGGCCGCGCCTCCACCTTGGTCAGCTCGCTATTCACCGCCGATTCCGCGGCCTTCTGCAGTGCTGGATCGAGCGTCGTGTATATCTTCATGCCTCCGTCCTCGCGTTGCTCGTCGGTCAGCATCTCGTCCAGTTCCCGGCGCACCAGGTCCATCGCGTAATTTTCCTGCGCCGCAAATGGCCGGCGCTTCGCCAGCGTGATCGGCGCCTTCTTCGCCGCCGCGGCTTGCGCAGGCGTGATCTTCTCCAGCTTCGCCATGCGATCGAGCACCGTGTCGCGCTCCCGCATCGCTCCTTTGAAATTCTTGAACGGTGCGAAATGGGACGGTGCCCGAATAAGACCGGCGATCAGCGCTGCTTCGCCGAGCGTCAGATCCGCCGCGCGTTTTCCAAAATACGTTTGGCTCGCCGTCTCGATGCCATAAACCGTCGAGCCGAAGTAAATGCGGTTGACGTAAGCTTCGAGTATTTCCTCCTTCGAATAATTCTGTTCGATCCGCGCGGCGACAAAGGCTTCGAGCAGTTTGCGGTGCATACTTTTCCGCGAACCGAGACCTTGCGGATAGCTGTTCCGCGCGAGCTGTTGCGTCAGCGTGCTCGCTCCTTCCTTCGCGGAGCCGTGGGTCAGATTCCGCAAGATCGCCCGCGCGATGCCCAGCGGATCGACCCCGCGATGCTGGTAAAAGCGCGCGTCTTCCCGCGACAGCAGCGCCTTCACAAAAAATGGCGACACCTCGGAAAGCTTCACCGTCACCCGGTTCTCGCCCTGCAGCCGGGAGTAAACCTTTCCGTCCACGTCAAAGACCGTCGAGCGTTCCGCCATCTCTTTCACTTGGTGGATGTCGAACGACGAAGCCCAAAAGCCATAGACCAGGCAGACGAGCAGGACGAACAGCAGCAAGCCGAAGCCCACAAACCATTTCCAGCGCGAGCGCGAGCGTGCTGCTCTTGCGCCGGATTTATTTTTGTTCTTTGCGGTCTTCGCCACTGCGCGAACTATTCAGCTTTCCCACGCGCCGACAAGTGCGCTCCACTGCCCCGTCAATCTGAGCGTAGCGAAGAACCTCTGATCTCTGCCTTTCCTCATGCGCATCGACATCCTCACCCTCTTCCCCGCCATCGCCGCCGTCCCGCTCGGTGAAAGCATGATCGGCAAAGCGCAGCAACGCGGCCTCGTCACCATCCAGGTCCACAACCTCCGCGATTGGACACGCGACAAACACCGCATGGCCGACGATGCACCCTACGGCGGCAGCCAGGGCATGGTCATGAAATGCGAGCCGATTTTTGCTGCGGTCGAAGAACTCAAGACCCGCGAGTCCTCGGATGAAAGTGCCCCGCGCTCTCGGGTGATCCTCTTCTCACCCGGCGGACGCCGCTTCACGCAAAAGATCGCCGAGGAATACGCGCAACATTCACATCTCATCCTGCTCTGCGGTCATTACGAAGGCATCGACCAGCGTGTCATCGACCACCTCATCGACGACGAAATCTCCATCGGCGACTACGTCCTGACCAATGGCGCACTCGCCGCCGCCGTCTTCACCGACGCCATCGTCCGCCTCATCCCCGGTGTCCTCGGCGATGAAAACAGCGCGTCCGACGACAGCTTTTCGAGTGGCCTCCTCGAGTTCCCGCAATACACCCGCCCCGTCGAATTCCGCGGCTGGCGCGTGCCCGATATTCTCCTCAGCGGAAATCACGCAGCGATCGCAAAATGGCGGCGCGAACAAGCGCTGGAGAAGACTCGGCGCGTCCGCCCCGACCTGCTCCCAAACGACACGGAGTAATTTCGCCGGCACCCACGGGACTCACTTACCGAAGCGATAGCCCTCGCCCCGGACTGTGGCGATGTGACGGGGTGAATCGGGTTTGTCTTCGAGCTTTTGGCGCAGCCAGGCGATGTGGACATCGACCGTTCGCGGCGTGATGTGAGGTTGCTCCTTCGCGATGAGATTTTGAAAGGCACGCCGCAGCGCGGAGGCATCACCGGCAATGGCTGGAAGAGCGGGCGGCATTGTGATGAGAGACAGGTCATCCGCTCCCGAGAATGATCTTAGCTAACCTCGTGCCAACTTGCCTGGGAACGGGTATTGCCTTAGTTCCGGTTGACTAATATCCGGCGTGTCTTGATCAATATCCGGCGCGTCTTAATCGAGATTTCTTCCCCTCGATCCCAAGTGGAGGACCGGGGCGGCGGTGTCCGCGACCAGCGGCAACAGGAGAATGGGCAGGCTCGGGAACGCCCTTCCACGGATGAAGCAGCGCTTCGCGATCAGGGGCGGGCCTCGGCCGCACGCTCAGGTGACCACCCCCCGCCGCGCCGTGCAACGGCCCCGGCAAGGGCCTGCCGAAAGCCTCTCTTGCAGAACGCGAAAAAAAAGGGTGAAGCGCCGAATCCAGTCGCGATCGGCCCCTTCCGTGCGCCGGCAGGAGTGCGCCCTTCGCATAAAACTTCTGACCTCATCGAGCAATTTCGGCTTGGCTGGAGACAGCTTTTAGCAGAAACCGAACAGAGAGCATCGACGGCATTCCCGGATTTATGCGAAGCTTTTTCCTTTTTCCTTCTACCCCCCATTCGCCGAATTCAGAGTTAGGCCACAAATATGATCAAAAGAAACGAGTCCTCGCCATCTCGGCAATACAATATCCACCAATTCGCGGAAGAGAATCAGGATTTATTGGCTGGATACAAACTTTGTGTCACCATGGCGCCAACGACACCTATCGCCTATCTAAACCGCCATGGTGAAGTCAGGAGAGAGATACCCGCCGCTGAGAAATCACTTCAGTCACCACTCTTCATTTGGCTGCCGAAATTAGATGAAGAATTCGACTTCCTCGACAAAGGAGCTACAATGTCTAGCTCCGTGGGGCCAATTCCTACCGATGGAGGCGAGTTCCTCCCATTTCTCAAAAACCTTAGAACAATTGTAGAGAAGCCGAGGGAGAAAAGCATAAGTGAAATGGAGGATATTCACAATCGCACCTCCTCGATGTCCGCCATGAAAGATCCCAACGGATACCTTCCTAAGCTTTTCGGGAATAAGGAAGATTGGGGATTTGGATTCGTGCTTCGAGAATTTA
>JBBSDS010000091.1:0-14627 GCA_038240495.1 Chthoniobacterales bacterium | reverse complement strand
AGGCGTCCCGCAAGATTGGACAAAAAAAGCGGCCCGCTCCGTCGAGGAGCGGGCCGCTGTGGACGTCCGGAAGGATTGGCTAGAACTTGATGCTGATATCAAGTTGCAGCTCGTTGTAGGTATTGTATGGCGCGATGCCTCCGACGCTCGTGGCGCGACCGCCGAAAAGGTTGTTGTCGAGATTCCAATACAGATATCCAGTGGCCTGGATGACCACGGCATCGGCTAACTGGTAGGCCAGTCCCAGCTTGAATCCACGGCTGTTCAAGGAGCTACCCGCGATTTCGTTGTCATTCAAGTTCGGGTCCACCGAGGCAATTCCCATCTCCCGGTAGTTGAGATAAGCCGACCAGTCCCCCTTCTTCTTGGTCTGACCCAATTGCAGCCCGACCACCCACGCCAGGGCGTCGCGCGTCTTGTATTCGCGGCTGCCAAAGTCCTTTAACTGATAGACATTATCGTAACGGTTTCGTCCGCTAACGTTGTAAGCTACGTCCCAGTAAAGCTTCGACTTCAACCCGCCAATCTTGAAGGAGATGTCGCCTGGAGCTGTGAGGAGGTGCAGCGCCCGTGTTTCCCCCGTCACCGCCGGCAGCGTCACGTTGTTCGTCGTCGAGACCGTCTGGTCCTGCTTATTGATCGTCGTTGTAAAGCTTTGGTTGGCTTTTGATGGATCGTTCGGCAAACCGGAGGCCGCACCCGTGGCCGCAAACGCCCCGCCCTTGCGCACCGCCACCGCCGTCGAGGTAATCGTCCGCGGACCACTCACGGTCGCAGACCCCACCGTCCGATTGTTAGGCGTCAGCGTCGTCTGTGCCGTCGTCGTTGTGGTTAAGGGCGTCACCGTTCTGGTTGGAACGCCGGCGGCGTTGTAAGTGATCGCCACTACGTCCTGATCCTGCACCGTCGTCTGGACGGCGGTCGTCCCACTGCTAATCGCATTCTCATCCGCAAATGGGAGCGAGTTGAGCGCTCCAGTCACGTGCCCGGCGGACTCCACGAACAATCCAGGCGCCACGGTGATGCTCGTATCCTTGTTGAATTTGTAAGTTACGATCAACTGCTGGTCGAAAATCCACGGGTCTGAACTTAGGTCACCGGTATTATTAAACTCATTGTTATCTCCGAAGATGAATTGGCCGGCGACGAAAGTTATCTCCCACGGTGAGACATAAGGCACCGCATCGACTGCCGATTTTACGTCCTTGCCATCGCCGCCTGGCCCATGCGATCCGCCGAAGAGCGGCATCTTGTGGAAGGCAATCGTTTCGGTAAGACCGGCCGGGTTGATGTCCGGGTCCCACACCAAATCGGTCGTATAAATCGGATTCGCCTGCTTGCCGGCCACCACCTTCAGCCAATCGTTGTGCCAACCCAAATAGGCCCGTGAGATGAAGATGTTGTCGTTGTTGAAGCCGTTGCTATAGGTCTGCTTGGCCGCATCGGGCGTCTGCCCGGTCTGCAATTGCAACCCCGCAAACCATTCTGGACCCAGTTCGATGTCCGCATTCAAGCGCAGCCGGTAACGAAAGCGCGACTGCTGATTCAAATGCGAACCATCATTAATCTGCCTTTCGTTGTCATTGTATTGCCAGAAAAGGGTCAGATCGCCGTAGAGCTTCAGCTTCGATACTGAGTCGCTTAACTTGAGCTTCCCGGCAGAAGTCTGCGAAAATTCCTTCTGCATATCTGTCCGCACCTCTGTCCCTTCTTTCTCGGTGAGGATGCCTTTTTTGATCAACTTTTCGACCAGCGCACTGGCATCCTGAGCGTTAGCTGTATTGGCGCCGATTACGGCCAGTGAACCTGCAACGATGATCGAAGCGACGTGCCGTTGAAGGGCACACCATGATATGCGGCCCGAAGTTAGGTGAGATTGCATAGGTTCCTTGGTTTCTGATCCAGATCCGTATCCGCTGTTGTCGGAAAGACGGAGCTTGAATGGGTGGTCTGCTTGGTTGTGGGAACGCGGAGTTGCTGCTCCGCTGTGTGGTGGTGGTGTGGGATCTGAAGCATCCAGATCATGCTGGACCGCCACTCACGGAAATGGCGGCGAGTTCTGTGAAAATGGGCAGGCAGATTGTTTTCGCTAATGACGCTCCGCTAATGTCGCTGTGAGAGTAAACGATCTTTGTCATCCCATGTATCCAATCATGGAGCGTTGGGCGTGAGTTGCGCGGCTTGGGCAAAGAGGTCTGCGCGGAACCATTCCGGCGCCCGCTCCTGGGGCACGAGCGTGGAATCTTTGATGATCCCCGAGGCGATCAGGTTTCGAATCACCCAATCGGCTTTTTCCGGCGTCGGCGCGTTGACGCCCTCGCCGGCAAAGATATGGAAAGATCGATGCTTCTCAACACGGCCGTTGCCGTAATCGAAAGTCCCGGCCATGCCCATGCGCAGGGCGAGAATGGGTGCGCCGACATATTCCGGCTGGGCGAGCGTTTCGAGGAGCCGTTCGCGGTTTTCGGGACGCTCGCAAAAGCGGCACGCTTCGAGCAGCGCAGCGATGAGCGCGAGATGCTCCTGCTCCGCCGCTTCGGCAAAAGTCCGGCGCACCATGAGCACCTTTTCCGGATGCCGCGGCGCGAGTTCCTCGCTCGTCGCCACGCACCAACCGTGCCGGGAAAGGACCGCGAGCGAGTTCCACGGCTCGCCGACGCAATAGCCATCGAGGTGCCCGGCTTTCAGGTTCGCATGGACCTGCGCGGGGGGAACGACCACGATCTGCACATCGCGCTCCGGGCGAATGCCGTGGTCGCGCAGCCAGTTGCGAAGCAGAATGCTGTGGGCGGAAAACGCATGCACCACGGCGAAGGTGTGGACGCGGTCGCTCCCGGCGATTTCCCGGCAAAGGGTTTTGCCATCGCGCACACCCCTCTTCCACAAGTCCTGCGAAAGCGTGATCGCGTTGCCATGCAGGCTGATCACCAGCCCGGTGAGGCATTCTGTCTGGATGGAACCGAGGCCGCAACTCGCGGCCACGACCAACCCCGCGGGCGCGTGCGCCGCTTCCAATTCACCATAGACGACCTTGTCGCGGATCGTGGCCCAGCCCACTTCACGATGCAGTTCCACATTCAGTCCGTACTTCGCGAATAATCCCAGTTCATGCGCCATGACGATCGGAGCGCAATCGGAAAGGGCGACAAAACCCAGGCGGATCACGCGGCGATGAGATGTCGTTTTTTTGCGCATCAGTCGGATGAAAAGTGTGACAGACGCCCCGTTTAGCGTTCCTCGTGCCATCGCCCATCCCGCGTCTATAGAAATGGGCTTCGACTTTCCGATGAAAATGATGAATGAGATTCATGCATGTCACAACCGCTTGATAGCAGACAGCTACGCGCCTTCTCGATCCTCGCACGGACCGGGAGCTTCACCGAAACGGCCAAGGAACTTCACCTATCCCAATCGGCCATCAGCCACGCCATGAAGGCGCTCGAACAGGAAATCGGTTGTCGGCTTTTAGACAGGTTGGGCAAATCGGTGGCGCTCACGCAGGCCGGAGAACAACTGCTGATGCACTCGCAAAAGATTCTTTTGGAAATGGAAGCCGCGCGCACGCAGCTCGGCCGCCTCGGCAAATGGGGTAGCAGCCGCTTGCGCATCGGCACCAGCACCACGGCCTGCCAGCATGTGTTGCCGGGTGTCCTGCGCGAATTCAAAGAAAGCTTTCCGCAATGCGCCATTTCCATCGAGGTGGGCGACACGCCGGAAATGATCGAAGCCTTGCGTGCGCATCGCGTCGATCTCGCGGTGAACCTCGAACCACGACGCGAAGAGCAACTCGAGTTTCGCCCGCTCTTTACCGATGAGCTGCGATTCATCGTCAGCCCGCTGCACCCTTGGGCAAAAGATGGCCGGGTGCCGCGCGACGAAATCCCGCGGCAGAACTACATCGTCTATGGCAAGAAGAGCTACAGCTATACCTTCCGGATGATCGAGGAATACTTCCGCGAGGAAGGAATTGTCATGCACAGCCTGCTCGATCTCGGCAACATGGAGGCGATCAAAGAATTGGTGAAGCTCGGGTTGGGCGTGAGCATTCTCGCCCCGTGGACCGCGCAGAAAGAGTTGCGCGATCGCTCGCTCGTCGCCCTGCCACTTGGCCGGCGCAAGCTGCGCCGTCGGTGGGGTGTGCTCCATTGGCGAGGCCGCCGGCTCAGCCTCGCCGAGGAAACGTTCATCGGCTTGTGCGTGTCCGTATCCGAGCGGATCGGCAGCTAAAACATCTGCCATAAAGAGTTTCCGTGGAAGGTAGCGTGTCATCCTGAGCGGAGTTTCGTCATGGGCGTAGGTGGGACGAAACGGAGTCGAAGGGTCCCGGCTACGCCGTGCGATGTCGCTCGTAGACGCGCTTCCAGATCGGCACGTCCACTTTCATACGATCGATCGCTTCTGCGCAAAAGCGGAGCGACTCTCCGCGATGCGCTGCAAGCACGCGGACGAAGAGCGACGCCTCACCCACCGGCACCCAACCGAGGCGATGAATGAAGGTCACCGCAGCGCAAGGATGGGCGGCAGACAGCTCGTCGAAAATCCGCTCCAATTGCCGGACGGCCATTGATTCGTAGGCTTCGTATTGCAGGCCGGCAAGTAGCCGGTCTTGCTCCGTCTCGCGGACGACTCCCTGGAACTCGACGCAAGCGCCAATCTCGCGCGAAGGCAGCGCCAGCGCGGGTATGACGATCGGTTCCGTGGTGAAGAGGATCTGCTTTTCCATGAAGAAATCAGCCCCCGCTCACCGGCGGGATGAGTGCGATTTCCGAAGCGCCACCCAGCGGCACATCCCACGATTGATACTCCTGATCGATGGCGACGCGCATCGCCTCCAAGCGCAGCTCCGGCGCGATCCGCGCGAGGACGGCACGCGGCGATTCCCCGGGTTCACACGTCACCAGACGCTCGGCGAAACCGAGTTGATCGCGCGCTTGGGCGAAGGCGAGGACTTTCACTTCCATCGTTGTGATGTAGCCGGACTTCCCCTTCCCCGCTACAAATTCGTCCCATGCTTTCCCTCGCCAATGCGCGCTCCGTCATCACGCAAGCCGTGCGCCCGCTTGATCCTGTGGCCACGCCACTCGCCGAGGCGCACGGGCGCGTCCTGCGCGAAGATGTGTTCGCGCCCGAGGATCTGCCCGCGTTCGACCGCTCGGCGATGGATGGCTACGCCGTTGCGGCCGACGACACGTCGGAACGATTTCGCGTGGTGGCAGAAATCCAGGCTGGAGAAGCGCCGACAGTCGCAATCCACCGCGGAGAATGCGCGCGCATCTTCACGGGAGCGCAGCTTCCGACGGGCGCGACGCAAGTGATCATGCAGGAGATGGCTGAACGCCATGGCGAGTGGATGACGCCACGACAGCGCGACGCGAAAACGTGGATTCGCCGGCGTGGCGAGGATGCGCGGCGCGGGGATCTGTTACTCAGCGCCGGCGTCCGCTTGCGCGCCGGCGAAGTCTCCCTGCTCGCGCAACTCGGAATCACCGCCCCGCGCGTCTCCCCCGCCCCGCGAGTGCTGCACTTCGCGACGGGAAATGAATTGGTCGATCCCGCCACGCAACCTCGCGTCGGGCAGATTCGCGATTCCAATTCAACTCTGGTCGCCGCGCTGCTCGCGGAGACAGGCGCACGACTCGCGGCACAAGGTCGCTGCGGCGATACCCTCGATGGACTCGTTGATGCGATCAAAGCGCATGCGGGGAAAGACTGGGATGTGCTCCTGATTTCCGGCGGAGCGAGCGTCGGGGATTACGACTTTGGCGTGCGCACGCTGGAGCAGCTTGGTTTTGCGGTCCACTTCCGGCAACTCAATCTCCGCCCCGGCAAACCGCTGGTCTTTGCCACGCGCGGCGGAAAACCCGCCTTCGTCATTCCTGGCAATCCGGTTTCCCACTTCGTCACTTTCCAAGTCGCCATCAAGCTCGCGCTCGAATGCGTGGAAAACGGTCCACGATCGTGGCCGCTGGTGCAGATTGCGCTGGCGGAGGATTTGGCTGCGAAGCCTGACGCGCGCGAGACTTGGTGGCCGGCGCGGGTGGACATCGGCGATGGCGCGCTCCGGGCGCATCCGCTGCCCTGGCAAAGCTCCGGCGATTTGCGCGGACTGGTTGCGGCGAATGGCTTGTTGCGCATCGCGCCCGACACGGGACCGGTAAAAAACGACTCGGTTGCCGAGTGCTTGCTCATCGGAATGGGCGTGGCAACGGCCGGCTGATTCGTTTGAATGTCAGTCGAATCGTCCCCTCATGAAAACATCCACTCGTTCGCTGTTCGCCATTGCACTCTCGGCATTTACAACTCCGGTGAATTCCGCCGACTGGCCCGCCTGGCGCGGCCCGCTCGGCACGGGTATTTGCGAGGAACAAAACCTCCCGGAAAAATGGAGCGCGACCGAGAATGTTAAGTGGCGGGTCACCTTGCCCGAGCCCGGCAACTCGACGCCGATCGTTTGGGGCGACCGCATCTTCGTTACCCAAGCCGTCGGCGACCGCCGTACGCTGATGTGCTTTGCCCGCACCGACGGCAAGGTGCTCTGGCAGGTCGGCGTCACGACCAGCGAAAAAGATCCGACCCATGCGACGAATCCATATTGCTCCGCATCGCCCGTCACCGATGGCGAGCGTGTCATCGTCTCGTTCGCGTCCGACGGTCTGTATTGCTATGACTTCAATGGCGAGGAGCTTTGGAAGCGCACGGATCTTGGACAGCAGATTCACATCTGGGGTAACGCCTCCTCGCCCGTGATTCACGGCGACCTCTGCTTTCTCAACTTCGGCCCCGGCGAAACCACCTATCTTCTCGCCGTGGACAAGAAGACTGGCCGGACCGTCTGGAAGAAGGACGAAGATACAGGCTACAACAAAGCGCCGACTGAGGGTGCAGGCGATAAGAAGGGCGGCAATCCCACCTTCATCGGTTCTTGGACGACACCGGTCATCGCGAAGGTTGAGGGCAAGGACCAGTTACTTATGAGTTGGCCGGACCGACTAGCCTCCTATGAGCCGAAATCAGGCAAGGAACTTTGGACCTGCTCTGGCCTAAGTCCGCTCCTTTATACTTCTCCGATTTACGGCGACGGTATCGTGGTCGCGATGGGTGGCTACGGGGGCTCGGCCATCGCCGTTCGTGCCGGTGGCAGCGGCGACATCACGGCATCAGCCAGGGTTTGGGAGCATCCGCGTTCGCCGCAGCGCATTGGCTCCGGCGTCGTGCATGAAGGCCACATCTACATCCACAACGATCCCGGCACAGCGATGTGTCTCGACCTGAAGACTGGCGCCGAACTCTGGAAGGAGCGCCTCCAGGGCCAGGGTAAGTCGGGGACGAATTGGAGCAGCGTAATGTTCAGCCAGGGTAAGTGCTACACCGTCACGCAAGGCGGGGATTGCTTCGTTTTTAGAGCGAATCCGAAGTATGAACTCGTCGCGGTGAACTCACTCGGCGAGCGCAGCAATTCTTCCGTCGTGCCCAGCAACGGCGAACTCTTCATCCGCACCCATCAGGCGCTTTACTGCATCAAGACGGGTAAGTGAGCGAGCGAGGATCACCTAACGGTAGTAGCCGCGATTTCCACCGAACGAAATCGTCACTCCACTACGAGAATGCCCATAGTAACGGGGGGCACAATATCCCGAGGAATATGGCTCGCTGTAGTAAGTCGGTTGATAGTATGTCGGCTGATAGTAAGACCGATAGTAGGGCTGCGAGTAGCCGTAATCACGATAGTTGGAGCCGTAATTGTCGTGATGATGATGATGCTTCTTTTTGTGATGGCAGCTCGCATCGGCGGGTGCCGCCATGGCGAAGCCGAGAACGGCGACGCACGCCGCGATTAGTGTCGTGTGTGTTTTCATGGGATTGGATTCTGGATTGTTGTATTCGGGGCAACTTGAACCGGAGCAACGATTCGCGCCGTCACGCCCCGTCAAAATTCGACCGCAAACTTCCGCTTCTCATTCAATAAATCGCAGACGGCCTCCGCGGTGCGCCCCTCAAAATCGTGTTTCACCGAACAGGCGATCGAAGCCGGCGGGCTCGACGGGCGCGGTCCGAAATGGCAGCGTGGCGTGATGAGCAATCGCAGCCGTGAGTTTTCCCACCTCGACGACGCCGGCACGGCCCGGATGGTGGATGTCGGGCACAAGCCGCTGCAGCGTCGCGTGGCGCGGGCGGAAGGAGCCGTGCGCTGCCAGCATGAGACCATCGTCGCGCTGCGCGAGCGGGCACTGCCAAAAGGCGATGTGCTGACTGTGGCGAAGATCGCGGCGATTCAAGCGGCCAAGCGAACCGACGAATTGATCCCGCTCTGCCACTCGCTGCCAGTGGATGCGGTCGAGGTGGAGTTTACCGTGGAAGACGACGCCGTGCGGGTGCGTGCGAGCGTCTCGACGACGGCGAAGACAGGCGTCGAGATGGAGGCTCTGACCGCCGTGAGCGTGGCCGCGCTGACGATCTACGACATGTGCAAGGCGGTCGATAAGACGATGGTCATCGAGGGCATCCGCGTCGTGGAGAAGATCAAGTCGTGAAAGTCGCGCGCGTGACTCTCAGTGATCGCGCCAGCGCGGGCGTGTACGAAGATCGGAGTGGACCGGAAATCGAGCGCATCCTCGGAGAGCAAGTCGCGGAACCCATCGAATGGGTGCGCGTCCTCATTCCCGATGAACGTCACGAGATCGAGGCGGCGTTGCGATGGCTTTGCGATTCCGGGGGCTGCGACCTCGTCGTCACCACCGGTGGCACGGGTCCCGCGCCGCGCGATGTGACGCCTGAAGCGACGCGCGCAGTCCTCGAACGCGAGTTGCCGGGCTTTGGCGAGATCATGCGCATCCAGTCGTTTGCAAAAGTGCCGACGGCAATTCTTTCGCGCAGTACCGCTGGCACGCGCGGCAAATCGCTGATCGTCAATCTTCCCGGCAACCCGCGCGCCATCGGCGAATGCCTCCCATTGATCCTGCCGGCGATCTTCGAAGCGCTACGGCATCTGCGCGGCGAGTAAGCGCTGCACACAACATTTAAGAGGTTTTACCGAAAGTCGGCGCCACCTGACATCGCAGGCCTTCGTCCTCGTTCTCGTTCTCGTTTTCCTCTCGATTACGAGGACGAAGGACGAGGACGAGGACGAGTTATCAGGCCTTCTCCACCGCGGATCCCTCAGCCACCAGATAATCCGTCTGGCGCAATCGGCCCGCCATGACTTCCATCACGTAAGTCGCAAAATGCGGGGTCTCTGCAATCAGAGCGTGGAAGCGCGGTTCGCTGACGGGCATGAGCTTGCATACGGTCACCGCGCGCACGGTCGCGGTCCGCGGACCGCGGTCGATGAGCGCCATTTCGCCGATTGGCCTGCCCGGCCCCGATATTTCAACCACGCGGTCGCCAACCCGAATTTCGGCAGTGCCTTCGAGGATCACATACATGCTGTCGGCCGGAGCCCCTTCGCGAAAAATAAATTCTCCGCTCTCGACGACGAAGCAGTCAGTTTCATGACGGAAGAGTTTGGCGAAATCCATGGCGCATGGTGGGGAACTGAATCGCGAACAGCCTGACGTGAAATCGCGACCATCGCAAGAACCGCAAGCCTTCCGTGACACTCTTTGTCGATTCGGATAAAGGCGAGGGATGAAATGTTTCCTCCTCCCCTTCATCCTCGCTCCCCTCACCGCGCTGGCTGCCGATGCCGGCAGTTTCAAAGGCACGGCGGGTCTCCAACTTTACAGCCTGCGCGAATCCGCAAAAGCCGACGTGCCGGGAACTTTGGACAAGGCAAAGGCCTTCGGTTTCGTGGAAGTGGAAACCGCGAGCACTTACGGTATGCCGCCGGAGAAATTGCGCACGATGCTGATGGAGCGCGGGTTGAAGCCGGTGAGCGGCCACTTTCAATACGATGCGATGAAGAAGGACGTGAATGCGGCCATTGCCGAAGCCAGGGCGATCGGGCTGGAATTCGTGGCGTGCCCGTGGATTCCGCACGACGGCACGAATTTCACCGAGGCGGACGTGAAACGCGCCGCGGCGGATTTCAACACGTGGGGTGAGGCGTTCAAGAAAGCCGGCATTGCGTTTGCGTATCATCCGCACGGTTACGAATTTCGCCCTGCGGCCGAGGGAAGCAGCGAGACGCTTTTCGATCTGCTGGTGAAGGAAACCAATCCGGAATTTGTGAACTTCGAGATGGATGTCTTTTGGGTCACCCACCCCGGAAAGGATGCCGCGAAACTGCTCGCGAAATATCCAAATCGCTGGGTGCTGATGCATCTCAAGGACATCCGCAAGGGCGCCGTCACCGGAATCTTCACGGGCAAGGCGCCGCTCACCGACGATGTGCCGCTTGGCACGGGGATGGTGGACTGGCCGGCGGTCTTGAGCGAAGCCGCGAAGGTGGGCGTGAAGCACTACTTCATCGAAGACGAATCGCCGACCGTGGAAACGGCGATCCCGCAAAGCCTCAAGTATCTTGAGAGCTTGAAATAGAGACTCGCCGGGCGACCGAACGCAGTCAGCGGTACGTGCGACTCGACCGAGGGACACCAGCGCCGGCACCCGCGTCGCCGTCGTCGATCGAACGTTCCGTGGCCGGCGGATCAAGAACTGGTGCGGGTCCCGTGGTCATCGGGCGTCCGCCCCGATTCCAGCCTTCCCGCTTCGCCAGAAGTTCCGCCAATTCAATCGGCCACTCTGGATTGGAAAAAAAATCTGCGCCGCCGGCGTCTTTGAGTTGCTTGTAAGTCGAAACGAAGGCGGCGTTTTCCAGCGAATCTTTGACTCCGAGCGCGGGATAGCGGCGGATGGCTTCCTGCTGCGCACTGACCGTGATCTCCGCCAAGTCCGGCGGCGAAGGCAGCGCGGCAGCCGATGGTTTCGTCGTGCCGGGCGCGACTTGGGTTGATTGCGGATTGGCCGCAGCGGTCACGCCTTTCGCGACCGCCTGCGGATCGATGATCTCGACGACGTTCACCGGCAGCGAAACCTGCAAGTCGCGCACCCCAAAAGTAACCTCGTCCATTTTCGCTTCGACGAGCGGAAATAGATCGCCGGCTTTGATCTGGAACGGCCGGTCCCCGATGACCACGCGGGAATCCTTGAGCACTTTGACATTCAGCGCCGTTCCCTCGGGCTTGGACAGCGCGAAGGATTGCGTGAGCAAGGGCACCCCGCCTTCGACCGTTCGCGACGCGGTCGTGGAACTCGCAGCGCCGGAAGCCTGCTGCCGCACCAGCGTTTCCAGAAGAGAGAAAGCACGCTCGACCAGCGGGATGGACGCCCCGAGCAGGCAGATGAGCCCGAGCGCGAGAAAGGCGCCGTTGCGTTGCCGAAAAATGTGCAAGCGCGAGAGAACGAAGAGGACCGTGAAAGTGAGCAGCGTGGTCGCGAGAGAAAGGAACGCCTTCGGCCCCGCGAAGAAAAGCGCCGCGACCAGCAGAGCGAGCGCCAGCAGAAGTGTGAAGACACCCCAGAAGAGATTGCGCGGACCGAAACCGTGCTCCCGCAGCGCGCGGAGCTCCACGTAACGCGGGAGGATTTTTTCTTCCCTTTCTTCGGCGGCCGATGGATCGGTCAGCCTCGGCAGATACGAACGGGGGGTCTCAGGTGTCTTCACGGCGCGGAAGAATGCCACAGCTTTTCAAAGTGGGAAGTCCAGAGTGCAAGCGACCTGAGAAGAATCGCCGGACCGGGTAGTGTCTTTCTTTTTCAGCATTCCGGCGCCAAGAAAGGGTTACGTAAATCACGACGCTTCGTCGCGAGCCCCGCCTCCATGTTTCCCGGCCGGTGAGCAGCCCGATTTTTCGATTACGGCAAACCGGCCGGCTGATGGAGACCCGATAGCCAGCTGATCGCCGAGAGGGCTACGCAGAGCGCGAGGTATTCTCCAAAAGCGCGCCGATCGGTGGCCGCGGGTTCATTCGGACGCGTCACTCCATAGATGCCGGCACCGACGGCGAGCAAGCCGAAGCCGGGATTGAGCGGCAGCCACGACGCCGCGAAGACGACCGTCGCGATGATTCGCTCGCGGCGGCGCAACGCATGGAAGCCGCGCGCGCCATCCAGCGACCACACGGGAGTGAGATTGAAGAGATTGATCCACGCGCCCCACTGCGCGACGACCAGACACGCCGGAGAGTTGAAAGCAATGCCGAGCAGCGCAGCCGCGACCGCGGCACCGCAACCCCAGATGGGCCCGGCGAGACCGATGCGGGCGTCTTCGCGGGGCGTCATGTATTGCGCCTGGAGCCGGATCAAGGCGCCGAAACCAGGGATGAACATTGGCACGCTGGCGGCCATGCCCAGTCGGCGAATCGCGAAGACGTGGCCCATTTCATGGACGTAGATCGAGAGGATCAGACCGCCCGCAAATTTCCAGCCATACAAACTCCAGTAGAGGCCGAACGACGCAAACATCGAGAGGAGCGTCCCCATTTTCGTCAGCCCGAGCAGGAGCAGCTTGCCCTGGCTGAGCAGAAGGAAGATGACCGTTTTGAATTTGGCGAGCAGCAGTAAAATGACGCCTCCACTCCCGGCCACACCCTTCCACTTTCCACCACCCGCAGCAGGCTGCGGGCTCTTCTCCACGAGGTGCGAAAGCTCCTCGATTTTCCGCGCCACGGCACCGGCCTGCGTCGAATCCGCCGGGAGGAGCGCCATCGCCTGCCGCCACGAGGCGAGCGCGTCGCTGGGGGCGGCCTGTTGCGCGACGGCCGCAAGACGCTTGAGTTCCTCCGCATGCACCAGCGCGCCGCAGCCGGGGCAACGCAGGATCGACGGCACCACTTCGGAACCGCATTGGCGGCAGCCGAGAGCGGGCAACGGCGGAGGCACCTCAGGCACTTTGCGGATACACCGGGTTGCTATCCAGCGGCGGAACATTGACTGCCGCTGGCGTTGCGACTGGAGCCAGCGCGTGCGGTCCGGTGATTTGGATCTGCACCGCCTTGTTCAATTGCCAGGAACGGAGCAGGCCGAAAAACGTAATGACCGCCCCGAGGATGCTCGACATCCCCATCAAGACCGGCCCGAAAAATGCGCCAACGATGCAGATAAAGACCGCTTCAAGGATGCTGCCGTGCGCGACATCGCTCGTGAGCACCTCGGAAAGCGTCACTGATAAGCCAATCGTCAAATAGGTAATGAGCACCGCGAGAATCTGGTAGCCAACTCCCCCGCGACCACCGCAGCCTTTGCTCACGCCTTTGCCGACGAGCCATCCGATGAGGATCGTGATGAGCGCCGCATTGATCTGCGCAAGCGCGAGCACCGCCGTGTAAACCGCGCCACCGGCCAGTCCGCCGCCGATTCCCAGCCCGATGGCTTTCATGACGCGGCCAAAACCGCCGCTCTTGTCTTGGAAAGCGTTCCGCACATTCGCTGCGCAACTCTCGCAAAGAATGTGGCCGCCAGCTTGAAAATAAGAGCCCCGCAAGGCGCTCTGGCATGTGCTGCACGCCGCCGGCGCAGGCTGCTGCACCTGATCGAATTGAAGTTCAGTATCCATTTTTTGGCGAAATTCCCAAGCACGCTACATACCATCGGGTCCGAACTGGCGAAAGCGCAGAGTGGAGTGTTTGTCGTGATTGACTCGGCCATGCATTCGGTCGTTACGAGAGCGCGCAAAGGACGACATCCGACGACTGCCGGATCACGAGTTACCCGCCAAATAGTGGAATGCCGCCCCGATGCTTCAGGCTGCCGCACTACACCGCGCGGGTGCTGTCGCCACGGCGCGCTCGACCGCATCGAACGGGCAATGGCGGCATCCGCTTCCGCAGCAATACCCGCGGCGTCGATGATACTGTGCGGTAAAGACCACGGTGTGTCCCTCGATGTAGAAGTCACCCGATTGCAGGGTTGGCGCCTGCCGCGCCTTCGCTGCGGCACAACGCGCGGTGACCACGCAGGTCCGGCAAACGCACGCAGTCCGGCGCGCCTCTTCGGGAACAGTCTCCAATAATCCTGCCGGGAAAGTTTCGGCTGCGCACCAGCACGGTCCTTTGTAGCCGTCTGTCGTTGCGAGCTGGCACTGGTTTGCGTTACCGCACAAGGGACATGTTTGATCACACGGCATCATGATTTTCTGGGAGAAATGCGCGATATGTTGTGCTGACTCTCCGCGCGACCACTACATATTGTGTAAGAGTCACGACCGAGACAAGCGTCACTTTCGGGCGCGGGTTAAAACTTAGCGCCAAACTGCGCGCGTGGCCCTCGCTGACCTTCATGCGCGGCAGCCACCATTTCCTTTACCGCGAAAGGCTCACGCACCCGCAAATCCCAGAACGAATCCGGTCGCTAAACCCGGTCAGGTAGTACTTCGCTCCGGAAGCTCGGCGATACCGCGGAATGAATCGTGACACCTCCGGACAGTGCGGGCTGCACGGATGCAGCCGAACGATGCGCGATCGCCTGGGCAATCGCGTTGCGGAGTGAATCCACGGTAAACGGCTTGGATGCGACAACGTCGAAGACTGAAGGATGATCACCAACGGCCGCCATCAGATCGCCGAAGCCCGTGAGTAGCATCACCGGCAAGTCGGGATAAAGAGCGCGGACGGCGGTGGCAAACTGGTCGCCATTCATTTGGGGCATGGCGCGGTCCGTGATGACAAGATCGAAGGGGCGGATGCTGAGCT
>JBBSDS010000090.1:0-14629 GCA_038240495.1 Chthoniobacterales bacterium | reverse complement strand
AGATGATCGCGCACTTGCGCACCACCCACAGCCGGACCGCCGGTGCGGCGCGTTGGGCAAAGGTTTGGAAGGCGCTCATCGGGCGGACCCTATAGGAGAAGTTTTCCCGCTGCCAACCTCCCAGCGTCTTGCAGTCGAATCAAGGCACGCTAGCCTATGCCGCCAATGCCGGAAACCGAATCGCCACCCGTGACTGCGCCACCGAAGCGCGCCCGCGGGCGGCGCGTCCTCCGATGGCTTGGAATTCTGCTGCTCGTCGTGGTGGTTTTTCATCGCCCGCTGTTCCTCACCGGCATGCGCCTGCTGCTCGTTCAGGTCGCCGCGAAGCAGAATCTGAAACTCGACGTTCACTTCTCCGGCAGCATCTTCACGAACCTGACGGTAGAGCACATTCACGCTGTGCCCACGGGCCACGCGCCGAGCCCGGTGCGGCGGATCGATATCGAGCGCGTGCGGCTTGATTACAGCATCCCGCTGTTTTTCCGCAACGGTGTCGGCGAGTTTTTGCGGAGTTACGAAGTCGCCAATGCAGAGCTCGAAATCGATGCACTTCCGAGCCAGAGCGAACCCGAGCGGCAGCAAAAGCGTTCGCTCGCCGAAGACCTGAACAATCTGCTCGGCCAGCCTGCCGCTTACGCCGATCGCGTCCGGATTGAAAACTTCAACATCATCGTCCGCGCGGAGAACAATGTGACGGAGGTCAAAGGTTTTCATCTGTATCTCGATCCGGAAAAAACCGGCTATCTGCGCATCGCGCGCCTGCAAATTCCGGGCGTGCCGCTGTGGGAGAATCTCGCGGCCGAGACGAGTTACGAAAAGCGGAACTTCTTCATCCACGGGCTGCGGCTCGCACCTGAGCTCGTGCTCGACGAGGTAAATTTTGACGCTTCGCAACGCGCCAAAAAAATCGGCGGGATGAGTCTGAAGGCCAGCGTCTTCGGTGGAAAACTGACGCTTTCTCTCGCGGGCAGCCAGCTCGACAAAAAAGGCGAGAACCTCGACAAGAGTTACGACACGACCCTCAAAATCACCGCCTCCGGCATTGGGCTGGAATCTGCCGCCGCCTACTTCGGCGCGCCCAAACCGCCAGCCGCAAAGCTGGCAAATCTGTCGGTCCTCTTCACCGGTGAACCGGAAAAGCCGCGGACCTGGCGCGGCAATCTCGGTGCGCGGATCGAAGCGTTAACCTTCGGTCCGACCAAAGTCGATGGCGTCGAACTCGCGGCGCAGTTCGATCGCGGAAAGGCGGACGTGCAGGGCGTGCATATCGCCGCCGGCAAAAACCAGGTCGGCATCGTGGCCAGCGTCGGCTTGCCGGAATCGGTGAATGATTTTCCGCTCAGCGAGGTGGACGCGAAATTGCAGGTCGATGCCCCCGATCTTCCGGCATTGACCGGGGTGTTGCCGGATCCGATTTCCGGCCGCGTGACCGGTGGCGGCCCAATCAAACTGAGCAATGGCTGGGTGAAAACAGAGCTGGCCTTCGATGCGGCAACACTGGCCAGCAAAGGCTTCGCGGTGGATGGCGCAAAGCTGCTCGTCTCGGCGATGAAGCGCATCTCGCCGGCGGAGGGCGCTCCCACCGACAATCTCGCCAGCCACATCGTGGCCGAAATCGCCGGCTTGCGGGTCCAGGATTTCACCATCGATGCCGCGCGGCTGGACGTGGAAAATCAAAACGACCTCGTCACCTTGCACAACTTCGAGGTGCGACGCGCCGAAAACACCGTCACGGCGCGAGGCATGTATCGCGTGCCGCGTGATTTCAAAGACGCTGCGACGGCGCCGATCGACGCGCAGTTCTCGCTGCAAGTGCCGAAGCTCGAAGACTTCGGCATCAAGATGAAAGATGCCACCCTCTCCGGCCATCTCAACGGCGAGGGAAATCTCCAGCTCGTGAACGACGTGCTCGGCGGAAAAGTGCAACTGCAAGGCGGCGATTTTCAGCTCGGTGATTTCAAGACCGGAAGCCTCGCCGTGAAAGTCCAAATCGCGAATAACGTCGCCTCCGTGGAGCAGCTCGACCTGCAACTCAACGCCACGGATCAACTCGCGGTCAACGGTGCCGCCACCGTGAAGGCGCCCTTCCCGTACGACGTCGCCCTGCTCCTCGACATCAAGAATCTGGCGGCGTTGCGGCCGCTGCTTGCCGTTTTTGGCGCGACTCAATCGGTCGGCGGCACACTCCACGTCGAGTGGGCGGGCAAAGGCGAAGCGGGCAAGGCCGCGGCTGGCGCGGCGAGCCCCGCCGTCGAACACAGCGGCCAGATCGCTTTCGCTCTGACCCAGGGCCATTTCGACAAAATCGTTCTGAAGGAAATCACCCTCAGCGGACTTTACGGACCGGGCTTCGCGCAATCGACGGAGCTGAAACTGGTCACCGGCCCAACGAGCTTCACGGGCATTCTGGAAATGAACGAGGGCAAGGTGCGCCTCAAGGACATGAACCTCATGCAGGGCAATCTCACCGTGCTCACCGGGTATACGATTCTGCCGATCAATTTCAGCAATCCGCAACAACCGATCCCCCTCGAAGAACGCTTCGCGGCCAACATCAACGCCACCAATCTGGACCTCGACAAACTCCTCGGCAGCTTCGCACAGACCTCACCTGTGAGCGGCACGATCAACGCGAACTTGGTCGCGGGTGGCACGCTGCTCCAGCCGTTTGGGCACCTCAAATTCAACGGTCGCAAACTCAAATCCAAAGCGGTCGCGCAACTCGATGCCGCCGACCTCGATCTCGACCTCCACTATTCCAACAAAGACCTCACGCTCGCCGCCGTCGCGCGGCAGCCGCAGATGCAGCCGCTCACGATCAAGGGCCATGTGCCACTCGACCTCGAAGCCACGGTCAAAAGCGCGAAGCTCGATCCGACACTACCGCTCGACGTCGAGGTCCAGCTCCCGCCGTCATCACTCGCCGTCGTCCAGAAATTCGCGCCGCAGGTTCGCAAAATCGACGGCACGCTCGCGCTCGACGTGCGCGTCGCGGGCTCCGTGGAGAAGCCGGTGCTAAGTGGTTCCGCGGCCCTCGACCTCGCCAACGCGCGCCTCGACAACGAAAACGTCCCGTCTATTCGCGGCCTCAAAGCCCGGCTCGGATTCGCCAACGACACCCTCAGCTTCAATACGTTTGAAGGCGAACTCGGTGGCGGCACTTTCAAACTCGGCGGCACGATCAAGCTGCCGAAACTCACCGAGCCCGTCTTCGATCTGCACCTCAAGTCCAACGAGGTTCTGGTAAAGCGCGACGACTCGATCACCGTCCGCGCCGATGCGGACATCAGCCTCGCCGGACCGCTCGCGAGCGCCAGCGTGGGCGGCACGGTCTTCATCACGCACAGCCGTTTTTTCAAAGAGATCGACATCCTGCCGATCGCCATGCCGGGTAAGGCCAAGCCTGCGCCGAAGTCCGCGAAAAGCATGGACACGGGCGTGTCATTTCCTGCGCCGCCATTGCGCGATTGGAAGTTCGACCTCGCGATCAAGACGAAGCCCGACGACGCCTTCCTCATCCGCGGCAATCTGGCCAACGGCGCCGCGGCGCTCGATCTCAAGTTCGCGGGCACCGGCCTCGCGCCGTACCTCGAAGGCAGCATCCGCATTGAGGAATTCAAGGCGTCGCTACCCTTCAGCACGCTCAGCGTTTCGCGTGGCTTCGTCTACTTCAAAAAAGAAGCGCCGTTTCAGCCCTCGCTTGAGCTCCAGGCCGACTCGCAAACCCGCGATTACCTGGTCCACGCCTACATCTACGGCCAGGCCAGCGACCCGCAGATCCAACTCAGCAGCGAACCGCCGCTGCCCTATTCCGACATCGTCTCGCTGCTCGCCACGGGCGTGACCGCGAGCCAATTGACCGGCAGCGCCGACGTGCTCGCGAGCAAGGCGGCGATGCTCGCCATCCAGCAGCTCTATCGAAAAACATTCCTGCGCGGCAAAGCGCCCGCCATCGATTCGCAGAAGAAAGGCGACGGCGATTTTCTGAACCGTTTCCAAATTGAACTGGGCGCGCTCGATAACCGCACCGGCGGCCAGCAGGTCATCAGCCGCGTGCGCCTGACCGACCAGCTCTATCTCATCGGCGACCTCGAAACGGGAGGCGGCTTCACAGGAAGCCTGAAATACCTCATTCGTTTCCGCTGACCATCGCGCCGTGAACTCCACTCGTCCCCTTTCCCGCTCCTCCCTGCGCCTCGCCGCGCTCGCGCTGACGTGCGCGGCGGCGGGGGTGCCGGCGCAGGACAGCGGCCTCCAGCGCGCACTTCCCGGCGCTGGATTGCTCGTCGAAACCGTGCAGGCGCAGGCCCGGAATCGCGTCGAATTTACCGGCGAGAAAACCTTCTCCAAAGACGAGCTGATCGCCCCGCTTTTGGAGGAAGTGCGCGACCTTACCGAAAACGGCGTCACGCCCGCCCGCGCCGACGACCTCGCTTTCTACGTCGGCTCTTTTTATCGCAAGGCCGGCTTTTCCAAAGCGACCGTGGACTACGACATCCGCGGCGAGAAAGTCGTGATCAAGATCCACGAAGGGCCGCGCTCGCTACTGCGGAAGATCGACTTCACCGGCAATAAATCCATCCCGTCGGCCACCCTCTACGACTACATGATCGGCGCGACGCCGGAGCATCTGGCGAAGCATGCCGAGCAGTTTCCCTACACCGCGTCTGAGATCGCCGGGGGCGCGGATCGCGTGCGCGGGTTGTATCTTTCGCAGGGCTACTTGAAGGCCACGGTCGAGCCCGCGAGCGCGGTTCTGTCGGCGGATGGCTCGCGCGCCGATATCACCATCCGCATCGTCGAAGGTCCGCGTTCCGCCATCGGCGAGGTGCGCTTCACGGGCGAAACGCTCTACCCGCGGGAGCAGCTCATTCCCGCGCTCGGCGAATCGATCGAGGGGCCATTCGCGCCGGGCGTCGCGACCGTCATGGCGCACAACCTCCAGTCGTATTACAAGGCGCACGGATACTATCAGGCGGAAGTCACGGCAACCGCCGATCCTGCGCAGGCCGTGGGCGGACGGGTGCCGGTGACTTTTACGATCGCCCACAAACAACTCTACCGCTTCGGCTGGGCCGTCGCGAAAAACGAAACCGAGCGCCCGCGGCTGCGCGAAAGCTTCCTGCCCAAGCGCTTCGCTTCTCTCCACGGCCAGCTCTACGATCCCGAAAAGCTCGACGAGACCTTTCGCGAATTACTCCGCACCGGCCTGTTTGAAAATCTCCGCGTGTCGCTCACGCCGGTCGCGGGCGATGAACTCCGGCTCGATCTCACCGCGACCGAGGCCAAGGCGCGGGAGCTCGGCTTCACCCTCGGCGCGGGCAGCTACAACGGCGTCGTTGTGGGCGTCCGCCTCGGCGACCGCAATCTCTTCGGCACCGGACGGCCGCTCACCTTCGCCGCCGAATACTCCCAGCGCGGCATCCGGGGTGAAATACTTTACGTCGATCCGTGGTTGTTCGACACCCGCTTCGGCTTGCGCGTCCGGGTTTACTCCGAGGCACGCGACGAGGAGGGCTATTCCAAAAATGCATTCGGCGCCCGCGTGGATCTCACGCGCAAGCTTCTGCCGCATCTGGAACTCGGCACCTTCATCGAGGGAGCGGCGATCAAAGTCACCAATAGCACCATCGATCGCGTGCTCCTCGGCCCGACCGATTACCAGCTCGCGACAATCGGCCTCACCCAATCCACCGACTTTCGCAACGACCCGATCAACCCCGCGCGCGGTTTCGTTTTCAACAGCTCATTTGAGTTCGCCACCATCGACAGCCAGGCGGCTTTCACCCGCAGCATCGCGCGCTTCTCCTACTACCTGCCGCTCGGCAAAAGCATGCTCGCCCTCGGCGCCCGCGTCGGCTACATCGCGCCGATTCTCGACGACCTCCCGATCGATGTGCGCTTCTTCAATGGAGGCGGCACGACCGTCCGCAGCTTTTCCGAACGCCAGCTCGGACCGAAGGATTCCGGCGGCAACCCGCTCGGCGGCGACATCTACACCGTGGCCAATGTCGAATACATTTTTCCCATCACCGGCGGACTCCAGGGCGCCGTCTTCCTAGATGCCGGCAGTTTGAAAAACGACGACGTGCCCGGCTCCGGCGATGTGCGCTACGCCATCGGCGCGGGCCTGCGCTACAAGCTCCCCATCGGCCCGCTGCGCATCGACTACGGCATCAATCCCACTCGTCAGGCCCAGGAGGATTTCGGCGCATTCCACTTCAGCTTCGGGTTTGCGTTTTAAGGCGTCTTTGGGAAGGCCACGTCTTCACATGCGGTCATTCTGAGCGGAGTTCCGAGCGGGTGAAGGCGGGTCGGATCGCAGTCGAAGAATGCCGTGGAATGCTGGGTGAACGCACCTTCCGAAGTGGCGGGATTCTTCGACTCTGCTCAGAATGACGCGCAAAGGAGTTTACAGACCCGCCTTTGCGAGAGCCATCTCGTGTCAATATTTCTGCCGCAATTCCACCGGCTTGCGCTTTGCCCGCATCTTGATGTTCAGCACTTCGACAGCGAATGAAAACGCCATCGCAAAATAGATGTAGCCCTTTTCCACATGCTGCCCGAAACCGTCGCCGATCAGCACCACGCCGACCAGGAGCAGGAACGACAGCGCCAGCATTTTGATTGTCGGGTGACGGTTCACAAAATCGCTGATCGTTCCCGCCGCGAGGAGCATCACAGCCATCGCCAGGACTACCGCAGCGATCATCACGCTGATCCTTTGCGCATCGCTCTTACCTGTCGCCAACCCGACGGCGGTGATGACGGAATCGAGCGAGAAGACGATGTCGATGACAACGATTTGCGCGATCACCGCGCTCATCGTGGCCGCCACTTTCGCTGATTCTTCGTGCTCCTCGCCTTCGAGATTGCCGTGGATTTCATGCACGCTTTTCCAGAGCAGAAAAAGACCGCCGCCGATCATGACGAGATCCTTGCCGGAAAAGCCGTGGCCGAAGATGGCGAAGAGCGGATGGATGAGGCGGGTCAGCCCAAAGATCGAGCAGAGCAGGATCACGCGCGTGATCAGCGCCAGCATGAGACCCAGCGTGCGCGCTTTCCCCTGCTGCTCCTGCGGCAGCTTCCCGGCGAGGATCGAGATGAAGATGATATTGTCGATGCCCAGCACGATCTCGAGCACGGTCAGCGTCACGAGGCTGATCCAGATATTTGGGTCGGTGATCCAATTCATGGGGTGGGAAGAATTGCGGCGATGAGAGCGCGGTAAAGGCAAATCGGCGCTCGCGGAGCGGCGTCCAATCCCGTCATTCTGAGCGGAGCGAAGAACCTCTGTTCCCTGCCATTTTTTACTCGCTTCTCGATTGAAGCGACGCCGCAAAAAGCCAGAAAAATTCGATGGGTCTTCTCCACTCAGAATGACGATTGGTTCCAACCTTATTTCCCGCCGCACGTTCGTGACATCCCTCGCCATTGCGGGCGTCACCGCACCACGCACGATTTTTGGCGCGGAGGAAAATGCCGCGCTGCAAATCACCGTCGCAAATGACAATTGGGGCAAGGCTTCCCGGACCGACATCCGCGCGGTCGTTTCTTCCGCCGCCGACGAACTTTGGAAATGCGCCGGGCAAACGCGGTTGAAGCCAATCCGCGTCTATCGTCGCGGCGACTTCCCGCAAACTGATTTCAGCCACGACATCCTCGGTCGCATCCGCATCGGATTGGCCGCGGACGACAATCGGTGGGCGCAGTTCGCGTTTCAATTCGGTCACGAATTCTGCCACGCCCTCGCGCAACACAGCGAAGTCGCGAGACGCGGCTGGCACCCGCCGCAGCATGTAAATTTGTGGTTTGAAGAAAGCCTCTGCGAAGGCGCTTCACTCTTCGTCCTCCGGCGCATGGCGAACACCTGGACAAACCACCCGCCGTATCCCGCGTGGCAAAGCTACGCGCCGTCACTCGCGACGTATGCCATCGAGCGCCTCGCCCGCCCGGAACATCAACTGCCCACCGGTCGAAAATTCATCGAGTGGTCCCGCGAAAACGAATCCGCGCTGCGCGTCAACGCCACGCTGCGCGAAAAGAACGTCATCATCGCCCGACAGTTACTCCCACTCTTCGAAGCCGAGCCCGCAGGCTGGGAAGAGGCTTGCTACCTGAATCTCGGCAGACACGACCGCGATAAACCACTCTCGCAATACTTCGCCGAATGGCAGGCGGCCTGCCCGGCGAGTCGCCGAGCATTTGTCGCCCGCATCGCCGCCCTCTTCGGAATCACGATCTGAGATCCGCCGCGGCTCCCACAGCTCACGGAGAAGAACACTGTGCCTGCTGGCCCGCCGGTGATGATCTCGCACAATATGGCTGTCCCCCACCGTCTGTCCCCGATCACCGTATGGCTTCTCGTCTTGCTGCTCATGATGTGTCGCGTATCTGCTCAGGATTCGGCGCCTGCACCGGCTTCGCCTTTCGTTCTGGAAAAACTCGGCGAGCAAATCGCAAAGCAGGATGATGACTTGCGGGAAAAAACCGGAGAGACACGCGCCGTGATCGAAGCGGAAATCACAGCCACGCGCATCGACGACAATGCGGCGCAAAGGCTTCTTTGGATCTTGCGCGCCAACGACGCCACAGGCTCGGTGGATCCGCCCGGTGGTCAGTAGCACCGGCACGCTGCCGACGACCAATGAAGCGATCAATGATGCGGTTAAAAAACTGGAGGCCCTATGGAAAAAGATCCAAAATGACCGCATCACTCTGACGAGCGAAGCGGCCAAGGAGGCTCGTCAGCGCTCACTTCAGCTGGCTCGAACCGCAGAGAAGCCCGCGGAAATAGAGCCACTGATAACGACGCTGGAAAGTGCGCAGACCATCGTCCAAAGACCATCCCCGCCTGTGCCACGCTCGCCGCTCAACACCTCAAGACGAAAACCGGTCGGAGAAAATAGCCGCCGTTTTCGCCAGCCAAGGAAAAGCGTGCGGGGCGATGGGGAGCTCTTTACAAAGACCTGCATGTCCCCCGCATCGCTCCTCCGCATCGGCCTCGTTTTCGCCTTATTCAGCGCCCAACTTTTCGCGCAAGCACCTGCGCCCACAGCTCCACCCAAGCCGAAGCCCACAGCACCGCCCGTCCTCGATAAGCTCGGCATCAAGCTCATCCCGCAGCCCGGCGTAACCATCGCCGAGGGCGACCGCTCGGAGTTGCAGGCTGGCGTCACCGCGCTCGGCAAGGAGATCGTCGTCACGCGCGCAAAGTTAAAGGACAAGCCCGAGCTGCTCGCGTTGCTGCCCGACGTGCAGGTCTTTCACAAGGCGGTCGATTGGGCGCTGCGCTACAACGAATTTTTCAACGTGAAGCAAGTGGGCACGGCCAAGCAACTGCTCGAACTCGGCAATCAGCGCCTCGCCGAGCTCAAGGCCGGCAAACCCTCTTGGAATCTTATCTCCGGGGCCGATGGCAAACCCACAGCCGACGGCAAGGACAAGATACCCGCCATGGTCGTGCACGGCTACCTGTCGAAAATCGACGGCTCTATCCAGCCCTACGGCATTGTGCTCCCGGAGGATTACCGGCCCGGCGAGAAGACACCGCGCCGGCTCGATTTCTGGTGTCACGGGCGCGGGGAAACGCTCAGCGAACTCGACTTCGTCAGCCAGCGGCTCACGAACAAAGGCGAGTTCACACCGCCGGGAACGATCACGCTGCACCTTTACGGTCGCTATTGCTGCGCGAATAAATTCGCGGGTGAGGTCGATCTCTTCGAGGCACTCGAAAATGCGAAGACGCACTACAACATCGACATGAACAAGCTCGTCGTGCGCGGCTTCTCGATGGGTGGCGGGGCGGTCTGGCAATTCGGCACGCACTTCGCCGGAATGTGGGCCGCGGTGCAGCCGGGCGCGGGATTCGGCGAGACACGGGAGTTCATGAAGCTCGGCACGACGCCCGAACGTCCGATTCCGCCTGCGTGGGAGCAGAAGCTCTGGCACTGGTACGATTCCACGGATTACGTCGCGAACCTCGCCAACACCACGACCGTCGCCTACTCGGGCGAGATCGACGGGCAGAAGCAGGCCGCCGATATTATGATCCGCTACGCGCGAAGGGAATCCGGCAATGCCAATCCACCGGTCGCCGAGCTGAACAAAGTCAACCCGGGCGACGGCTCACCTTCCGCCGCCGAAGCGCGCGTCACCGGCACTGCGCCGGACGTGGCGTTCTATCACGTCATCGGCCTGCAGGTGCCGCACAAGATCAAGGCGGAGGCCAAGCCGGAGGTCGAGAAGCTGGTCGAGGCGGGCGTAGCGAAATCTGTCGCGACGCCGAAAAAAGTCCGCCTCGTGACCTATAGTCTCGTCTATCCCGAACAGGATTGGCTTATCGTGTTGGGAATGGAGAGGGAATGGGAGCGCGCCGAGATAACCGCCGAAGCCGCTGACGATGGCGTCTGCCGCATCACTACAAAAAATGTGACCCGGTTCGCCTTGCTCCGCCCTGAGGAATCCAAGCGGATGTTGGTCGACGGTCAGGATGTGCAGTTTCCCGCGTGGAAGTATCCGCGTCTGGCGAAGATCGACGGCAAATGGAACAGCATCGGCAACGGCGAAGAGAACGTGAAGCTCGATGGCAAATGCTTCTATCTCGTTCAGATGCTCGCGCCGTTCCAGGACCGCGGCAAAAAGAACGTCACGACCTGCGGCCCGATTGACCACGCCTTCATGTCGTCGTTCCTCTTCGTCCGCCCGACCGGCAAGCCGCTCAACGACAAAGTCGGCGCGTGGGCCACGGGCGAACTGGAGCACGCCACCGGCTTTTGGCGCAAGGTCTTCCGCGGCGAGGCGCCGGTGAAGAACGATACGGCGATTACCGACGACGACATCAAGAACTCGAACCTCGTCCTGTGGGGCGACCCGAGCAGCAACGCCGTGCTCAAAAAGATCGCCGACAAGCTCCCGGTGAAGTGGGACGCGAAGAGCGTGGTCTTCGCCGGACAGGCCTACGACGCCGCGCACACCGCGCCCGTGCTCATCTTCCCGAATCCGCTCAACCCATCCAAATACGTCGTCATCAACAGCGGCGTGACCTTTCGCGAACAAGCACTGCTGAACAACGCCGACCAAACGCCGAAGCTGCCCGACTGGGCGATCATCGACCTGAACACACCGCCCGACGGCAAATGGCCGGGCGAAGTGAAAGCCGCCGGGTTCTTTGACGAGCAGTGGAAGGCGCCGGGGAAATGATCCGATTGGATCAGGGAATGCGCCGGGTGGAGCACGCGGCGAGCGTGCCGTCCTCGGCACGCTCGCCGAGGACACCGTGAGCGCGCACATGGCATAACACGCCTCGCCGACCGAGGCCGCACCTCGGACTCATCGCGTGAGCTCTTCTTTGCGGCGAGCCGCCGCGAAGCGCACGCGGGCCGCGTGCTCCACCCGGATCAAGGTGCGCCCGCTTGCTGAAGCTTCAAGAATCCATTTCGCCGATCCCTTTCGCCTTAACCCAAAAACTCTCATGCGTTCCATTCTCGTCGCTGTTCTCTGCCTCTTTCCGAGCATCCTTTTGGCGCAAGCCACACCCACGTCCAAGCAAGCTCCGCCGCCCGGCATCCAAGTGCCCGACGCTGATGCCGCGGAGCTCAAGGCCGGGCTGACTGCGCTGGGCAAGGAAATCGAGACGCTGCGCATCAAGTCGAACATCACGCCGGAACACGCGTCGTTGCTGCCGGACATCGAGGTGCTCCACAAGGCGGTGCGCTATGGGCTCGACTACGGCGAGTTTTTCAATCCGAAAGAAATCACCGCGGCGAAAACGCAACTGAACCTCGGCCAGGACCGCGCGAAGGAACTGCAAAGCGCCAAGCCTTCGTGGGCCACGGCGACTGGACCGCTGGTGCTCGGCTATCGCTCGCGAATCGATCAGTCGGTGCAGCCGTATGGTTTGATTGTCCCGGACGACTGGAAGCCTGGCGACAAGACGCTGCGACCGCTTTACCTGTGGTTTCACGGGCGCGGCGATACCTTGAGCGAAGTCAATTTCATCACCGGGCGGCTCAAGGCGAAGCACGATTTTTCGCCCGCCAATGCCTTCGAGCTGCACCTCTACGGACGCTATTGCAACGCGAGCAAATTTGCCGGCGAGACGGATTGTTTCGAGGCGATGGCCGAGGCGATGCGGCGCTACGCGATCGATCCGAATCGCATCGTGGATATGGGCTTTTCCATGGGCGGCGCGACCGGATGGCACATGGCGGCGCATCATCCGGGCTGGTGGGCCGTGGGCTCGTCGGGCGCGGGTTTCGCGGAGACGGCGGTTTACGCAAAAGTGGATGATCCGAAGAAAGAACCGCCTGCGCCGTGGGAGCGAAAACTTTTCTGCCTCTACGATTGCGACGTGATTGCGGCGAACTACAGCAACCTGCCGTTCATCGCCTACAGCGGCGAAATCGACCCGCAGAAGCAGAGCGCCGACTTGATGAACAAAGCGATGGGCGACGCTGGAATCAAGATGGAGTGGCTGATCGGCCCGGGGGTGGGCCACAAGTATGAGCCCGAAACGAAGAAGGAACTGTCGCGACGCATCGACGCCTACGTGGCGAAAGGCCGCACCCCGTTTCCGCCGCACATCCGCTTCGAGACCTACACGCTGCGCTACAACGAATGCAAATGGATCACGCTCGACGCGCTGGAAAAGCATTGGGAGCGCGCGGAGATCGACGCGACGCTCGTGGACGAAGGGACGTTCCAGATTAAGACGAAGAACATCGCGTCCTTCACCATCGCGCTGCCGCCGGGGCCGGCGCCGCTCGACAAGACGCATTCGCCGCGGGTGGTGATCGACGAGCAGGAACTGGTCGGACCGGAGGTGAAGGAAGAGTGGACAGCGAGCTTCTGGAAAAATGGCGGGAAGTGGACGTTAACCAGCGGCGTGAAAACCAAGTTGTTGACGCTGTCCAGCGGCGGCGTGCGGCAGGTTCTGAACAAAAGCCACGGTCTCCAAGGCCCGATCGATGACGCGTTCATGGACTCGTTCATTTTCGTGCGACCGACCGGGAAGCCGCTCAACGACAAGGTCGGCGCGTGGACGCAGAGCGAGCTGGACCTCGCCATCGCGGGTTGGCGTCGCGTCTTCCGCGGCGACGCCCGAGTGAAGGACGACACGGCGATCACCCCAGACGACATTGTAAACTCCAACCTCGTGCTCTGGGGCGATCCCGGCAGCAACAAACTGCTCGCCAGGCTGCTCCCGCAACTCCCGATCCAGTGGACGAAGGACAAGCTCGTGATGGGAGCGAAGAGTGCAAATGCCGCGGATCACGCGCCGATACTCATCTACCCAAATCCCGCCAGTCCCAATCGCTACATCGTCGTGAATAGCGGCTTCACTTTCCGCATGGGCGCGCGGACTTCCAACTCGCTGCAAACGCCGAAGCTGCCCGATTGGGCGCTCATCGACCTGAACACGCCTCCGAGCGAGCTATGGCCAGGGAAGGTCGTGGACGCGGACTTTTTCGATGAAAGCTGGCAGTGGCCAAAAAAGTAACTCAACCTCTTCGGCTGATTCCCACCCGATATGAAATTCCCGCACTTTCTCCCCGTCGTCCTCACCCTCGCCACCGCCACGCTGCCGCTCCGCGCCCACGATGCCTCCGCCGAGATGGCTGCATCGGCAAAGAGTTTCGTCGCCACGCTCAGCGACGAGCAAAAAGCGAAGGCTGTGTTTGCCTGGGATGCGGCTTTCGATTCCGGGCTCGCGGCAAAGTCGCCCCCGGTCGCCACGAGCAACGCGGCGCTGCCACCATCGAACGAGCGCACGAACTGGCATTTCATCCCGCGGCTGCGGCGCGGGCTGCCGGTCAAAGAAATGACCCAGGAGCAGCGGCTGCTTGCGCAGGCGTTGCTGGCGACGGGACTCTCCAATCGCGGCTACACGAAGGCGGTGAGCATCATGTCGCTCGAGAGCGTGCTCGCCGTTTTGGAAGCGGGAAAGAAAGGCGGCGCGGTACGGGACCCGGACAATTACTACTTCTCGATCTTCGGCACGCCGGGCACCGAGCCGTGGGCCTGGCGCGTCGAAGGGCATCATCTTTCGCTCAATTTCACCGCCGCCGGCGACGCCGCGCCCGCAATGACGCCGAGCTTTTTCGGCACGAACCCCGGCGAGGTGAAAGACGGCGCGCGCGCTGGCACGCGTGTCCTCGGCAAGGAGGAGGATTTGGGCCGCGAGCTGGTGAAATCGCTCGACGAAGCGCAGCAGAAAAAAGCGATCATTCTTGCCGAAGCGCCGAAGGAGATCATGGACGTCCCAGGTCGAAATGAGAGCAAGGCGGACGGCATCGCGTGGGGCGAACTGAAGGATGCGCAGCGCGAGACGCTGCTGAAGCTGGTGCGCGAATACCTTTTCCGCAACCGGCCCGATGTGGCGGCAGAGGAGCTGAAAAAGGTGCAGGCAAAAATCGATGGGCTGCACTTCGCGTGGGCCGGCGGTCTCGACCGCGGGCAGCCGCACTACTACCGCGTGCAGGACGGGAACTTCGTCCTCGAATACGACAACACGCAGAACGACGCGAATCACGTCCACAGCGTGTGGCGCGATTTCGATCACGACTTCGGCGTGGACTTGCTCAAGGCGCACCTCGACTCCGCGCACTCGCAGAAATAAGCGCTCTCT
>JBBSDS010000089.1:0-14792 GCA_038240495.1 Chthoniobacterales bacterium | reverse complement strand
CGGGAAAGCCGGCAATGCCACGAAGCGCACGAGGATATGAGGACGATAAGTAGCGAAGATTTGGCGGTTTGGAACCGCGAAAATGGAATCACGGTCGAGGCGTAACCTACGGTGCCGCCGGACGCCAGAAAAACGTCAGCAGTCCATCTATGAGGAAGAGAATGGTGGTCAAGGCGGCCCGCTCGCACTAGATGTTCCGCCTTTCCACGAAAAACGACGGGCATGATCCACTCATCACGTTGCATCTCCATCGCTGCCGCCGCACTCTCCTTGCTCGCGGCCATGACCTCCCGCGCCGATCCGCTCGCCGAACTCGCCGCGTTTTCCTCCTTCAAGGATGTGAACTTGGAGAAACTCGCGGCGGGCACCGTGCAGTCCACTCGCGGACCGGCCATGAGCTTTCCGCGCGGCCTCGCCGTCGAGAGCGTTTATGTGCTGCGAAAGCCTTTGCAGAAAGCCGCGGATCTCCACATGCAGTGGAATCCGAACAAGCATCCCGAGCTGAAAGTTTTCCAGCACACCGACCTTTCGGCGCATCCGGTTGCGGCGGAATTTCAAAAGCTCGGCGCTGCGCCGTCAAACAGTTCCGTGAAGTCATTCGCCGCCGCAACGCAAAAGCTCGGTTCGGGGCCGACCGAATTGCAGTTGAGCAACGCTGACGCGAAAGCCTTTGCGAGCCAGTCTCCGGCCGCCGCGGCGGGCGGCGCTCTACCGCCGAAGGTGGCGGCATTTTGGAGCGGCGTTCTCCTGCAACGGACGCAGTCGTTTCTCTCCGGCGGGGCCGCGCGCCTGCCAGCGTACGAAACAGCCGGCGAGACCATTCGGCCCGCCGACGAGATCGCCCGACTGCTGAAGGACGCGGCCAGGGTGCGCGGACAGTTCTCGGCGTTGATCGACGGCAATGCGCTCACTGGCAGAGGGACGGCGCAAGGGCAGGCGGGCTATTGGGAGATGTTCGATGTTGAAGGAACCGCGGCTGTGAATCTAGGCGCGCTCTTTACCCGATCGAGCCGGGAAAGCTGGCAGGCGCTCGATGGCCAATTCTATTCGAGTGGCGGCTACTATGTGCTCCTCACGTTTTACCAACTATGGCCGGTGAAAATCGCCGGTGAGGACTGCACCCTTGCCTGGCGCGGCGATCTCATCTCGGCCGCATCGCTGGCCACGCTGCATGGTGTCGAGCGCATGGGATCGAGCACGGCGATGATGCGCGAGACGAAAAAGAGCATCGAAAGTCTGTTGAAGGATGCCGCGCAGATTCCGTAGCCTTTCGATGACTTTATGAGTGCTTCATCCGCGTGGAAATTGGGAGTCTTCTTAACTCTATCTGGACTCGTCTTTTCTGCGGCTCATGGCGCAGACGCAGGCAGCAACAGAACGTCGTGGGAGTCGGACTTCCGATTTGCATTCGTCGGCGGCTCGGAGTTCAAGGACAAGTCAACGATTGGCAGCGTGGATGCGATAAATTGGGGAACCCGGAACGTGCTCTCTGTTCAGGCGCGCGACGGATTTCTCATCCGCTTCGGCTTTGAACTGGAACGCTCGACCTTCGGACTTCCCAAAGCCGCCAAGCTGCCGAAAAGTCTGCAAGCTGCGAGCCTGGTCGTCGGAACCGATCTTCAATTAGGTGAGGCGTGGATTGTAAGACTGGAGGCGCAGCCGGGCTTCTATAGCAACCGCACGAGCATCCGAGCGCGGGACTTCAATGTTCCTGTAACGATCGGCGCTTCTTACTTTATCAGTGCCGATCTTCAACTCGTTGCCGGCGTCAGTGTGGACCTCAATCGCAAGTATCCCGTTCTTCCCGGTGCGGGCTTCCGCTGGAAATTCGCCGCGGATTGGGTGCTCGATGCCATCCTGCCCACACCCCGCCTGGAATATAGCTTCAACAAATCGCTTCTTCTCTACGCAGGCGGCGACCTGCAGGGCGGCACTTACCGGGTGGATAGAAACTTCGGCAACTCACATGGCAACACCAGGCTCAACGATGCCGTGGTGGAGTATACCCAAATCCGCGTGGGCGGCGGTGCCTCATGGAAGGTTTGTCCGGACGTCACATTCGAGTTGGAGGCAGGGGCTGTGCCTGTGCATGAATTCGATTTCCATCGCGCCGATGAGAGAGTGCGTTCCACCGGCATTCCACCCTACGCAGGCATTGCGCTGAAAGCGTCCTTTTGAGCCAGCGTCAGACGGGAATGACTGAGCTTCCGAGTCCCGGCTTTGGCGCCAATGCGATCGAACTGCGGACGGCAGTTGGTCCCGCATGGGTGGTTTCTTCCGCCGAGCGTATTCCTCCGCACTTGCGCCGCACGGCCTTCGCCACACGGTCCAAAGACTTTCGTTATTACGAAGTCCTTGAGGCTACCTTGAGCGAACAGTTCGACTATCGCTACTTCATCCTGCATGACGAGACTTCTGGCGAGTGGGCTCTCCAACCTCTGTTCTTTGTCAATCAAGACCTGCTCGCCGGCTTGCCGCATGGACTGCGCTCATTCTTCACGGTCATCAGAAAGCACTGGCCCGGCTTTCTCAAGCTTCGAATGATGATGATCGGATGCGCCGCGGGTGAAGGCGAACTCGATCACGATAAACCGTGGGTAGTTCCGGCTTTGCGAGATGCGATTGAAGCTTACCGACGGCACGCCAAGGCGTTCATCATATTGCTAAAGGATTTTCCTTCCAGTTATCGGACCTCTCTCAAGGCTTTTGCGAGCGATGGCTACCAGCGGGTTCCGAGCATGCCAGCCGCCAGGCTGCAACTCGACTTCACGACCTTCGAGGAATACATGAACACAAAGCTCAGCAAGGTGTTTCGGAAGAACCTTCGCCGGAAGTTACGAGCCTCGGAAGGCCTGCCGCCGATCACCATGGACGTCACGCAGGATATATCACCTTTCGTGGACGAAATATTTCCGCTCTATCTGCAGACGTATCATCGATCCGACTTCAAGTTTGAGGAACTCAACAAGGAGTATTTCTGTTTGATCGGCCAGCGCATTCCGGATCGGGTTCGTTACTTCATCTGGCGGCAGAACGGACGGATCATCGCCTTTAATCTCTGCATGGTCCACGAAGGGACTCTTTACGATCTCGATGTAGGTTTGGACTATGCGGTGGCGTTGGACCTCCACCTGTATTTCGTGACGTGGCGCGATGTTATCGAATGGTCCCTGCGGAACGGAATCAAAACGTATCATACCGGGCCATTGAACTACGACCCGAAGTCCCATCTGAAACTGTCACTCATGCCGCAGGATCTGTACGCACGGCATAACTGGGCCTTCTTCAATCCAATTTTCAAGCTCGCCATCCAATTCCTCGAACCGACACGCCACGACCCGATCCTCCAAAGATTTCCAAACGCCAGCGAAATCTAATTCGATCGGATTCCTGGTGGCGATTAACTGGACGAAACCAGGATCACGCCTGCTGTAATGAGCAGCACTCCGATGACGAGAGCAGTACTTAACCGTTCCTTCAGGAAGATGGCCGAACTGAAGGCGACGATGATGACGCTCAAGCCTTGAAAAGGGAAAAGATAACTAAGGTCGAGCTTCTGTAACAACCCGAGGCTTAGAAAAAAGGAGATGGCCATGCTGAAGATGCTGGCCGCGAAAATCCAGGCCGCCCGACGCCGTCTTGGGTCGCGCTTTTCGAGTTCGCCAAATTCGTTCAAAGCCAGCTTCAACAGGAGTTGTCCAGCGACGAACGTGACTAGTGAGAGCAGGATGAGAAATCCGATCATAGAGCTTGTTCGAGCTTCTCATCCAGCCGCGCAAAGGGACGCGCGATCACGGCGAGCCCGATGATCAGCAGCACGATCCCAAGCCAGCGTCGCGGGCTGATCGTTTCGCCAAGAATCAGCCAGCAACTTAACGGAATAAAGACATGCACGACGTTCGAGAAGGTAAAGGCGATGCTAAGAGGAATGACCCGCACAGCGCGCACCCAGGCGAGAAAGCTCAGAATGGTGAAGACGATTCCGAACCACACCCATTTGGAGGCGAGCCCGGAAATGCCCAGCCAGGGCAGCATCGTTGGACGCAGGGCGGTTTCGGAGGCACCCAGTTTCAGACAAATCTCCGCAGCGGTGCCAGTGAGTGCGGAGGCGAGAATCGCCAGCATGGAAAGGAGCGCAGGGCGGCGCGGCGGTTCCCGATGCTCGATCCGAGCCTTATCCGAGGTCGGGATGGATTCCATGCAGGCGGCCGACGACGATCGTCAAGAGATCGCTGGCGCTGCGGACGCGTTTGGGCGGCGCGACGGCAGGTCGGGGTCGAGAAACCCGAGCACATGTGGCGGCTTGATCACCCGAACGCCTTGCTGCTGTTGCAAGTCCTGAATCTGTCGATGCAGCGCCGCCATTCGCGTCCAGTGAGCTTTCGGCCGGAAGTGATGCTCGGCATGGTAGCCGTTATAGAACCAGGTCCAATTGTAGAGCTTGTCGTAACTACTAACCCCCCAGGCGATCGGTTTGTCGGGATTTCCACCGTAGTGCCGGTAGTAACCGTTGAGATAACTCAGGCAATGGCCGAAATACATAAACGGTAGAAAGTAGCAGATCATGTAGCGCCAATTCAGCATTGCTTCGATCGCCATGACGCTAATGAAGCTGGCCAGTTCGATCTTTCCCCAACGCATCTCCGTGCCTCCCCGTTTAGCGAGCTCTTTCCCGATGGCGGCTGGACTATCGCGGAAAAAACTGAGGAACGTGTAGCTCCACGGATTCTCCGCCTCGCCATCGTGACCGTGCCGATAGATGGAAACCCAGTCCACAGTATCTCCGTTCTCATCCCGTCGGTCGCTGTTCCCTTTGTGATGCTGCATGTGAACCACATCGTAATCGACCTGCGAAAAACAGCAGGCGATGGATTCCATGAGGCTGAACAGGCGATTCAACAAGGGGAGACGGAAATACGGATTGTGGATGAAGTTGTGGGAAATGCCGTTGATGTTCCACGAGATGCTGATCGAGTAGATGAAGCCTAGAAGGAGCATCACCCACAAAGGCGCCCGCGGGAATAAATAGAAGAGCGACCAGAAGTAGGTGAAGTGGAGGACGCCCAAAATAACCGGAATGGCATCCCACCGGCTGAAAGCAAAGAGCTTGGAGTCGGTCTTGACGTCTTCGACGCGGATTGGATCGGCAGGCATTTGATTAAGTCGAGAGTTTCGCATCGGGCCTCACAGGTCAATCGCCAGTCGAGAAAAATGTCTGCTGCGCGGCTGCCTCTTTACCCAGCCGTTAAAGCATTCCAAATAATCCGAAACGAACGCGCGTTGCATTCGGTCGCCTCGTCGTCACTGACGGATGGCTCTTCGGGGTGATCGCGATCCGCCGCGAATCGTTGCGTCCAGCGCGCGTAACGCGGTTCCGAGTAGGCGCCGCACAGATCGCCGCCGACGACTTCGGCGTGCGTCCTGATCTCCGCGAGCGCCCAGGTGATGTCCGCGGCGGTGAACAGTCCATTCTCCCAATTCGTGACCGATGCCCCGCGTTCGAGAGAATCCAGATCGACCGTGATATAAACCGGAAGTCCCGAGCAGCGTTGCGCGAATTTGCTGAATTCCTCTTTCCAATCGCGGCGCTCGACTCCGTGCCACCGCTTGCGGCCGGAAGCGCCGAGCCGGTCGATCCAGGGCCAGACTTCGAGCCGTCCAGTGCGCAGCGCCCGGCGGCTGACGAAAAGATAGCCCGGCCAGTTCAACTCGAAATTTCCGCAACCCCAGATCGCCGCCTGGCGCAGCGCCGGCAATTCCAGCGCGCGATTGATCCACGTCCCGCAGCACCAGCGCGGCGGACGAATGTCCCAGTCCGGATGATTGTCGAATGAAAGAAGAACGAATGGCTCGCGGAGGCGACGGAGCCACAGCGCGGTCAGATGATGAAAATCGCCCGAACCGAAGAGGGTGAACTTCGCCTCCCTCTCGCGAACGAAAGCGTGAAACGATTCGATCTCGCGTCGGCTGGTGCTGTAGCGCAGGCGCGGGCCCCAGTCGCGGCAATCGACATAGGACTCGGCAGGCGTGGAGTCTCGCGGCCACGCTCCGTCCAGGTCGATGTGGATGCAGTGGGACGTGGACATGATCAGGCCATTCAAGAAGAAAGGGGCGAGAATAGGTTTGCCTCCGAGGTCATCAAGATTTCACTCACGGCATTCGACATGACAGAGAAGCTTCGCGGGAAATGCCACACGAACCGGACATGGTCGGGACGGCGGGGGTGGCGGCGTTTTCTTTTCGAGTTGGGTTCGGGCGCTGGCAACGCGTTGAAAACTCGTCCCAGTGGTAGGGAAGCCGCGCCGCGGGTTCCCACGATCCGTCCAGGACGGCGATCACGTGAGGTTCCACCGCACCGCCCCCGGAGCCGACGCAGGAAATCACGGCACCCGCGGCGCGGCTGCCCTACCGGTTTTGGGTTTTCAAACACTCCCTGGCGATCCCGGCGTATTATCCTTGATCCGGTTCTCGAAATATTCGGGGACTGTGATTTTGGAAAACGGTGAGATGAGGCGGGTGGGGCGATCGGCGAGAAACCATCGGCCCCAGATCGTCCCGCCGTCATCGGAAGGAGCACGGCTGAACTGCGTGCGAATCTCTTTGAGCATCTGAATCGGATCCTCCGCTCCCGGCTCGCCCACGCCACGATCATTCACGCGCTGGCGTGCGGGTTACTCCTGCTGACTTCAGAAAAATCACCTTGGGTGCGCTGCGATTCGCCTTTCGAGTTCGGTGATCCGTGGATTGGTGGCGATGCGGAAGATCGTGCATCGCCAAATCGGCCTCCGCTGCTACATTCCACAGCATGACTGCCGTCCGTGCCATTTACGAAAACTGAGTATTCCGCCCGCTGGAGCCGGTCGATCTCCCCGAGGCGAGCGAAGTCGTCGTCACGCCCGCCATGCCGCGCGCGTTGCGCCCGGCAGAGCCCGGTGAATTGGACGAGATTTACTCCATCCTCAGCCGTCGGCATCGATCCGGCGAACACGATGTGGCGGAACGCCACAACGAACACCAACCGTGACCCCGATCTTCCTCGACACCGTTGGGCTGCTTGCGGTGTGGGATGAAGACGACCAGTGGCACGCCGCCGTCAGCGGCGTTCACGTGCGGCTGCTCACCGAGCGGCGCGCTTTCGTCACCACCTCGTATGTGCTCGCGGAGCGTGCGAATGCGGCAGCGCGCCGCAACTTCCGCAGGGATGTCGTCGCCCTGCGGGAACGACTCGAAGCGCGCGAACGACTGCTCTTCCCGGACGCGGAGGATTGGCGTGCCGCTTGGTCTGCCTACGCAACAGACCCGCCCGGCGGTACTGGCCTGGTCGATCAGCTTTCCTTCGCCGTGATGCGTCGCTTCGGCCTACGCGAAGCGTTCACCAACGATCGCCACTTCCGCGACGCCGGTTTCGAGCCGCTCTTTTGAGCGGACGCCTTGGAGTACGGAAGGCTGGCCGCCTTCAAGCTGGTTCACACAAATGGATTAAGGCCGTGGCGGCGGGGATGCGGGCGTATGTTTTTCAAGTTGGGTTCGGGCGCTGGCAATGCGCTTCAAAACCTCGGGATTCCCGACGGCCAGCCTTTCCGCTTCGTCCAGCGAGTCGGGCGTGTTTTCTTTGATCTGGCTCTCGATGTATTCGGGGATCGTGATTTTGGAGAACGGCGAGATTGTGCGCGTGGAGCGATCAGCAAGAAACCATCGGCCCCAAATCGTCCAGTCGTCATCAGATGGGGCACGGCTGAGTTGCGCGCGAATTTCTTCGAGCACTTGGACTGGAGCCTCGCTCGCTGGCTCCAACACACCCGCGTCGTTCATGTGCTCGCCTACCACTGCTTCGGCCATGCGCGCCAACCATTCGGGCGTGCTTTTTTTGACGGGCGGCAGTTCCCAAACTCGCGCGGTCTTGTCCTCTGCCGTGGTCAGAATCGATTTCCCATCCGAGCTGAACCGCGCCGATACAATCCGCCCATTATGCTCAAATGGCTCGGTTAGGGGCTGGCCACTTTGTGCGTCCCAAACTCGTGCATCACCCCCGGACGCCGTCACAATCCATTTTCCGTCCGGGCTGAACCGAGCCGACAAGATCCGGTCATTATGCTTTAATGGCTCGGTCAGTGGCTGGCCGCTTTGCGCGTCCCAAACTCGCGCATCGCCCCCCGAGGCCGTCACAATCCATTTCCCGTCCGGGCTGAAATGCGCCGAGACAACGTCGGCATCATGCTTCAACGATGCGGTCAGCGGATTACCGCTTTGGGCGTTCCAAACTCGCACGGTGTCCACCGACGCGGTCACGATCCATTTTCCGTCTGGGCTGAACCGAGCCGACTGAACCACGTCGTCATGTTTCAACGGTGCGATCATCAGCTTCCCGCTCCGCGCATCCCAAATCCTCGCGGTGCCATCGAGCGACGCCGTCACAATGCATTTCCCGTCCGGGCTGAAATGTGCTGACTCAACTTGGCCATCATGGCGCAACCACTCGGATACCGGCCTGCCGCTTTTCGCATCCCGAACCTGCGCGTTCTCGACCTCCAAGTATACAATCCATTTCCCATCCGGGCTGAAATGCGCTTAACCTTGTCTGGCTTCAAGCTTAAACGGCCCGATCAGCAGCTCGCCGCTTTGCGCATCCCAAACCCGAACGGTTCGGTCGCGCGATGCCGTCACAATCCGTTTTCCATCCGCACTGAACTCCGCCGAGCCCACAACGCCGTCATGCTTCAACGGGGCTATTAGCTGCTTACCACTTTGCGCATCCCGAACGTGCGCCCCTTCCATCGACACAGTCAAAATCCGTTTTCCGTCCGGGCTGAACTTAGCCGAGGTAACATCACTCTCATGTGTTATCGCGGTCAATAGCTTGCCGCTCTGCACGTCCCAAATGCACGCGTTTTTGTCATACGACGCAGTCACAATCCGTTTCCCGTCCGGGCTGAAATGCGCCGACTGAACGACTCTGTCATCCTGCAACGGCTTGCTCAGCGGCTTGCCGCTTCGCGAATCCGAGATTTGCAGGCCCCCGTCGCGCGCCGTCGTTACGATCAGTTTGCCATCTGGGCTGAATTCCGCTGACTTAACCCTGAAAATGTCGACATCCAACGCGGTCAACAGCTTGCCGTTTTTGGCATCCCAAACCTGCGTATCCCAAGTCATGGCCTGCCTATCTCCTGATGAGGTCAAGATCCGCGTCCCATCCATGCTAAACTGCGCCGAGACAACGTAGCCGTCGTGCCGCAACGGCTCAGTCAGCGGTTTACCGCTTTGCGCATCCCAAACCCGCGCGGTTCGGTCCCGTGATGCCGTCACGATCCGCTTCCCGTCCGCGCTGAACTCCGCCGACCAAACCTCGGCGTCATGCTTCAATGGGTCGGTCCGTGGCTTACCGCTTTGTGCGTTCCAAATTTGCGCAATGCGGTCCTGCGACGCAGTGACAAGCCATTTTCCGTCCGGGCTGAACTGCGCCGACTCAATCGCGTTGTCATGTTGCATGCGGGAAACTGGCAGCGCAAAACCGTGGTACATCAATAGCGTTGTAAGGCGGTAGAGAGCTGCGTTGTTCCGCGGATTCAACGATAGGCTCCGCGTCAGTTGTGCTACTGCGTCATGATCTCTGTGATCCTCAATCAAGCGAAGAGCCTGAAGAAAATCTGACTGGCTGAGATTCTCGCGCGCTTGAATCGCAGCCGCTTCGGCACGTTGGCGCTGCCGGTCGGCTAGGTTACGTTCGCTGCCGATGCGGATGAAGCTGGCGACAGCCAGCATGAGTAAGATAGCTAGCAGGACGCCGGCAACGGTGGCTTCGCGCCGGTTTCGGCGCAGGGCGAGGAGAATTTGTTTGCCGAGACCGGCCCGTTCGGCGCTGGTGGCGAATCCGTTTTGGTAGGCGGTGATTTCGCGCTGGAGTTCAGGCACGCTCTGGTAGCGCCTTTCCGGCTTGAAGGCCATGGCCCGGAGGACGACGGGAACGAGGCTTTCGGGGATGACGCTGCCGGGGAGATGGTGCAACGCGAGACGCGGGATTTTCGAGCGGCGCAGGTCGGGTGACAAATCGGCGTCCTCGTCCGCCGGAGCGGAAAGGGGTAACACCAAGGGATCGAGATCCCCCTCGCTGACCCGGGAGACAAGTTCCCGAGTCGTCCTGCCGGAGACCGAGTAGCGGAGGCTGAGGATCTGATAGAGGATGGCGCCGAGAGCGTAGATGTCGGTGCGCGCGTCGTGCAGATGAATGTCGCCGCGGGCTTGCTCGGGAGCCATGTAGTGCGGGGAGCCATAGGCCTGGCCGGGGAGCGTCCCGACAGCATCCGCGGGTGATGATTCAGGTTGGGCCAGCGTGACGCGGTCGTCTTCCGACAACCGCTCAGGTCTGGCGATCGTCGGCTGGTCGTCGTCAGCCAAAGGTTCGGATTCGGCGACCGTGGCCGTGTCGTCATCGGGCAAAGGTTGCTGGTTGGCGATGGGTTCGCCGGGAGAATCGTTCGATGGACCGGCCTTCGTTTCGCCGAGGTCTTTGGCGAGGCCCCAATCCATGACGAGGACTTCACCGAATGGGCCAAGCATGATGTTCGCCGGCTTGAGATCGCGGTGGATGACCTGGCGGCTGTGAGCGAAGGCGACGGCGTCGCAGACTTTCTGAAAGATGATGAGGAGTTGCGCCAATGGGTAGCGGGCAACGGCTTCCCGATCGCCCGCGGCGAGTTGCTTGAGCACCCCGGCCAGGTCCGTGCCCTGGACCAGCTTCATCGTATAGAAAGGCTGGCCTTCGGGGTCGGTGCCGAGGCCATGCACGGGAACGATATTCGGGTGCTCCAGGCGGGCGGTGATTCGGGCCTCGCTGAGGAAACGGCGAAAGGAGTCGGCGTCCGGGCGACCGAGGATACGCTTCAGGGCGATCGTGCGACCGGTGGCGCTTTCCCGGGCATACCAAAGGCCACCCATTCCGCCTCTGCTGAACTGCTCGCCGAGGGCGTAGCGCGGCCCGGCGAGTTCCTCCGGGGTTGGCGCTGCCCACGGGCCGTGGCTGGCGCCGGGTTTCGCGGTATCCAAGCCACGGGCGAGCAGTTCGCGGGGATCGAGCCCATGGAGATCAGCGGCTGGCTTGGGCGAGGGAGACGTGGGTTCTTCGGACATCGGTCGGGATGGTGGAGATTTTCTGCGAAACCGAAGCGCGTGAGCGGATGGTTTCTATCAGTTCCTACGGAATCCGTCACCGCGGGTTGCACGCCGAGTAAAAATAATTTGGGGGGCGGCGCTTCGTCGCCGCCCACGCTTTTTTCCGAGCAGCACGGCCACCGGGGGGGGAATGGGGCGCTGACGAAGCAGCGCCCTCCAGTTCAAACGCAGTCGAGCAGTTCGGACAGCTCGCCCCGAATTTCCTCCGGCGTCGGGTTGTCGAGCGTCGTCGCCACTTGCTCCAGGAGCAATTCGCGCCAGCGCTCGCGCAGGCGGGAGACCTGGTTTTTCAGCGTCCCCACGGGCACGCCGAGTTCGGGCGCGATGTCTTCGTAGGATTTCACCGCGTCGGCGCTGAAGCCGAGGAAAGGTCGCAGCGCGGCAAATACCTCCGCCTTTCCTTGGGCAGCAAGTTCGTCGCCGAGCACCCGGAGCGTTTGTTCGAGCAGCGTCAGCGCCCAGCGGCGCTGGAAGAGGCGGTCGGGTGAAAGGTCATCCACGAGGTCAGTCGCATAACGCTCCTCGGCCCATGCGGCGTCAAAGCTCGTGAGCACCGCCGCGCCGCGCTTTTGCGCCTGCGCGCGAGCATGCTCATCGCTGAGGTAATGCCGCACACACGCGAGGAGAAAGGTGCGCAGCTTGCCCTTCGCGGGATCGGCCGCGGCGAGCACGCCCTTCTCCACCAACCGCGCGAAGAACCCCTGCGTGAGATCTTCTGCATCGTGAGGATCCTTGCCGGAACGGCGGATGAACGCGTAGAGCGGATACCAGTACGCCTCGCACAACGCCGCCAGCGCGGCGCGGGCCTCGGCGTCGTCCGGGCTGGCGGCGCGTCGGACGAGCGACCATCGGGTGGTCTGAAAGGAGTGGGGGGGCATTTGGAGCCATTGGAAGATCCCGAGAGCCGCCGCCTCGTCGGCTGGCGATCAAGCCCGACCATAGAGTAACCATGTTTGATCCGGGAAGGGCTGAAGCATCCATGTCTCAATGACGCTTCAATTACGAACGATCGGGGGCTGCCGCTGAGACTGTGCAAAAAGTCTGAGATCGACCACGGATTTCGCGGATGGGCCTTCCTGGGAATCGGCGTCATCCACACAATCCGTGGTCAAAAGGCATCCACTTCCAGGGCGGTTCTCGGAAACGTGTGCGCGATTACAGCCAGACCGCCAACCAGCACATAATCCACCCCGCCCACCAAAATGGCGTGCAGAGTCGCGCGCGAGATTTCCTCGACCGTCATGGAGAAATTTTGGCCGGGCGAAAAATCTTCCACTCGTTGCAGCGGCGCCCTTTGGCGATCCGCTCCCGCGCGAGCTGCAACAGCTCTGCGTCATCGGCCCCCGGGTGCTGGGAACGGATGCCCGCATACATCATCGAATGCGCGAACGGCGCGATCTCGAACGCAGCCGTTAGCCGTTGCTGCGGCGTCATCTTCCGGGCTTGTAAGATTTCTTCCCGGTAGAGTTGATCGATCAGCGGCTGGAACTCACTCATGGCCGCGCACACTAACGCGTCGCAGAAGCCGCGGCACGTCAAAACCTCGGTGTCACGCGCCGCCTGCGTTTCCCCCTCGCCAAGCCGCGGAAGCCGCGTAGATTCGCCGCCGTCATGCCGCTGGACCTCAAGAGCCTGATCACTACACGCCTCGGCGAAAACTACACGCTTCACGAGCGGCACCTCAATTCCACGCTCGTCCGCGTGCAGCGGATCATTGGCTTCGACCACGTCTATGCCCGCGCGGAGGGCGCGTATCTCTACGACCTCGACGAACGCGACTACCTCGACTTTCTCAGCGGCTACAGCGTCTTCAATATCGGCCGCAACCATCCGGCGGTGCAGCGCGCCATCACCGATGTGCTGGAGATGGACCTGCCAAACATGGTGCAGATGGATTGCTCGCTGCTCAGCGGGCTGCTCGCCGAGGCGCTTTTGAAAAAGCTGCCGCCGCATCTCGACGCGGTGTTTTTCTGCAACTCGGGAGCGGAGTCTGTCGAAGGTGCGATCAAATTTGCCCGCGCAGCGACGGCGCGCAGCGGGCTCGTCTCGCTGGACAAAGCTTTTCACGGACTCTCGAACGGCGCGCTTTCCGTGATGGGCGATGAGAGTTTTCGCGAAGGTTTCGAGCCGTTGCTGGACAACTGCACGCGCATCAAAATGGGCGATCTCCCCGCGCTCGAAAAGCTCCTCGCCCGCCGGGACGTCGCCGCGCTGCTCATCGAGCCGGTGCAGGGCAAAGGCGTCAATTTTCCGACTGACGATTTTTACGCGCAAGCCCAGCGCCTTTGCCGCGAGCACGGCACGCTGCTCATCTGCGACGAAGTGCAGACCGGGCTCGGGCGGACGGGTCGCTGGTGGGGCTTCGAGCATTGGGGATTGGAGCCGGACATCATCACCGTGGCCAAGTCGCTGAGCGGCGGCTACGTCCCGTGCGCGGCCATCGTTGCGCGCCGCGCCATTTACCAAAAAACCTTCAGCCGACTGGATCGTTGTGTCGTCCACTCCTCGACTTTTGGCCGTAACAATCTCGCGATGGCCTGCGGGCTCGCGACGCTCCAAGTGCTCGACGACGAGCGGCTCGTCGAGCGGGCGCGGGAAAGCGGCGCGCAACTTCTCGCGCGGCTCAACGCGCTGAAGGAACGCCATTCGCTGATCAAGGAAGTGCGAGGGCTCGGGCTGATGATCGCCATCGAGTTTCACGAGCCGAGCGAAATGGCGGCGCGCCTCGGCTGGAAGCTTCTCCATCGCGTCGAACGCGAACTCTTCGCGCAGATGCTCGTCACGTCACTTTTCGGAAAGCACCGCATCCTCACACAGATCGCCGGGCATGCGATGGACGTGATCAAGATACTACCGCCGCTGATTATCGGCGAGCGCGAGATCGAGCGATTCGTCACGGCGCTCGATGCCGTGCTCTCCGACTGCCGCAGTTTTCCCGGTCCGATTTGGGATCTCGGCGCGAACTTCATCCGCCACTCGCTCAAACGCTCAACGCTGGAGCCGGCGACCGCGGGGTAAAGACGATCGACGCTGCGCAACTGCGTAGTGGCACGATGACCCAAAAGAGTTTCGTGCTCTCCCATTTCCGTCACCTCCTGGCCGCCGTGCTGACCCTCGCGGTCGTGACCCGGCCATGCCTCGGCGCTGAGGTCACTGCGCCGATCACGATCCCAGGTGTCGAGAATGCCTTCCGCGTCACTGACCGCATTTATTCCGGCTCGCAGCCGGAAGGCGATGCCGCTTTTGCCGGACTCGCGCGACTCGGCGTGAAGACGATCATCAGCGTCGATGGCGCGAAGCCCGATGTCGAAACGGCGCGCAAACACGGCCTGCGTTATGTGCATCTGCCTTTTGGTTACGACGGCATCCCCGCGGAGCGCGCGGCGCAGCTTGCCCAAGCCGCGTCGTTGCCCGGCCCGATCTTTCTGCATTGTCATCACGGCAAACATCGCGGCCCGGCGGCCGTCGGAATCGCCTGCGAAGCGACTGAAGGCTGGACTGCTGCTCGCGCGGAAGCATGGCTCGAGCAGGCTGGAACCGCTCCCGACTATCCTGGATTGTATCGAGCCGTGCGTGAGTTCAAACCCGTTGCTGCGGAACAACTCGCCCGCTTCGACCCGCTGCCG
>JBBSDS010000088.1:0-14902 GCA_038240495.1 Chthoniobacterales bacterium | reverse complement strand
TTTTCAGCAATCTGCTCGGCAACGCCTGCAAATACGCGGGTGAAGGCACCCGCATCGCGCTGAAGGCGGAGCGCGGCCGGGGCGAGGTGATCGTGACGGTGAGCGACAATGGCATCGGCATCGATCCGGAAATGCTGCCCCGCGTGTTCGATCTTTTCGTGCAGTCCAGCCGGACGCTCGATCGTGTCCACGGCGGTCTCGGCATCGGCCTCACGCTCGTGCAGCGCCTCGTGAAGCTGCACGGCGGCAGCGTCGAGGCGCGCAGCGAGGGGTTGGGTCATGGCTCGGAATTTATCGTCCGCCTGCCCGTCCGGGAAAAAGCTCCGCTGCCCGCGCCACTGCCTCCACCAACGCCCGCCCGCGCCGTCCCGCGGCGCATACTCATTGTGGATGACAACACCGATTCCGCGCGCAGTCTCGCGGCGCTTCAGGCTCGGCGCGGTCACACGACGCGCACCGCTTTCACCGGTCCCGAAGCCCTGAATATCGCAGCCGAATTTTATCCCGAAGTCGTGCTGCTCGACATCGGCCTGCCGGGGATGGACGGCTTTGAAGCGGCCCGAAAAATTCGCGTTCTGCCCGGCCTCGCGGGAATCCTGCTCGTCGCAATGACGGGCTACGCCACCGAGGAAGACCGCGCCCAGGGCCGCGCGGCGGGCTTCGATGAACACCTGGTCAAACCGGTGGATCTCGACGCCTTGAGCGCGTGGCTCACCAGCCACCCACGACTCGCCGCGCGAGACTAGATCATCGGCCGAAATCATTACCAGAATCGCGTGTCATCCTGAGCGCAGCGGAGGCGGAAAGGCGGGCGTAGCGAAGTCGAAGGATCGGGTGGCTTCTCTGAACGTCGCTGAGATCATTCGACTCCGTTCCGTCCCACCTTCGCCCGCGACGGAACTGCGCTCAGGATGACCCCTGCTTTTGCAACACACACCTCAAAATCCTGCGCCGCAACTTCGCAAAACGAGGAGCAAGAGGAGCGAGCCGACGATGGAGACTATGATCGAGCCGATGCAGCCGAGCCGATTTGAAAAGAACGCGAACATGTCCGCTTGATCGGGCGTGGAGCGTCGGGTGATCGTGTTTCTCGGCGGCAGCGAAAGGACGTCGCGGAGCGGAAAAATTTAGCAAAGTTTCACCCAGCCAAGGCACGCGTGCGCGCCGAAAAGTTTCCGACAACTTCAACTCCTTCACCCAATACCCATGAAACTCGAAACGTTAAAAGACCTCTATATCCTCGAACTGAAAGACCTCTACAGCGCCGAAAAGCAGATCGTAAAGGCGCTCCCCAAGATGGTCAAAGCAGCCTCCCATCCGAAGCTGAAGGCAGGCTTTGAAAAGCACCTGGAGGAAACCAAGGAGCAGGCGGCACGTCTGGAAAAACTCCTCAGTGCGCACGGTGAGACCACACGCGGCCCGAAGTGCAAAGGCATGGAGGGCGTCTTGAAAGAAGGCGAGGAAATGATCGAAGAGGAAGGGGACGAAGAAGTGCGTGATGCCGGGCTGATCGCCGCGGCGCAGCGCGTGGAGCATTATGAAATCGCCGGCTACGGCTGTGCGCGGACTTATGCGGAACTGCTCGGCGACAAGGATGGCGCCAAGGTGCTGCAAAAGTCTCTCAACGAAGAAGCCGCCACCGACGTGAAGCTGACGGAACTCGCCAAATCGACCGTGAACATTGCCGCCGCCAAGTAAACCGCACTCGCCTTAAAATTATGAATCCTGAAAATCTAAATCCTGACTCCTTCTCAACCCCGGCGGACACCGCCGCCACGGCAAAAATCGCCGACGCCGCGACGCAAGCCTGGGAGACCACGCGCGAAAAAGCGGGCGAAGCTTTGCAGACCGGCGAACGTTACGTCCGCGACAACCCCGGCACCTCAGTCCTGAGCATCTTCGGTCTCGGCTTTCTCCTCGGGCTGCTGGTCGGCTGGAGCGTGGCTCACGAAGAAAGCGACGACTACGCCAGGAGTGCGCGCCGGTTTGCCAAACGCTGGGGGAACAAGCTCAACCTCGATTGAGCCGTGAAACGCGAAAAACTACCGCCCTCCGCCTGGCAGAGTCCGGAGGGATTTGTTGCAGACAATTTTGACGCCGCGCGAGCAGGAGTGGAGCGCTCGGTCAAGGATGCCGCGGCGTATGCCCAGCTCTATCCCGAGAAGGCGCTGCTGTGGGCGGTGGGCAGCGGCTATGTGCTGCGGATGCTGCCGCTTATGGGCATCCTTGGCGCATTGATCCGAGTGGTGCTCGCGCTTCTCAAGCCGCTCGCGTTGATCTATGGCGCCGCCAAAATATGGCAGAAAGCGCAGCCGATTCTCGCCCCGCATAAATCCACGGACCTCCCGTAGCGGAGAAAGCCACGTAATCATCGGGCTCGGTACGCTTCGCGTTCCGAGCCCGTTTGCGTTTCACGGAGCGGGCAAGTGTACCAACCGCCGTCGAACCTCGGACCTTCGACTGGAGGGCGGAGCTCCCGCGACGCCGGGGCCGACATGATAGCGCCCGAATTTGGCTAAAGACAAAAAACAGTAGCGGCGGTCTATGACCGCCGTGAACGTGCGCGGCAGCTTCAGTCGGCGGTCATCGACCGCCGCTCCAGATCCACTACCGCCGACCTCCGCGATTGTGTGTCGGCGTGGCAGGAGCTCCGGCCTCCAACTTCCGCTTTTCAAATGCGGTCGGTATCAGCGACTTCGCGCAAGGCGCAGCGGAGCTGATCGAAGTCCACCGGCTTCACGAGGTGCCTTTCAAAACCTGCCTCCATCGAACGATGCAAGTCGGTCTCCATGCCGTAGCCGGAAAGCGCGATGCCGCGCAGTTGCGGCTGGACGGATCGCAGTTTGGTGATGACTTCCAAACCAGTGCCGTCGGGCAGGCCGAGGTCGGAGATCACGAGGTCGAACTGCCCGGCTTCCGCCGCGGCCACGGCCGCCGCCACACTGCTCGCGGTGACGACGTGATGGCCCGCGCGGATGAGCAGGCGCTTCATCACGGCCAAGGTGGGCTCGTGATCCTCGACGAGGAGCAGGCGCATGGGCTTCGCTGCGTCCCGCATTCCCGGGAGCAGCGCCTCATCATGCGTGGCGGGTTGCGTGCCGGGCACCGTCACGCCAGTTACTTGATCCGTGACGCGCGGCAGTTCGACGACAAAAGTGGTGCCGAGGCCCACGCCATCGCTTTCCGCGCGGATCACTCCGCCGTGCAGATCTACGATCGCTCGCGCGATCGCCAGGCCGAGTCCCAGCCCGCCGAAGCGGTGCTCCGCTTCCGGGCTCGCTTGCTCGAAGGGACGAAAAATGGATTCCAGCGAATCCGCAGTCAGGCCGATGCCGGTATCGACCACCTCGATGCGCAAGCGCCCATCGGTTTCATCGCGGGTGCGAATGGCGATGCGCCCGCCGGTGGGTGTGAATTTAATCGCGTTGCGCAGCATGTTCCAGAAGACCTGCTGGAGCCGTGCGGGATCGCCGCGCAGCCCGGAGCGCCGGGCGGCCAGATCCACGGCGATGGCGACGGGCTTGCTCTGCGCTTCATCGCGCACGATTTCCACGGCGAGGCCGATGATGGAATGCACATCGCAGAGTTCCTCCCGGAGCTTGAGCTTGCCCTTGGCGATCCGCGTCAGGTCCAGCAGGTCGTCGATGAGCCGCGCTTCGAGAGAGATGTTGCGTTCAATCATTCTCAACTCGGTCCGGACGTCGTCGGGGAGCCGCTCATCATTGCACAACTCGGCGGCGGCCATGAGGACCGGGGTGAGCGGGGTTCGCAATTCATGGGAGAGCGCGGCGATGAAATCGTCCTTGGCCCGCGAAGCGCCTTCGGCGCGTTCCTTTTCTGCGGCCAGCGCGGCCTCGGCCACCCGCCGTTCGAGATTTGCGGAAATCGAGTCGGCAACTGGCACGAGATCGCCCAGCACCGCGCTGCTCAGCGCATGGCGGGAAAAAAGCGCCAGAACGCCGAGCACGCGGCCATCCGCGATGAGCGGATAACCTGCAAACGCCACCATGCCTTCGCGAGCGGCCCACGCGGGGTCCGAGATATTGGGGTCGTTCGCAACGTCATTCGTCAGGTGCGCGCGACGGCTCCGGGCGATACGCCCGATCTTGAATTGCCCGACTGGCACCCGCGCGTGCGGTCCATCGAGGTGCGTGTAAAGTCCGGCGCTCGCGCGAAGCAGCAGGACAGGTTCGTCTTCGGCGACCGTCCATACGCGGGCAAAAGCCGCGTCGAGATGCCGCACGAGCAGTTCGCAGGAGCCTTTCAGCACCGCCTCGACCGGATCTTTCGACGCGAGCAGCGCGGCGATGTCGGCACGCAGCGCCGCGAGGCTGGCGCGCTCCGCCAGCTCGGTCTCCGCCAGCTTGCGTTGCGCGATGTCGCGCAGAAATCCGACGAACACCGCGGGCACGATGCCCGGCAGAGGATTGATGGCGAGTTCGGCGGGAAACTCGCTGCCGTCGCGGCGCAGGGCCGGCAGTTCCAGCCGACGCCCGAGCACCGGGCCTTCGCCCGTGGCGAGCAGATGGGTCAGCCCGCGCCGGTGCGCCTCGCGCAAGCGCTCGGGAACGATCCGCTCGCCGAGATCAGTGCCGGTAACTTCGGCGGCACTCCAGCCGAAGATGCGTTCGGCGGCAGGGTTCCAGCCGACAATTTTTCCGGCGGAATCCATGAGCATCACGGCGTCGAGCGATGTGTCGAGGATCGCCCGCGACCGCGCTTCGCTGGCGCGCAGCTCGCGCTCTTGCGCATACTTTTCGGTCGCGTCGTGAAAGACGAGGATGACTCCGCGCACGGTGCCGTCTGCATTGAAAATGGGCGCGGCAGAATCCTCAATCGGCAGCTCCCGGCCATCGCGCCGCCGCAGCACCGTGTGATTGGCCAAACCCACGACGATCCGCTCGCGCAGCACGCGCTCCACGGGATTTTCCAGCGGTTGACCCGTGGTTTGATTGAAGATCGGCATGACTTCTTGGAGCGTTCGTCCGTGAGCTTCATCACTGCTCCATCCGGTTAGGCGCTCGGCTGCGGGATTGAGAAAAGCGATGACTCCGAATGCATCCGTCGCCAGCACCGCATCGCCGATCGAGCGCAGGGACGTGTGCAGCTCATCGCGCTGCAAAGTCATCGCCGCGAGAGCACCACCATAGGCGAGACGGACCCGCTGAATGACGCGTCGAAATGCGGCGACAAGCAGCGGCACGCCGGCGAGCGCCGCGATTGCGAGCGTGATGAGAACTCCGCTGCGCAGCGCCACGAGGCGGTCGGCGCGCTCGGCGCGCAGCCGCTTTTCCGCGGTGCCGATTCGTCCCGCTGTTTCCCGGAAAGCGTCGAACAAACGCTTCCCCGACGCGTTGAACTCTACTCCCTGCACGTCTGCACCAGCGCGAACCCGCACGAGAGTTTCATCCGCAAAAACACGCCAGGCGCGGAAGCGCTCTCGGAGTTGCGCGACCGCGGCGAGCTGCGCGGGATTATCGGCCACCAGCGCGGCGAGGGATACGAAAGCGGGGTCGATCCCTGGCGCCGCCGCTTCCAGGGGAGCGAGGAAAGTCGCGTCGCGCGTTACCTGATAGGCATGCAACCCGGTCTCCATATCGACCGCCAGTTTCTCCAGGGCCGACGCTTGCGCGATAACGCGGTCGGCGTGATCGACCGAATCCGCCGAGCGAAACAGGAAGACTGCAAACGCCAGCAATATGGCGATGATCGCGCCAAGCAGGATCGGAGGCCAGAGCGTCGCGCGGTCGAGATCGCGCTGAAACGTGGGGGCATCATCCGTTGCCGGAGAAAGAAGCGAGGTGCGCATGGCAGGATTTAGCGGAACGCCCGAGCCACCTTTACGCGCACGCACCCCCGCGCGGTGAAGGTGCACGGGTAAGACGAGAGGCGGCGTTCACTTCAACTTATCGCGCGGAGCCGCACTTTAGGATGTCACAAGCAGACGCGAACGATCCGCGCCGTTAAGAAGAATCCAGTTCGCCAATCAACAAGACGCTCCAGCCGATCGCCCCATCACCCGCGATACATGGCGATGAATCTTCGCGCGCTCACCGGCAGTCGTGCTTTCAAGGTGCTGAAGGCGACAGCCATCGGTTGGATGGACGATAATGCACTGCGGCTGAGCGCGGCTCTTGCCTACTACTCGATTTTCTCGATTGCGCCGCTCCTGATTATCGCGATCAGCGTGGCCGGTCTGGCTCTGGGAGAAGAGGCCGCCCGCGGTCAGCTCTACGATCAGCTAAAGTCCTACGTGGGAGCTCAGGCGGCGGAGAGCGTGCAGTCGATGGTGCAGAGCGCCTCGAAAAAATCCGACGGCTGGATGGGAGCCGCCATCGGCTTCGGCACGCTCTTGGTGGGCGCCTCCGGAGTATTCGCGCAGTTGAAAGACGCGCTGAACACGATCTGGAACGTACGGGCGAAAGGCGGTGCAGGTATCTGGCGCTTCGTCCGTGAGCGTTTGCTGAATTTCGGCTTGGTGCTCGTCATCGGCTTTCTCCTGCTTACGTCGCTCGTGCTGACGGCGGCTCTCGCCGGGCTAAATGGATACTTTGAGAATCTTATCGGCATGCCGGCATTCGTGGGTGTGGTGTTTGCTTCCGCCGTTTCCTTTGGCCTGGTCACGACGCTGTTTGCTTTCATCTTCAAGGTATTGCCCGACGCGCAAATCGAATGGCGGAATGTTTGGTTCGGTGCCGCCGTGACGGCATTACTTTTCGAGTTAGGCAAGTTTGGGCTTAGTTACTATCTCGGTCGGGAAAGCACCGCTTCCAGCTTCGGAGCCGCCGGGGCGGTTATCCTCCTGCTGCTTTGGGTCTATTATGCATCGTGCATTTTGCTTTTCGGCGCCGAGTTTACGCGGGTCTATGCGCAGGAAACCGGCCACGCCATCCGGCCCTCGCCCGGCGCGGAATTGGTTTCCGCCGAGGTGCGCGCGCAACAGGGTCTTCCCCAGACTGAGACGCCGCCAGTAAAGATTGCGGCTCCCCGCACCGAGGCGATCACCATCGCTGCTCCACCTGCCGGGTTCCATTCTGCGGGCCTTCTACTCGCTGTCGCCGCTGGGAGTTTCGTCATTGGGCTGCTCGCCCGCCGCCGTGCAGAAATGGCGGCCCCTCCAGCCACGCGAATACGAGAAGGACTGGAGGATCTAAGTGGCCAGGCGACTAAGAGCTTGGTTGACTTGCTCCACAGCGCTCGCGACGAAATTGCCCGGCGGGTCGGCTGAGAACAGAATGGAAGGTGCTTGGATGGGGTGATCTTGCAAAATGACCGGCGATGATTCCCGGCGTCGCGGGCGTCAATGCGGTGCAGCGACATTTTTTGGAAAAGCATCCGGCCAGTTTGGCGGGCCAACGCGAAACAATGGCACCAATTGATAACCCTATGAAAAAGACCCTCCTAACCCTCACTTCCATCCTCGCCGTAACGTACGTTGCGCTTGCGGCGGACGAGAAAAAGCCTGACGCAGACAACACTCGGAAGAACGAACGTGATCGCGCGGGCGAAACAAAGACGCCGGTGGATCAATCCAACTCCCCTGAGGACTTGAAGATTACCCAAGTGATCCGGCAAGCCGTGGTGAAAGACAAGTCACTCACCATGACGGCCAAGAACGTGAAAATCATCACGGCTGGCGGCCAAGTGACTCTGCGCGGTCCGGTAAACTCTGCTGAAGAAAAAATGAAAATCGAAAAACTCGCCAAAGGCGCCGCCGGCGAGGCGAAAGTGGATAACCAACTGGAAGTCAAAGCGGACGCCAAAAAGTAAAACTCCAAAGAAACCAACCCCTACATCATTATGTCCAAATCCGTATTCTGTATCGCAACCACCCAGGGTCAGGCCGAACGCATCGTCGAGCGGCTCCAATCGCAAGGATTCGCCGCCTCCGAAATCTCCGTCCTGCTTCCCGACACTTCGGGAACCGCGGACTTCGGTCATGTCAAATCATCCAAAGCCTCGGAAGGTGTCACCGCAGGCGCGACCACTGGCGGTCTCGCTGGCGGCACCCTTGGTTTACTGGCGGGTATCGGTGCCCTCGCGATCCCCGGTGTCGGTCCTTTCATTGCGGCTGGTCCGATCATGGCTGCTTTGAGCGGGGCGGCGATTGGTGCGACCACCGGCGGAATCGTAGGCGGTTTGATCGGCCTCGGCATTCCCGAGATCGAAGCAAAGCGCTACGAGGAAAAGCTCAGGAAAGGTAACTACCTCGTGGCGGTCCACACCGATAATGGCGATCAAATCGATCGCGCCAAGGCCGTTTTCAAGGAAGCCGGGGCGGACGACGTTAGCACCGTCAGCGAGGCGAGCGCCCCTAAATAGAGGCTTTAAGCTAAAGACAAATCACGAAAGCCGCGCGTGCCCCAGGTGCGCGCGGCTTTTGTGTTATTAGTGCAGTTGCCAAAAGACCTTTCCGGATAACGGGCAGGTGTCATCCTGAGCGCAGTTCCGTCGCGGGCGAAGGTGAGAGGGAAAGGGGTGGAAGGTTCCCGCCGCCGTTCAGAGAATTCCACAAGATTCCTTCCGCAAGCTCGGGGCCGGCTCTTCGACTTCGCGACGCCCGCCTTTCCGCCCCTGCTGCGCTCAGGCTGACCCGCAATGCGGTAAATGGTTTTAGCCGATGATCTGGAGTGCGCGCGCCGAAAGCAGTCCTTTGAAACACGTCGGATAACTGCCCAGCCCCTTATAACTGATGTTCGACGGGAGTCTGGACGGCTTGGACCGGGGCTTCGGGCGCGTGACTCAATTTGGATTTGCCGGACTCGACCGGCTTCGCACGCAGGAGGTCGCGCTGGAAGATAGTGGTGAGTCGTTGCGCCAGTGCTGAGTCGAGCGCGTTCAGGTTGCACTCGTCATTGATGGCCAGCGAACGCGGATCGAAATTCGCGGACCCGATGGAGACGAAATAGCCGTCGGCGATCAGCAGCTTGGTGTGGATCATCGTGGGTTGGTATTCAAAGAGTTCCACGCCGGCCTGCAACAACTCCGGCCATCGTTTGCGAGAAGCCCGACGCACCGCTTTCTGATCAATGTGTTCCCCAGGCATGAGGATCTGCACATGGACGCCGCGGCGGGAGGCCGCGCAGAGCGCATCAATGAGCGCGCGGCTCGGAACGAAGTAAGGGCTCTCGATCACGAGCGAGCGTTGCGCGGCGGCAATCGCGAGTTGGTAGCTCAATTCCACGGCGGCGCGAGTTTGCCGCGGCGAACTATTGAAGACCCGCGCCGGGGTGTGACCTGCCGGGGCGAGCGGCGGGAAGTACTCCGTTCCGAGCAGGACTTCATGGTGAGTGTGAAACCAGTTGGCCGAAAACGCCCCTTGAAGCTGCGCCACGACCGGCCCCTCCACGCGGAAGTGCAAGTCGCGCCACTCCGCGGACGAAGACGCGTTGCCCGCCCACTCGTCGGCGATCCCGACGCCACCGATAAATCCGATCCGGCCATCGACAATGAGCAGCTTGCGATGGGTGCGGTAGTTGTAGCGCCGCGGATTGAGCCACCACACGGAATGGAAGGGCTCCAGCTGCACGCCCGCGTCGCGGAGGCGCTTCTGATAGGGGCGGGATTTCGATCCGCCCACGGCATCCACGATGACATTCACCTTCACGCCTGCCCGCGCCCGCTCCTCCAAGGCCTTGGCAAACGCCTCCGGCACTTCCCCCTTTTCAAAGACGAAGGTTTCCAAATCGATCGTCTTCCTGGCGCTCCGAATCGCGGCCAGCATCGCTGGAAAAATTTCGTCTCCGTTACTCAAAACCACGACGCGATTCCCCTCGATGAAGCCAGGCTCGATCACCGCTCCCAAACCCTGTCGGAACTCCGGGCTGCGAACGCTCACCTTGTTTGGGAGAGCTTCGCGCGGGGCGAGATTCGTGGTGCAACCGCCGAGCAGGGTCGCAGCGCAACCGAGCGAGAGGGCCGTGGCCTTTGGCCAATGGGAGAGAATCTGAGAAGGTGAAGTCACGTAGCAGTATCGCGTGCCAGGATCGCGGCGGATGACTCGATATTGTTTTGGGCCAAAGATTCGTCGGCTTTCTCGCTCAATCGGCCATCCAGCGTGGCAAAACTGTGCGATTTATCGGGAATGAAATCATTCCTTCTGCCGCTTCTCTTCCTCGCCGTGTTTTGTTTTGGAGCGCCGGCGGCGCGGGCTCTGGATGCCCAAGCCCGGGATGAGATCGAATACTTACTCAGACAGGTCGAGTCTTCTGACTCCCGCTTCATCCGCAATGGGACGGAATACAGCGCCAAGGAAGGCGCCGCGCACCTCCGGGACAAGCTCAAGGGCGCTGGAGATCGGATCAAAACTGCTGACGATTTCGTCGCCGGCGCAGCGACGAAAAGCATGATCAGCGGCCAACCGTATTTGATGAAACCTGCCGGCGGAGCTCCGATCCCCGTGGGGCCGTGGCTAAAAGAACGCCTCACAAAATATCGCACGACAAAGCGAGCCGAGGTGAAGTAAGCCCGCCGCAATTTAAATGCCTGACGGTTGCGGCCGAACGTCGGTCATCAGCCTGGCGAATGTTCTTCCGCGTCGATTTGCGCGTGTTTGGCGACGGTGTCGGCCTCGAGGTGACGGCGCAGCCAGATTCGCTCGATGATGGGATAGGACGCGACCATCGGAAGGACCACGATGGCTCCGACGACGCCGGCGACGATCCCAGCGGCGAGACAAGAGACCAGCACGGTCAGCGTCGAGAGTCGCAGGCGATCACCATAGACCTTGGGCACGATGAAGTAGTTTTCGATCAGGTGGTAGGCGCCGTAGAGGAGAAGGACGAGCCCGGCGGTCGCGGGAGAAAGGGAGACTGCCACGATCAAGGCCGGAATGATGGAGAGGAAAAATCCAATCAGCGGCAGGATGTCGAAGACCGCGGCGATCAAGGCGAGCAGAGCCGCATTGGGAACATGAAGAACGCTGAGAATCGTGAAGGTGTAAACGCCGCAGAGCAGCGACGTAATCAGCTGCCCGATCATGTAGTGGCTGACTACGGTCCCGATCTCCTCGGACGCTTGGCCCGCCTTTTTCCGATGCACGTCGGGGAGAAAAGCGAGGAGCCAGCGATACACCCTTTCTCCATCGGCCACGAAATAGACGGCGAGCACCAGGACGAGGAGAAACTCCGCGAGGCTCTGCACCGCCACGGTTCCCCAGGCGAGAAACTGTTTCATTAGCGGCTCCGGATTGGAGAACGAGGCCGACTCGAAGAGCTTGGTCGCGGTGTCGCGGACGGTCGCCGGAAGCCGCGGCACGACCTCCTGCTGAAAGGCCGGCAGCTTCTTGATCAGCTCTGCAACTTGATTTCCCACGGTAGGAATCAAGATGCCGGCAAAGAGACCGACCGAGACGAAGAGCAGCAAGGCAATGAGCAGGATGCCAATCCAATCCGGCCATCCGCGCTCGCGAGCCCAGCCGTAAATCGGGAAGAGCGTGACTGCGATAAGGAGGGCGAGCAGCAGCAGCGAAAAAAGTGGGCAGAGTTGAATCGCGAGATAGGTCAGGAGAGCTGCCGCCAACACTTTCAAGATCGTGGCCCAAGTAATCGTGATCTCGACGGTCTGGCGTGGTGGCGGTTGTTCTGGCATTGGTTTGAACGGAGTTAGGAGGCGTTGAATCTGGCGAGAACTGGAAAGTGATTCGACGCAACAGCAGCCAGCGGCGATGTCCACACCTCGCCCGGAAGAGAGCGGGCGGCCACGAGCCTGAAAGGCGCCTTGCTCAAAATCGCATCCCCGTAACGTCCGCTCACTTCTTCGATCATGGCGTTGAAGTGGAAGGCGATGCGTGCAGGATCGCATCGCCCGTCCATACCGATGCAACTGTGGACGTTATAGGTCGCGATGCGCACGCCTGTTCATCGCGCGGGAAGAGTTGAACGAGTGTAATTGTCCTCAGTATTCAAATTCGATCCAGCTTCCGCGATGGAGCAGCGCGATGATACGTTGCCGCACTTCTCTTATGAGCAAAACCTCCCCCAAAAAACGTAACCGCTGGAGAATCGTCTGGGTGGTCGCCGTCAGTCTTTTGGTTGTGCTGCTCGCTGCCGCTGCTTTTGGGATCGTATTTCTTAAGCGCGCCGTGGTCGATTACCGCACGGACCACGACTTCTCGATTCGCGATCCTTCCTTCTTCGGATCGGCTCACGCCCTCGCCGATCCTCCGCCGCTCGACGGCAACTCTGTGAAGCTCCTCCACAATGGCGACCAAATTTTTCCAGCGCTGATCGAGGCCATCCACTCCGCGAAGGCGAGCGTCAATTTTGAAGCGTTCCTCTTTAACTCGGACGAGATTGGAAACCGCTTTCGAGACGCCCTGTGTGAGCGCGCGCAGGCCGGCGTGCGGGTGCGCGTCCTTCTCGATGGCATCGGCTCGGGCGCGTCATTCTCCGATGCCGACGAGGCCGCATTTCGGCGCGCGGGATGCACCTTCGCCTACTATCATCCGACCCGCTCCTGGCGGGTGGATAAATTGAATCGCCGAACGCACCGGCGGATCCTCGTTGTCGATGGCAAAGTCGGCTTCACCGGCAGCGTCGGCTTCGCCAAGCACTGGGCGGGCAACGCGGATTCGCCGGAGCATTGGCGCGACGAGCACGTCCGTTTGGAAGGTCAGATCGTCGCCAAACTCCAGGGCGCCTTTCAACAGCATTGGGTGCGGGCAACTGGTGAGACGATCAGTGGCGCGGCGGAGTTCCCGCCATTGCCGCCCGCGGGCAAGCTGCGCACTCAGCTTATCGCCTCGCACTCTTTCTCCGTCTCGCCCATTTCGCTCGTGCAAGCGGTGGCGTTTGCTTCAGCGGAAAAGACGATCTTCATCACCAATGCGTACTGCGCCCCAAGTCACAATCAGGTCGCGCTTCTCACCAAGGCTGCCGCTCGGGGTGTGGATGTTCGCCTGCTGGTGCCGGGCCAGTATAATAACCAACCACTGACGAAGGTAGCAGGTCGGGAAGCTTACGGTGAACTATTGCAAGGGGGAGTTAAGATCCTCGAGTATGAGACTACGATGATTCACACCAAGACCATCGTAGTGGACGGAATATTCTCGGTGATCGGTTCTTCCAATTTCGACTCCCGCTCCGCGCAGATCAATGAGGAGCTAGACATCACGGTCTACGATGAAGGCTTCGGCGCGGAGATGGACGCCGTCTTTCAAGGTGATCTTAAGTCTTCCAAACCGTATCGGCTTGAGGACTTCAAAAAGCGCTCTGCATGGGAGCGCTTGTCCGAATGGATCGTCGCCCCTCTCGCACCCTTGCTCTGAAGCAGACCGTTACCTGCCGTTGGCGGCATCCGCTTCGATCGCGGCATTGTTGATCGCCACGGTCCCCCGCGCGTCTTCGTCCGCCGCCGGAATTACGATCTGGACTCTCGGTAGAATTCTCCGCGAGCGCCCTGATTCTATCAGCATTCCAAGGTGGTCGGGCCGGCGGGATTCGAACCCGCGACCTCTTGAACCCCATTCAAGCGCACTACCAAGCTGTGCTACGGCCCGTTTTTAGAGGGCGGAAAGCTAACCGCCGGCTTCGAAAAGGGAAGCGGTTTTTGTCGATTTCCCATTTCCATTCCGAGACCGCTCCGTAAGCTTCCGCGATGAATCTCGAAAAAGTCGCCGTCGTTGGCGCCAGTGGGTACTCGGGGGAGGAACTTGTGCGGCTGCTCAACCGCCATCCGGGTGTGGAAATTGTCGCGCTGACCTCGCGCCAGCACGCGGGGCAGACGGTCGAAATGGTCTTTCCGCAGTTCGCGGGTTTGCGCTATGCGAAACTCGCGTTCATCGAGAGCGATGTGGACAAGATTGCGGCCAGCGGCGCGCGGTTCGTTTTTCTCGCGCTGCCGCATGGCGTGGCTGCGGAATTCGCGAAGCCGCTCGTGGCCGCGGGTCTGCGCGTGATCGACTTGAGCGCTGATTTTCGCATCAAGGATCCGGCGGTTTATGAGGAGTTCTACGGTGAGCCGCCGCACGCGCCGGAGCTGGCTGCGATCAGCGTTTACGGGCTGCCCGAGATTTACCGCGAGCAAATCCGCGGCGCGCATCTGGTGGCTTCACCGGGCTGTTATCCCACGAGCATCATCGTCCCGCTCCACCCGCTGCTGAAGCGGCGGATGCTCAAGCCTGAGAGCCTGGTCATTAACAGCCTCAGCGGCGTGAGCGGGGCGGGGCGCAATGCCAAAATCGAACTCCTCTATGTCGAGTGCAACGAAAGCGTGCGGGCCTACAGCGTGCCCAAACACCGGCACCTCGCGGAGATCGAACAGGAGCTGAGCAAGGCGTATGGCGACACTCTCACCGTGAGCTTCATTCCGCATCTCATCCCGGTGAACCGCGGCATTTTCACGACCATCCACGCTGCGCCCGCCGACGACATCACGCCGCAGGATATTTCCGATGCCCTCATCGAAGCCTACGCCGATGAACCCTTCGTCCGCCTGCTCGGCGAAAAAGGTACGCCGGACACCAAGCACGTTGCGCAGACGAACTTCGTCGATATCGCGTGGCGGCACGACCCACGCACGGGTCGCATCATTCTGCTGAGCGCCGAGGACAATCTGGTGAAAGGCGCTGCGGGTCAGGCCGTGCAGTCGCTCAATGTGATGTGCGGCTGGCCGGAGACGACCGCACTGCTTTGAGTGGCGAAGCGGCGCGTGAGTTTCTTTCCGGCGAAGTTTGGCGGTGGCATGGAAGTTGAATGACTGCGCAAGGTGAGCGCCCATCGGTCCAAAATTTTTTGCAGAAAGAGGCTCGTTCTCCGGCGCGAAATACGCTCTCCTTTCAAACCGCGTCGCGCGTTTGATATTTTCCCAGCAGACATGTCTTACACTGAAATCTCCGGAGGGGTGACTGCCGCCCAAGGGTTTGTCGCGGGGAGCATTTATTGCGGCATCAAGGCGGCAAATC
>JBBSDS010000087.1:0-14907 GCA_038240495.1 Chthoniobacterales bacterium | reverse complement strand
CTTCGGTCACGGCACCGATCGGTACGGAACCAAATTCGTTCAGCGTCATCTTGGTGCCGCGCTCGGCCTCGTGACTTTTCAACGTCGCCTTCGCGATGCCCCCGCCGAGATTGGAAAAGGTGTAATCGGCCGACGCGCTTCCGAGCGATTCGAGTTTTTCCGGCGCAGCGGGTTCGGCGGACGGCGCCGCAACAGGTGCCTGCGCGGTAGGGGCCTGAGCAGCTGCGGGTGCTGCCGGTTCCGCCGCTTTGATCAAGGCGGCAGCTTCGACCGCGGCAGCCTGCACCCGCGCCCGCTGCTCCGCCCCCTTTTTCATCTCGATGCTGTTGTAGTACATCCAGGCGACGAGAGTCACGAGGGAGAGGGCGACGGCGATGATTCCTTTACGATCCATAGAGGTCAAAAATTCGGCTTTCGCGCACCGAGCGCACGCGCGGGTGGCACGGCGTCAAAGCCCTCGCCGCCCCACGGATGGCAGCGCGCAAGCCGCTTCAGCCCGAGCCAGCTCCCACCCAGTACCCCGTGCGTTTCCACGGCCTGAAGAAAATAATGCGAGCACGTCGGCTCGAAGCGGCAGCCCCTTCCCGGCCCACCCGCCAGCCAATCCAGCATCGGAGAGATGAACCACTGATAGCCGCGAATGAGCACGCGAATCAGGAGCATACGGACAAAATGGAACTGCGCCGGGCGAGTTGCTGCCATTCGGCGGAGAGGCCTTGAAACGTGGCGCGCGCCGCGGATTGCCGGGCGATCAGCGTGACCCAAATTCCTGCGCGCAATTCCGGACGAGCCGCGCGGACGATCTCCCGCAAGCGCCGCCGCACGCGATTGCGCACGACCGCTCCGCCGACGCGGCGGGAGGTGATCAGACCGACCCGCACCTCGCCTGTGGGGAGATTCTTGAGCACACTTAAGACGATGAATTTCCCATGAAACGACTCGCCCTCGCGCTTCAGCTTTTCAAACTCCGACGCACGCGTGAGGCGCGCGAATTTGGGAAAGCAAAGACGACCGGCAGGCATTTATGATTTACGATTTATGACTCTGGAATTGCGGAGCGGGCAGCTTGAAGCGGCCCGCGACAAATCCCAAATCCTAAATCCCTAAATCCTAAACGGTTCAGGCCTGCGTGTGGCGGGCGTAATGAATCTCGACGCCCTTGGGAAGCAGCCGTTTGCGGCCCTGCTGGCGGCGGCGCGAAAGGATGGCCCGGCCGTTCTTCGTCTTCATGCGGGCGCGAAAACCGAACTGGCGTTTGCGGGTGCGCTTCGAGGGTTGATAGGTGCGTTTCATAGGCCGTGGTACGTGTGGGAAAGTTGGTCTTCTGGAAAAAGAGGGCGAAGTCTAGCGGCTCGACCCCGACTGTCAACAGGTCCGAAAAAATTGTTCTCGCAGCGCACTCGCCCGCTGCTCGTGTCATCGGGGGACAAATGCTTTGCATTCACTTTCCCCGCCAATAGCTTACGTCCCCTTTTTCGCAAGCCATGATCGACATTCAACCGAACTACGCCGCCGTAAAGCAGGGTCTGATTCCGCTCACGCCGCAGGAAAAGATGAAGCTCGAAAAGGATGGGCTCGACGTCATCCACGACATCTATCTCTATGCGAAAACCGGCTTCGCTTCGATCGATGCGGACGATTTCGACCGCATGAAATGGTATGGCGTCTATCGGCAAAAGCCGAAGGACAGCGGCTACTTCATGATGCGTCTCCGCATCCCCGGCGGGCAACTCACCGCCGCGCAAGCCCTCAAAGTTGCAGAAATCGGCGACCGCTTTGGCCACGGTTTCAGCGACATCACCACGCGCATGACCATCCAGTACCACTGGCTGCGCATCGAAGAAATCCCGGCGATTTTTTCGGAACTGCAGAGCGTCGGCCTCGGCACCAGCGGAGCGTGCGGCGACATCACGCGCAATGTCGTCGGCTGCCCCGTCGCCGGGCTCGACCCGGAGGAAATCATCGACGCCACGCCGCAGCTTCGGGAGGTCAATGCCGCTCTCGAAAACAACCGCGATTTTTCCAACCTCCCGCGCAAATACAAAATCAGCGTCTCCGGCTGCTGCATTCATTGCGCGCAGCCCGACATCAATTGCGTCGGCGTCTTCGGACTGAAACGCGCGGCCAACGGTGTCACGGAGCACGGCTTCGGCATCAAGGTCGGCGGCGGACTCAGTTCTGCGCCAAAGATGGGGCAAATCCTCCAAGTCTTCCTCAAGCCCGCGCAGGTGTGGCCCGTCGTCGAGACCATCAGCAAGATTTATCGCGATCACGGCTATCGGCTGAAGCGCAACAACGCGCGGCTCAAGTTTCTCATGGCCGACTGGGGCCACGAGCGGATGCTGGAGAAAGTCGAAGCCCTGCTCGGGTACAAGCTGGAGCCGCACTCCGACTTCACCGTTATTCGGGATCAGGAGACCGACCACGTCGGCATCCACAAGCAAAAGCAGGGCGACCTTTACTGGGTCGGCATTTGCTTCCCGGGCGGACGCATCCGCAACGGCAACCTCACCAAAATCGCCGCGCTCGCTGCGAAATACAGCGCGCCCGGTCAGGACAATATCCGCCTGACCAACAAACAGAACCTGCTCCTCGCCAACATCCCGGAAGCCAATCTCCCGGCACTCAAAGCCAAACTCGACGCCTTCGGGCTCGACTACAGTCCGACGAACTTCCGCAAAGGCTGCGTGAGCTGCACCGGCATCGAATTCTGCAACCTCGCCGTCGCCGAAACCAAGAACCGGATGCTCGAACTCATCGGCCAGCTCGAGACCACCTCCGGCTGGTACAAAAACAAAATCCGCATCCACTTCAGCGGCTGTCCAAGCTCCTGCGGCCAGCACCAGATTGCCGACATCGGCTTCCGCGGCGCGCGCACCAAAGTGAACGGCGAATTGGTCGATGCCTTCGACGCCTTCATCGGTGGACGCCTCGGCCACAACCGCCGTTTCAACGACCTGCTCAAAGGCAAGATCATCGCCAAAGACGTGCATCTTTTCATCGACAAGCTCCTGCGCGTCTATGAGGCCGGCAAGCAGCCCGGAGAGACCTTCGCCGACTACACCGATCGCGTGAAAAAAGAAGCGATCCTCGCGGCGTTGGACTGGAAATAGACGCGAGTTTTTTCCGAAGCGCTCGTCATCGTTGAAAAGGACGCTCAAAACTGAGCGATCAGATTGCAGGCGATGAAATCCGGTGAGATTTGCGCTTGCGCATTTTCCCATTCTCTCAGAGTTATCGAATCGCGGAACCGAAATTCCGTCAGTTCGCCAATTCATTTCCAGCTTATGCCCCAAACCGAAAAAAAATTCTCCGTCCCGACAGCAGCACTCGATGTCAGCGTCGAATACAAGGGCGAGGCTCTCAACAATTGCGTCGTCCAACTCTTCAACACCGAAGGGACCTACTACAGCGGGAAAATCGAACTCGGAGATTCCGGCAGAAGGTCGATCCTCGTCACACAGACGATGCTCAATGTGATTCTCCGCGTCCTTCGCTCCCCGAAAGCTCCGCAGGACGATTCCAGCAAGTATCCCTCCGTGTCCATCGATCAACCATTGGGACCGATCATGGAAAATGGGCGAATCTCGATCGTCGTCGCCGAGCCCTCAGCGCAACCGCCGACCTTAAAATAAGCAGACCGAACGTTTCCGGGACGGGGTGAAGTGACGTCAAAAGTCCTCAACTTCCGGTGAGCCGCCTTCGTTTGGCGGAGCTTTGCGCACTCCAGATCCGCCGTAGCTAAAGCGGTATGGCTCGGAGGGACCAAGGAATTTGGGACGGAAGTCCCAAGGTATTCCAACGCACCCGAAGCATGTCATGGGAAGCGACACTTGGTCACATCCTGAGACAGCGAAGGCAGCCCCGCGTCGGTTTTCCACCCGGTGCCAGGCATGGCATGTCCGATGCTAAGTCATAGTTGTAACTCAGAATCCCGTGACCAAAGCCCATCGAGTCCTGCTTCATCTCGCCTGCATCGCCAGGAAATCCAAGCATGGACGGGCGTGCCGCTGGCACTGGCAGCACCTGCTTCGGGAGTTCGGGCTCGGCGAATATTCCCACGGCCAATTTCGTCTGAAAACACGAAACATAGAGGGGTCCGAATGCTCTACCTAAGCCAGCCGCCGAAAGCCCAAAGCGCCGAAACTCATCGCGCGTTGCACGCCGCGGACGGGTATCTGTATCTTGGAATGTTCGACGAAGCTTTGGAGGAATTGAAAACCATCGAGAACGACGAACAGGACGATTCCGCGGTGCTGCTCGCGCGCATTCGCGTCCTCCTCCATAAGAAGGATTGGGGTCGCGCCGAGAACCTTTCCGAGCACGGCGTCGGGCTTCATCCGGGAGAAGGCGAATTCACTGTCCAGCGGGCTTTCGCGCTGCATCAGCTCCAAAGAGGCGACGAAGCGGTCGAGGTGCTCCTTGCCGCGCCCGACTGGATTCGGCGGACGGGCATCCTGCACTACAACCTCGCCTGTTATGAGGCACGGCTCGGCAATCTTTCAACAGCCCGCGAGTGCATTGATGCCGCGATTCAGTTAAATGAAGGCATCAGGAAAAACGCGCGAGTGGACCCGGATTTGCAGGCGCTCTGGAACTAGGGTGAGCCCGCTGTTCCGGCACAAAGGGAACAAAAAAGTTGGACGCCACGCGCCGCCGAAGGTGGCACTCGTAAACAAAGTCATTCTGAGGAACGTAGAACCTCTGATCCATGAGGACGGAGGCGGCGCGGAGCTATGCGCCCACCGCTCCGCACCGCCACTGCCCACGGAGATCAGTGGTTCTTCGTTCCTCAGAATGACATTTTTGGAATGGGTGGCGTTCCGCCGCTCGCCCGTCGTGACTTTCAGTCCGCCCTCTTGGACCGCACCTTGTCCGTCCAATAGGTGCGGACATATTCTTCGACGGCTTCCTGCCAGGAGCGCGGCGCAATACCGGTTAAGCGCGTCATTTTTTCAGTACTTAGCGGGGTGTTTACCGGACGCTTCGCCACGAAGGCCTTCATATCCGCGAGCTTGATCGATGCAACTGTCGGACCGCGCAGCGGCAAGCCAGCCGCGAAGGCGCAGTCGAGCGCATGTTGTCCGTACTCCTGCCACGAGCAGGCGCCCGCATTGCAAAGATGGATGACTCCGCCAACCGGCACGTCGGTGAGGAAGGGCCGGAGCATCCGCGCCGCGTCCAGCGTGTAAGTCGGCACCGACACCTTGTCGGCGATTGCCTCGACGCTATCGTGTTCCAGCGCACGTTGCAGAATTTGATCCACAAAGCTCGCGCGGTCCGGGCCGAAAACCCATGAGATGCGCACCACGAGATGCTTGTCCGAAACCGCGCGCAGACAGCGTTCGCCGTACAATTTCGATTCTCCGTACTTGCTGATCGGTCGCGGCTCGTCCTCCTCGGTGTAGGGCTGAGCCTTGCGCCCGTCGAAAACGTAGTCCGTGCTCAGATGAATGCAGCGCGCCTTTTTCCGAGTGCAGATGTCGGCCATCGCCGCCACGGCTCCAGAGTTGATCCGAAAGGCCGCATCCGGCTCGCGCTCACAGTGGTCTAAATTCGTCAGCGCTGCGCAATTAACGAGCACATCGAAATCCAGCGGTTCGAGCCGTTCGTGGATCTGCCGAAAATCACCGAGCTCGAGCAGCGCGCGGTTGAGCCCGAGCACATCATCTCCAGCCGCCCGCCACTCGCGGAGCAGCGCCGCGCCCAGCCGTCCCCCGCTGCCGACGATGACGATTTTACATCCCATCACCCTTCGCGATGGCGCACATACCAGTCGATCGTCTCGCGCAATGCGGGCTCGTAATGGTGCCGCGGTTTCCATTCGAGCTGTTCGCGCGCCTTCCGTGCATCGATGGCGTAACGCCGATCGTGTCCCGACCGCGCCGGCGTGAACTGGATCAAATCCCGGCTCTTTCCGAGGTGCTCCAGGATGAGATGCAGAAGGTCGATTGTCCTTCGTTCGTTGTCCGCGCCGACGTTGTAGATTTCGCCCGGCTGGCCGTTGAGCAGAGCGGCGAAAATGGCCGCGCAGTGGTCCTCGACATGCATCCAGTCGCGCACATTCGAGCCGTCGCCATGGACCGGAACCGGTTGATTTCGGAGCGCGTTGATAATCGTCCGCGGGATGAGTTTTCCGGGATGCTGCCACGGGCCGTAATTGTTTGAACCGCGGACGATCACCACTTCCTGCCCGTAGGTGCGATGAGCGGAAAGGGCGAGCAGATCGGCTGAGGCCTTGCTGGCGGCAAACGGAGAATTTGGGTGCAGCGGAGAAGTCTCCGTAAATTGACCCTCGGCCCCGAGCCCGCCATAAACCTTGTCCGTTGAGACTTGCACAAAACGCCGGACGCCGTGGCGCCGAGCCAGGTCGAGCAGCGTGGCAGTTCCCGTGACGTTCGTGGGCAGGAAATCTCCTGAGTCCTCGGTGCTCGAATCCGCCGGGGAATCCGCGGCAAAATTGACGACGCCGAAAAACTGATGAGCTGTGAGAAGCGCATCGATCTTGCTCGCGTCGTTGATATCCGCGTGCAGAAATTCATATCGCTCGCCGTAGGTCTCCGCGATCCCGGCGAGGTTCGCGAGATTTCCCGTGGATTTGAGCGCATCGACATTCGTGATCATTTCCGGCCCATAATGCTGGAGCACGTAACGCACGAAATTACTGCCGACAAAGCCGCAGCCGCCGGTAACGAGTAGTCGCATAGAACCTTTCTGAATAGCCAGTTCCGGGCCGGTCGATCAATTCTCTTCGACGACACTTCCGGCCTTGCCTGCCGCCGCCACCACTTCGGTTTCACGGCGGGACAAAGCGCCGGCAACCGTCCGTCGGACCCGCCAGGTATCGCGCAGCATCCGCAGGCTGTCGCCGACGATCCGCACCTTGCTCTCCGGGGAATTGATCCACTCCACGGGCAAATCCTCGACCACGTAACCGAGCTTCCTGGCGAGGAGCAACACCTCTACATCAAATGCAAATCCGTCGATCGTCTGCAGCGAAAAAATCTCCCGGCAAGCCTCGCGGCGAAAGACTTTGAAGCCACATTGCGTGTCGGCCAGATCGACCAGAGCGAGCGATTGCAAGACGCGGTTGAAGACCTTTCCCATGTGCTCGCGCAAAGCCGTCTGGCGGCGCGTGATCCGGCTCCGGGCATGCTGCCGATTGCCCACCAGCACGTCCACGCCCGGCGCCTCGTCGAAGCGGCGAAGAAACGTCGGCAACTCGGCCAGCGGCACGCTCAGGTCGGCGTCCATGTAGATCACGATCTCGCCGCGGGCGCGCCGCATGCCGGAGCGGACGGCGTAGCCTTTGCCGCGCTGGACCTCGTTGTCGATAACCTGAAAATGAGCTTGTTGCGCCGCCAGTTTCGTCGCTATCTCCAGCGTCCCGTCGGTGCTCCGCTCGACGACGAGCAGCACCTCATACGATCGCGTGAAACCCCCGAAAAACTCCGCCAGCGCCGCTACGGTCGGCGGTAACCGCCGTGCTTCATTGTAGGCGGGCACGACGACGGAAAGGTATGGCAGGTCCGGCATTGAGGAGGGCCAACCTTAATCGCATCGCGGCAGCCCGGTCAAAGCGATGATCCTTTTGTCACGCTGGATTTCCATCGCCATCGTCGTGCTGGCCTTTGCCCTGCGCGTGGCCTGGCTCGACATCAAACCCGCGCATTTCGACGAAGGCGTCAACGGCTGGTTCGTCGATCAAATGACGCGCCAGGGTTTCTATCACTACGATCCGACGAACTTCCACGGGCCGCTGCATTTCTACGTGCTCTTCGTTTCGCAGACGCTTTTTGGCCGGAATCTGTGGGCGTTGCGCCTGCCGATCGTGCTCGTGAGCACAGCCTGCGTGGGCCTCGTCCTGGCGTTCCGGCGTTACTTCGACGAGCGCACCTGTCAGATCGCCGCGCTGGCCATGGCGATCTCGCCGGCGATGATTTTTTACGGACGCTACGCCATTCATGAAACGTGGATGCTCTTCTTTCTGCTCCTCACAGCCTGGGGTCTGCCGGGCTTGTGGAGATTTGGCGAGCGGCGCTTTCTGTGGGCTTCGATGCTCGGCATCACCGGATTGATTCTGACCAAAGAAACCTACGTCATTCATCTCGCCGCCTTCCTCCTCGCGGTCCCGTGTCTGCTGGCTTACGAAAAGATTTCGCCGTCCGTTCCCCTGCCCTTTAGTGGCTGGAAATTTTCCGCGCGCGATGTCTTAACGGTGTGCGGCGTGTGCGGAGCGTTGATCGTCTTTTTTTACACGGGTGCATTTCTCGATTGGCCTGGCCCGCAGACTTACGATGCGAATGGTAATCCGCTCCCGCGCGGCTCGCTCGCTGGAATGTGGGAGACATTCGGCGCGTGGATCCAGACCGGCACAGGAGCGAAGGTGCCCACCGGACACGAAAAAGATTGGTGGTACTGGCTTCAGTTGCTCGGTCGGTATGAATGGCCGGCGCTCGCCGGTCTCGCCGCGGGACTCTGGCTGCTCGCTCCCCGCACGCCTCGCGCCGCCCGCTATCTGGCTATCTACGGCCTCGGCGCGCTCATCGGCTATAGCATCGTTCCTTACAAGACGCCGTGGTGCGTCATCTCGCTCATCTGGCCCTTCTATTTCGTCTTTGGACTGGCCGTGATGCGCGCAGTGCAATGGGTTGATCGGTGGATCACAGTTCCATTCGCAGTCGTTCTCGGCCTCAGTTCGCTGGTCGTCGCGCTGCGACTGAACTTCCACGACTACACGGACGACAACGAGCCCTACGTCTATGTGCAGACTTTCGCGGACGTGAACAAGTTGCTCATCCCACTCCGCCGGCTCGTCCATCTCAACCCCATGCACCGCTACCTGCGCGGCCACATCATCCTGCCTGAGCAGTATCCATTCATCTGGATGCTCGGCGATTTTCCGCGCATCGACTACCCATCGTTTGATCAACTCCCCGATCCCATCGACGCGGACTTTCTGCTCATCGACGATCCGCTCGTGGACGAGATCGAACCAACGCTGCGAATGGACTATTTCAAAATGCCGATGCCGATTCGCGGCAACTCGGAGAATAAGGCAACCCTTTACCTTTCGACCAAAGCCTTCGCCGGCCTCGTACCCGCGGAGACGCCGAAATTCGTGCCGAACGGCCTGGCGCTGCCCGCCGTGCCGGCCGTCAAATGAACTACGTCGCCGCCTGTCTCTATGCGGTGAGCAGTTCCACGCTGCTCGCGATCGTGCTCGCATTTGTGCGCGGTGGCTTGAATCCGTCGATCGCAGGGACGGCGCTCAGCTTCGGCTTGTTGGTCGCTTCCGGGACGATCTGGAGCGGACGCCACCGCGCTACTCCGGGGCGGCTGCCTGGCGCGTGGGAATGGGCCGCGATCATAGCGTTCGCCCTTGTCTCACTACGCATTTTTCTGTGGCTGGTTTTTTTTGAAGGCGACGAGATCAAGGTGCTTTCGCCAAACAATCTCGGCGATTTCTCCCTCCATCTGACCTACATCCGGTTCCTGGCGAACGGCGTGCCGTTCTGGCCGGATAATCCGATCTTCGCGAGCGGCAGGCTGACTTACCCGGTCGGCGTAGATCTCTTTCACAGCCTGCTCGTCCTGCTCGGTGTGGATGTTTTTCGCGCGTTCATCTGGACCGGTCTCGCGGGCAGCGCACTGACCGGCGCGGCGCTCTGGCGCTGGGGCCGGGGCTTTGCGCTCTTCGGTTTCCTCGCCAATGGCGGACTCGCTGCTCTGGCGATTTTTTATGTCGGTCAGCTCGATGATTTCCAAAGTTCCTTTGCGTGGAAAAGTTTTGCGCTCGCACTCTTCGCGACCCAACGAGGAATGCTCTACGCCTTTCCCGCAGGGCTGCTCCTGCTCAGCAGTTGGCGGTGCCGTCTTTTCGGCGAGGAGGGCGATGGCTGGCATCTCCCGCGCTGGGGCGAAGTGCTGCTCTACGCCTCACTCCCGCTGTTTCACTTCCACACCTTCCTCTTCCTCTCGCTCCTGCTGGCGGTGTGGTTTTTCCTGGCGCCACCCGCGCCGCGTGAGTGGTGGCTGCTCGTGGGTTCGTCATTCGTGCCCGCGACCGTGCTCGTGTGGCTCATTACCGGCGGCTTGCACGGCGGGCACGTACTGGGTTGGAAGGCAGGCTGGATGTGGGATGACGACATCTTTGTCCGTTGGTGCCAAGAGACTTTCGGCGACCCGGCGCGCCTGCATGCGGCCATCATTTTTTGGCCGTTAAACTTCGGAGTGCTGCCCCTCTTCGTCGCCGCACTCGTGTGGGTGCTGCTTCGCGGCGAGCGCTTCCCCTGGTCCCGCGCGGTGGTCTTTCCCGCGCTGTTCATTTTCTTACTTTGCTGCTTCGTCAAATTCGCCCCGTGGGAGTGGGACAACACGAAGCTCATGATGTGGTCTTATCTCACACTGCTGCCATTTTTCTGGCAGCACCTGCTCGCGCGCCGACCCGCATGGATGCGTGGACTGGCGTGCGTGGCGCTCTTCGGCTCGGGCTTTCTCTCGACTCTTGGTGGCATCGATCAAACGCACCGCGGATTCCCCATCGCCAGCCAGTTCGAACTCGACGGCGTCACGCAGGCCGTCCGCGCGATTCCTGTCAGCGAGCGCTTTGCCGGCGCGCCCACCTACAATCATCCGCTGCTCCTCTGCGGCCGGAAAATGGTCCTCGGCTACCTCGGCCACGTCGCCAGTCACGGCCTCGCGTGGGAGGAACCGGCGAGGCAGCTCGAAGCTCTGATGAATGGCCACGAAGCATGGCGCGCCCTCGCCACAGAACTCGGAGCGCGCTTTCTTTTTTGGGGGCGCATTGAGGAAGAGACTTACCCGGCGTCCACCCAGCCGTGGCGGGAATCCGCCCGCGTCATCGCGTCTGGCGAATGGGGCAGGATCTACGATTTGCAGTCTGCTCCGCCTTAGCCGAAACGATGCAGTCGAAGGCCGCAGGTGAAAGATAAAACGCGGAGACGCAGAGTTCCCGGAACCGGAAAACCTTCCGTCCCGTCGCGCTTCAATGCCGCGGCGCGATGACTACTTGGCGGGACCGGCGTTCCAGACCTTGATGTCGTCGAAGAATCCGTCTTTGCCGGCGACGCCGAGTTCGATCTTGGACTTGGTCTCGTGGCCGATGCCGGGCGACTTGAGGTAGCCAGCGGGCTTGCCGTCGATGGTCGCGCGCATTTCATCGCCGATGGTCTCGACGACGAGCGTGTACCATTTGCTGGCTTCGAGCTTGGCGGGGAAGGTCGCGCTTTTGCCGGCCATCATCTTGGCGGCCTCGGCCTTTTTGGCCGGATCCTTCATGAGCTCCTTGATCGCTTCGTTCTGGCTGCCTTCGCGCTCGTCCATGATGGTGACGCCCGTGAGGCTGATCACGGCGCGGCAGAGGTGGCCGTAGTGGGAGCCCGTGTATTTGCGGTCGTCGAACTCGACGTCCATCCTGGTGTTGCCTTCAAACTTGATCCTGACTTCGACGACGCTGTCCTTGGTGGGAAGCTCGAGGCCGTAAACCGCCGCGTGCGCCTTTACTTCGGGTTTGCCGTCAGCGGCGGGAATATCTTTGTCGCGGGTCTGCGTGCCTTTGAGCATGCCGTTTTCGAAGGTGAAGGTATCGACCACCCGGTGCCAGCGCTTGTCATGGTCGGTGCCTTGGAAGTCATCGGAGAAAAGCAGCTCCTTCTTCTTGGCGATGGAGTTGGTCGGGATGGCGGGCGTGTCCGCGGCGAAAGCGGCGGTGGTGAGAAAGCAGGAGACGGCGAGGAATGGGCGCAGGTTCATGGGATGGAGGGGTGATGGATGCTTTGTGTGAGCCACGCGGCCCACACGAGCGGGGATGGGAAGGCTGCTGACAACTGCGCGGACTTTCAATCAGATTTCCTGCCAGCGAGCACCTGCTGTGCATGCGCATACGCCGCGTTGATCCGTCGCGTTTCCTCTTCCGCCACCCGCCGGATTTGCAGCGAGAGATGCGCGACTTTGTCGGGATGATTTTTCTGGATTCGTGCGCGATACGCGGCGGCGACCTCCAGCAGCGACGCGGTGCGGGGCACCTCCAACACCTGCCACCAAGATGGTCCCGGGTCTTTGGCCGCAGGCGCAAGATTTTCCGAACGGGCGGGTTCCGGCAGTCCCTCGCGACCCGCGACATATTCTTCCCGCAATCGGGTCACCGTCTTTTTTGCCGCCACCGATCCCACTCGCCAGAAAAAGCCTAGCCACTCCCCCACCCCGGAACCAGATTTTCGCGGTGTCATACTTGTGCGATCACTTCTCCGGCGACTGCCACGGGAATTTTCCGCCGCGCTGAATTTGCCGCCGCAGTTCGAGGCTCAACTTGGAAAAAATGCTCTTTTCCTGCGCGGAGAGATTCGTCGTTTCCTGCGGATCATCCTTGAGGTTGTAGAGTTCGAGCGGCGCGAAGGGGTCGTCTTGAAGCAGCTTCCAATCTCCCTGCCGGAGCGCATCGACCGCTTTTCCCTGGTGCTGCATTCCCCCTTCAAGCCAGACAAAATAAAGATCGCGCGCCGCCTCCGGTTGCGCCTCACCGCGCAGCGTCGGGAGAAAGCTCACGCCGTCGAGGCCTGCGGGCACCGGCAGTCCAGCGGCTTCGAGCGCCGTGGGAAAGATGTCCATCGAAAGCGCAATCCTCGACGTGTGGCCGCCGGGCGCGATGTGGCCCGCCCAACGCGCGGCGCACGGCACGCGCAATCCACCTTCGTACATGTGTGTCTTGCCGCTGCGCCATGGACCGTTGTTCGCGCCGTTGGCGAGCACACCGCCGTTGTCGGAGGTGAAAATGACGAGCGTGTTTTGCGCGAGTCCGGTCTTGTCGAGCACGTCGAGCACCTGGCCGATGCCGTCATCGAGATGCTCGATGAGCGCGACGAGTTTCGCGCGCTTCGGATCGAGGTCGGGCTCGCGCTGACGCACCTTTTCCAGCCAGTCCGGCTTGGGTTGAATCGGGTCGTGCGGCGCGTTGTATGCGAGGTAGAGAAAGAATGGCTGCGGACTCTTGCTGCGCTCTTCGAGATAGCGGCACGACCACTCAGTAAAGAGATCGGTCGCGTGTTCCTCGGGCGTGATGACCTCGTCGTTGTGCCGCATGAAATTTTGCCCATGCCGCAGATGCGTCCAGTAGTCGTCCATCATGTCGCCGAGGAAGCCGTGAAATTCATCGAAGCCGCGGGCGTTCGGCGTATTCGGCGCCGCCAGCCCGAGATGCCACTTGCCGACAATGGCCGAGTGATAACCCGCCGACTGGAGCCGCTTCGGCAAAAGCACCGCGCTCGGCGCGAGGTAGCCCCACGAGTTATCCGGCTCTTCATCGCGAATCACACCCGGCACACCAACGCGATCCGGATGACAGCCCGACAAAAGCGCCGCGCGCGTCGGCGAGCACACGCAACTGTTGGCGTAGAAGTTTTCGAAGGTCATCCCCTCACGGCAGAGGCGGTCGATGTTCGGCGTGCGAATATCCTTCGTCCCAAACGCGCTGTATTCGCCACGGCCAAGATCGTCGGCGAGGATCACGATGATGTTCGGCCGGCGGTCCGCAGCCGTGCTCTGAGGCGCAAGCCATAGCAGCAATGCGAAGCAAAGCGCAGCGGCAATGTATCCTCTCAATCGCATGTCATCCTGAGCGAAGTTCCGTTGGGGGTGAAGGCGGGACGGAACGCAGTCGAAGGATCCCGGCGCTTCCGTGCCACATCGCCCGTGCTTGCGTGGGATCCTTCGACTCCGCTGCGCCCGCCTTGCCGCCTCCGCTCCGCTCAGGATGACACGCGGTTTGGTTGAAGCGCCGGCGATCATTGCTCGGGAGTCTTTTTTCTCTGCGGTTTCTCCGCGTCCTTGACCGGATCGTAATCCGGATTTGGCAAAGGCAACTGCGCCCCAACTTTTTCCCGCCACGCCCGAAGCCTGGCTCGCAGCTCGGCAGTCTTCTGCGGTTGTGTCGCCGCCAGATCCTGTTCCTCAATGGGATCATCGGGCAGGTGAAAAAGTTCGGCGCGATTGTCCTCGAAAAACTCGACGAGCCGCCAGCCATCGTCGAGCACCGCGCTATAGGGCGTCGCACTGCCGGGATGATAATGCGGATAGTGCCAGAAAATCGGCCGCGGCTCGATCGTGCCGCCGCGCAGAATTGGCGCGAGACTCACACCCTGCGCGCCGTCGATTGATTTGGCGCCGGCAAGTTCGAGCAGCGTCGCTGTCCAATCGGGCGTGATCACCGGTGTCTCGACCACGGTGCCGGGTTTCGTGACGCCCGGCGCGAGCGCGATCGCCGGCACACGCACACCACCTTCATAGGCCGAGCCCTTGCCCGCCCGCAGGCCGAGATTGTAGGTGGTCTGGCCCAGCGTGAGGCCGCCGTTGTCCGACGTGAAGATGATGATCGTCCGCTCGGAAAGCTTGAGTTCATCGAGCTTCGCGCGCAATCGCCCCACGCTGTCGTCAACACTTTCGACGAGCGCGGCATAAACAGCGTTGTGCTGCGGATCGTTGCCCGACACGCGATTTTTGTATTTTGCGATCACCTCCGGTTTGCCCGCGATCGGCTGATGCACGGCGTAGTGCGCGAGATAGACGAAGAACGGGCGATCCTTGTTTTGCTCGATGAATTTCTCCGCTTCGCTGGTCAGCCGGTCGGTGAGAAATTCGCCGGCGGGACCGTCAGCCAACTGCGGATTTTTGTACGGCGAAAAATAGGTTCCGGGCTGGCCTTTGCCATTGTTCGCGATGGCCACGTCGAAGCCATATTTTTCCGGCCCGTCTTCGCTGAGATGCCATTTGCCGATGGCACAGGAAACGTAACCCGCAGCGTGCAGCGCTTGCGGCAGCGTGGGCACATCATGCGACAGGCGCTTCGACCAATCAGGAATGCGCAGCTTTGCCGCCGGGCGATCGTGCCCG
>JBBSDS010000086.1:0-14949 GCA_038240495.1 Chthoniobacterales bacterium | reverse complement strand
CCGATCCATCGACTTCGCTCGGGATTACGCCTCTTTTTTTTGGCTAAAATCTGAACTAATTCGCTCTACCGCGCCTTGCGCATTTCCTGGAGGATTTGGTCGAAGACCTCGGTGATCCCCCGGCGGTGCTGTTGCTGCTCGGTCAGCGCCCTTTGGAAATAGTCGTAGGTGAAGTGCTGGCGCGCGGTGACAAGATCGGCGGTGCTGGTGTTTTTCAGTCCGGCGAAAAAATTCTGATCGGCGGTCGTGGTGTCGCGCGGGCTCAGGCGGGTGTTGCTCTTGGCGGTCCACCATTCGATTTGGGTCTTGATCGCCGGATTGGTGTGCGCGCCGGGTGTGACGCGATGGTTCTTGGCGAGGTCCATGAGGAACTTGCCGAGATCCTCGGTGAGCTGCTCGATTCTTTCCAATTCCGCCGACTGCGCGAAGAGCACACCCCAGTTTACGGGCTGCCAGGTCTTCACGCTGTCGAGCCGGTAGCCAAAGCGGCGCACGCGCGCCGCGCCGAGCTTTTGCCGTGTCGCGGGGTCGTATTGTTTCACCGTGAGATAGGTGGCAACGCCGATGACTTTGCCGCTTTTCAAATGGATGATCGGACTGCCGCTGTTGCCAGGGACGAAGGGGGCATCGACCTCGACGAGGTTTGGCCCGACGCCGACGATTTTGCCCTTGATCGTGTTGATCACGCCCGCGCCCTCGGCGTTGCCGAGCACGACCACGTCGTCGTCGATCGAGGCATTTTCCTCGACGCGCTCCATGATCTCCATCGGCTTGCCACCGGGCGCGACGACGATGCGGAAGATGTCGTGCCCCACGGCGATGAAAGCCGCGCCGAGCTGCACCTGCGTGCCGTCGAGTGTCTTGAAGCCGGCACCGCGAATGCCGGAGGCGACGTGGGCATTGGTGACGAGGAAGTTGGCGTTGCCAAAGCGCGCGACAAAGCCGCTGCCCGAGCCTTCCGCACCCTGCACGAAGACGAGGTTGTTGCGGTGCGCCTTGACGAGATCGGCGCCGTTCAGCGGCGGCGCGGCGTCCTCCGCAAGCAGCGCCGGGAGCACGAAGGCGAGGCTGAAAGCGACCGCCGCGAGCTTCATCTATTTCGTCCCCGGCAGCAGCAGGTCGAGTGCGCCTTTGATGACGTCTTTGCCGGTCTTGACGGCTTCGCCCGCGGCGTTCTGCACGCCTTCGATGACCGCTCCTTGCGCCGCGGCGACGAGGCGGGGCGTGAGATCTTCGTTGGGCTTGTTCACCGGGCCGGTGAGGTGCATCGGCGCCCAGATGTAGCCGCCGTGCGAATCGATGAAGACCTTGCCCTGCGAGCCGGGCAGCCACTGCAAACTTCCCGCCGTGACGCCAACCTGAAAAACGCCGTCGATCTGCGAGTTTTCCACGGTGAAGTCACCTTCGACGCGGATTAATCCTTCGGATTCGGCGATGAATTTTTTCACGCGCAGCTTGTCGCCTTCCTGCTGAAAATCACCGGAGGCGTTGCTCAAGGTGAGCCGGCGAAACTGTTGCGTTCGCGTGAAGGCAGCGATCTGGTCGAGCACGGGAAGCGCGGTGAGTTCGCCTTGCGTCAGGCGGAGGGAGCCGGCGAGTTGCGGACTCGCGCCGGGCGTCAGCGGCAATGCACTGCGGACGGTGACTTCGCCGGAAAGGTTGCCTTTGGCGCGCAGCCGCCAGTCTTCGGAGAGAAAGGGCGAGGTGTTGAGATTCACGAGGGTGAGGCGCAGGTCCACCTTCTCGGCGAAGTTGACTTCGCCCGTGGCTTGCACGGAGCCGCCCGCGGTTTGGCGAAGTTCCGCGCTGTTGATGAAGAGCGTGGGCGCATGGTAGCGGAGGCGGAGGCTGGCGACTTCGAGCGGAGGAAGTTTGGCGTATTCGAGTTTCCCGCCTTCACCGGAAATCTGCCAACCGCCTTCGTGCGGCTGGACTTCGAGGGCCGTGCCGTGGAGTCCGCCGCCGGCCCAACTCACTTGCGTATCGCGGACCACGGCGCGACCGATCTCGACACGGTTTGGCAGCCATCCACTGCCGCCGCTCTCGACCTGGCTTTCCGTTTTCGGCGCGGAAAGAGGATTAGCGGTCGGCTCGGGCGGCCGGTCGGCGCGGGGGCCGTCGAGATCGACACGCAGCCGCTGCACCTCGAATTGCTCGACCAGCCAGACCTTCTCGAAGAAACGGCGCAGGCTGATTTCCGCCCGCATCTGCTCGAGTTGCAGGTCGGCAAAGGCGGCATCGCGCCCGCCTTTCGCCTTGAAGCCGTCGGCGAAAACATTCGTGCCGGAAAAATTCAGCCGCGCGAGATCGACATCCGCGTGCAGCGTTCCGCCAGCTTTTCCGGCCACAAATTGGCGGAAGCTGTCGCTGCGGAGATACGTGTTGATCGCCGCTTTTACGACGAAAAATCCGACGATGAGCAAAACGAAGAACGCCGGGAGCCCCCACAACGCCAGGCGAGTCCACGGGCTGGGGCGGGCAGTGGTGCGGCGGGAGGAGGGATTGGCCATGCCTCACTTTTGCAACTGACAAACTGCCGTCAATGCACAACGCTGCCAAACCCATGCTCGAACTTCAGGAAGTCTCCCTCCAGCTCGGAAATGACCCCGACGATCCGCTTCTCCTCGCCGAAGTTGCCCTGCGTTTTCCGAAGAAACATTTTGCCGCCATTCTCGGTCCTTCCGGTTGCGGCAAGAGCACGCTGCTCAAAGTCATCGCCGGCTTGCGCGAGCCCACGCTCGGCCATGTCGAGTGGGACGGGCGCGATCTTTCCGAAGAGGGCGACATGGATCCGCATGAGATCGGATACGTCCCGCAATTCAGTATCGCTTACGATTTGCTCACGGTGTGGGAGAGCGTTGAGAGCGCGCTGCATCTGCGTGTCAGTGGGCTGAGCCGCGACGAGCAAGGCGAGCGGTTGGAAAAGATTTTGCGCGAAGTCGGGCTCGAAGAAATCGGCGATCGCGAAGTGCGCGTGCTCTCCGGTGGCCAGAAGCGGCGGCTCGCGATGGCGCTGGAGATGGTCAGTTCGCCGCATCTCCTGCTCTGCGATGAAGTGACGAGCGGGCTCGATCCGAAAGCCGAGGACGAGATTGCGAAGCTCATGCACCAAGTCTCGCGCACCGATAGCCGGATCGTGCTTTCCGTCACGCACAGTCTGCGGCATCTCGATCTCTATGACAGCGTCGTGGTGCTCTATCAGGGGCGCGTCAGTTATCATGGCCCGGCCAGTTTGCTCTTCCACTATTTCGATGTGGAAAAGCCCGAGGATTTGTTTCCGCGGCTCGCCCAGCGCAAGGCCGATGACTGGCATCGTTCCTGGCAGAAGTACCGCACGGCCTACTACGCCGAAAGCAAGCTCGACGCGGAGGTCGAGGGCGATGAAGTCGCGCCGAAGGACGCACCCTCCCGGCCGGCCAAGGACGATGAGGAGACCGCGGAGCGCTTCAAGCGCCTGCTGAAGAAAGCAGAAAGCGGGGAGGAAGGGGAAAGCGCGGACGAAAATGCGAAGAAGCCGGAAGAGGCCAAGGCGATCGCCGAAGAAAAGCCGCACAAGAAAAAGCATGCGTACGATTTTCCCGGCACGCCGTCCGCGCTCACGCAATTCGGAGTGCTGCTCGGACGCCGCTGGAAGATTTTCTTCCGCGACCGCGGCCAGCTTTGGCTGCAATTCGCGTTACTGTTTGGCTTTCCGCTCCTCGTCGTCGTCTTCGCGCTCGATGGGTTGCCACAGATCAAAAACCTCAACGGCGTGTCGTCGGGAAATTTTCTCGAACAGATGAAGAACGAATTCGCGCAGCGGCAGGAACTCGTGCATGCGGGCAGCCTCGTCTCGGGGCTGATCATGTTTCAGGTCATCCTCCTCGCGCTGATGGGATCGAATAACGCGGCCCGTGAGATCGCCGGGGAGCGGTTGATCTTTGAAAAGGAGAAGTTCGCCGGTGTGCGCGCGTCCGCCTATGTGGCATCGAAGGCGGCGTTCCTCGGCGTGCTTGTCCTGGCGCAGTCTGTGTGGATGGGCGTGTTCGTGAATTTCGTCGTCCAGTTCAAGGGAAGTCCGGTCATGCAAGTGTTGCTCCTCGTGCTCGTCAATGCCTCGCTCACCGCCATCTGTCTGGCGCTTTCGAGCTGGATGAAAACGGCGGAGCAAGCATCACTGGTTTCGATTTACCTCGTCGGTTTTCAGCTCCCGCTATCCGGCGCCGTGCTGGCGCTGCCCAAGTATTTAAGCTGGATCACGCGTCCTTTCATCGCGTCGTACTGGGGTTGGTCGGGCTTCATCCAGACGATGCGCGAGACCCGCTTTTACGAAGCGGTGCTGGCCGTGACGCAGACCTCGCTCTCCCCGTCGGAATTGTGCCTGTGGGTGTTGCTCTGTCACGTCATCCTCGGACTGCTGGTCGCTTACACGGGGTGCAAGAATTCGCGGTGGGAGTAGCTCATTCATTCTCGTCCTCGTCCTCGTCCTCGCCCTGTGTCCTTGTAGTCGAATTGGGGAAAACGAGAACGAGGACGAGGACGAGGACGATTTTATTGGGAGCGAAGTCGAAGGACCAATCACTTTTCCCCGCCCACGCGCACTAATCGCTTCTCACTCCGCGGGCGCTCCCTTAACAATCCCTCCATGCCCGTCCCGGCTGCGCTTGCCTCGCCCCCGATTCCGCTCCCTTGGTTGCTTGGTGGCTCGATCGTGGGCTATCTGCTGGTCATCTTCACCAATCCCGTCCGGACGAGCCTGCGCGATGGTCTGCGCTGCGTGCAGCGCTACTCGATGCTGTGGATCACGCTCGGGATCTTTGGTTTTGCCTATGCGCTCTTCCAGTTGGCGTTGCGAACTTATTTCTACTGCGTGCTGCCGCCGGCGGATCGCCCGCAGTTTGTCTGGGCCCGGGACGCGTGGCGCGACCCGCAATTGTGGCTCACGGGATCGCCGCAATCGCTTTGGTATCTGCCACCGCACGGATTGCACAGTGCGATGTGGGACAGTGTCCTGCCGTCGCTCGAAAGCGTCGTGGGTATTTTCAATCTCCTCATCACCACCTTTCCGCTTTCTGCCGTCGCCACGGTCCTGTTGCTTATCAATTGGGAGGGGCATCACTTCGTGCTCTGGCGCGCGTTGCGCAAGCGCTTTGGCCTGTGGGGTTGGGCGGTTTATTTTGGCATCGTCGTTTGTGCACTCGCCGCGCTGGCGAAACCTTTTCTCTACGCGGCGCCGCAACTCCTCCGCCTCGATGAGCACGCAGCCGGCCTGTGGTTTCAATGGGCGCCGGTGGCCGAATGGCTGTCCTTTATCTTCGAGTATCTCGTCGGGGTCGGCGTGCAAATCACGCTCATGCTCATCGCCTTTTGCTGGGTGCGCGGTCTGACCTTCACCCATGAGCATCTGCTCGATTTCGCCATCCGCCGTTTCAGCTTCGTGGTGAAATGGGCGCTGCTCGTCATGGTCGTCAGCAGCATGTTCATTCACGTGCCGCTGATGCTGAAGAACTTCGCGGCGTTTCAGGGTTGGTTCCCGACTGACGAAGCGGCCGTTGATCTTCGCTGGAAAGTCGCGCGCATGGTGTTGAGCGTCCTGCTCCTGCTCTTCGCGACGATGCAGATCACCCTGACTTTTCATAGCGAATCGCTAGGCAAGGCACTGCGCGATCATTGGCACTTTATGGGTCGTCATTGGTGGCGGTTTGGCTGGTTCCTGATTCTGGCTGGATTGCATTTCTATTTGCTGCGCGTCGGTCTGGATGTCGTCCAGCGGGCACTTGGCGATGGCACTTCGCTGGGTCTCGTCTGGAGCCTGCTCGCGTCGTGGCTGAATGCCGTCGTCGCGGCCTGGCTGCTCGCCAGTTGGGTCTGCCTCTACAAGCAATGCGACACCGAGCGCGTGTCGGCCACGCCGGGCGGGATCAGCGGACCAGGCTGGCCGGACACACCCAATTCGCCGAAGACTCCGGGCTTTCCGGAGCAGGGGGTATTGTTCTGATTTCCGCGAAGATCCGCTTCGCCGCGAAACAAGAGTCTGCCGAGCTGTGAACGCATCCTCCGATTTTCCGCTCGCCTTGCACGCGGTCTCTTGCGCGCGGAACGAGGGCGGGTCCGTTCGGGCGGTTTCGACCAGTTTCGCGCCCGGTCGATTTCACATTCTGCGGGGCGACGCGGAGGGCGGCAGAGATTTGCTCCTGCGCGTCATCGGTCTGCTCCAGCCACCCGACGAAGGTGAGGTGCTGGTGCTCGGGAAACCAACGCGCGGCCTGCCGGAGGAAGCGCGCGCCGAGGTCCGCACGCAGCGCTTCGGCTTCGTCTTCGCCGCGCCATTTCTGCTCACGGCATTTTCGGTGATCGAAAATGTCGCCATGCCGCTTTTCAAAATCTCCCACGTCAGTCCGGAAGAAGCGCGCCGTCGCACCAGTGCGCTGCTTGATTTCGTCGGACTCGCGGAAGCCGCGGAGGTCGCGGTCGATGAGCTTACGCTGCGTGCGCAGTACCAGGTCGCAGTGGCGCGTGGACTGGTCAATGAGCCCTCCTTCCTCATCGTCGAGCAACTCGACGGCGTGCTGACCGGCGAGGATCTGCGCGGCTTCATGGAGGTTTTGCACCGCGTGGGCGAGACCTTCGGAACGACGATTATCGCCAGCGCCTCACCGTCATTCGTGCCGGCCGCTGGCGATCGGGTGATCGAGATTGCCGATGGCATGATCGCCTTCGACTCGGAGCTTTTGCCGGAGACCGAAGGGTGACCACGCCCGCCCCGGACGCGCACGCCATTACGCGGTCCAGCAAGTCGAACCTCGCGCTTGCCTTTGTCTCGCTCCCGCGCGAACGGCGCGACGACATCACCGTATTTTACGCCTGGTGCCGCGTGGTCGACGACATCGCCGACGACCCCGGCCAGCCGGTCGAGGAACGCCGCGCCGCCCTGGACCTTTGGAAACTAGCGCTTTCGCAGCCGGTTGCCGGCGAATCCGCACTCGCGGTGCCGGTCCGCGCATTGATCGAAAAATACCAACTGAACATCGCGCACTTTCTCGAGATCATCGCTGGCGTGGAGATGGATCTCGCGGGTGTCAGTTACGCGACGTGGGATGATTTGCGGCTCTACTGTTACCGCGTGGCGAGTGTCGTCGGTCTCGTGAGCATTGAGATTTTCGGCTATCGCGATCCGGCGACGCGAGAGTACGCGGTGCAACTGGGGCTCGCGCTTCAGCTCACGAACATCCTGCGCGATGTCGGTCAGGATTTTGCCAACGGTGGCCGCATCTACCTCCCGCGCGAAGACCTCGCCCGCTTCGGCTATACCGATGAAGATCTCGCCGCCAGTCGTCGCAACGCCGCCTTCCTCGCCCTCATGCGTTTCGAGACCGAACGCGCTCTCGGCTTCTACGCTGCCGCTGTCGCCGCACTGCCGCCCGTGGACCAACGCGCGATGACGGCCGCCGAGATCATGCGCGCCATTTATGGGCGCTTGCTCGACCGCATGCGGCGCGATGGCTTCCAGGTATTCACGCAGCGCTACAGCCTCAGCCGGATAAAAAAAATCGCGCTGATCGCCGGCACAATCCTGCGCATAAAATTCACTTGAACATCCGGCACGCACACTCCGTCCGATTCCAATAGTAACTCCCTCAGCTTCATGAAAAAAACCATCCCGATTGTTGTCCTGTCGTTGCTTGCCGCCTTGACCTTTTCCTCTTGCGATACCCCCGGCGAGACAGCACTGCTTGGCGCGGCGACAGGTGCGGCCGTGGGTGGCTTGCTGCATGGGCGGGGCGATCAGGCTTTGGTGGGTGCGGCCATTGGCGCCGGCACTGGCTACCTCGTGGGCAAGGCCGTGCAACATGAGCGCCGCCGGTCTTATGACGAAGGTTACTACGACAGCCGAGGCGACAATCGCCGGGATGATTACCGCTACGAACGCGAGCGTTACCCCGTGGCCCGCCCCACCGGTCGCTACGGCTTCGTCAGCAGCCCATACTATCCTTACAACCGTATCGATGTGCGCGGCATTCCGCGCGGCTCGCAGGTCGAGGATCCGTCCGTGGGCAAGGTGTTTATCAATCCGTAAGATTTAGCGGATGGCGGAATTCGCGAGCATTGCGTCCACTTTCATCCGAACGGTCTCGTCCATTTTTAGTAACTCCGGCCATTCTCGCGTGTAGCCTTCGCCGGGGAGTTTGCGGGTCGCGTCGAAGCCCATGTGCGAGCCCATGCAGGCCACGGTTTGTGCGTGGTCGAGGGCGTCGGTCGGGTTTTTGATGAATGTCGTATCGCGCTGCGGATCGGTATTCGCGCAGAGGCGGAAGAGCACCTCGCTGGTGTTGTGCACATCGCAGTCGGCATCCACGACGACGATGTATTTGCTGAACATCATCTGCCCCATGCCCCAAAGCCCGTGCATGATTTTGTAAGACTGCCACGCGTACTGCTTGCGGATGCTGACAAACACAAGGTTGTGGAAGACTCCCTCCGCAGGCAGCGCCATGTCCACGATCTCGGGGAAGTTCATTTGGAAGACGGGCAGGAAGACGCGCACGCTGGCGTCGCCCATGTAGAAATCTTCCATCGGTGGAATGCCGACGATCGTGCAGGGATAGATCGCGTCCTTTCGGTGCGTGATCGCGGTGAGATGAAAAACAGGATAGTCGTCCAATGGCGTGTAGAATCCGGTGTGGTCGCCGAACGGTCCTTCGGCGCGCATCTCGCCGGGCTGCACGTAGCCTTCGAGCACGACATCCACGTCGGCGGGAACTTCGAGATCGATCGTTTCGCACTTCACCAACTCGACAGATTTCTTGCGGATGAAACCGGCGAAAAGAATTTCGTCGAGCCCATCAGGCAGCGGCGCCGTCGCGGCGAAAGTGTAAGCGGGATCGCCGCCGATGGTCACTGCGACAGGCATGCGCTCGCCCTTTTCATAATACCGCCGCCCGTGCCGCGCGCCGACCTTATGCACCTGCCAGTGCATGCCGGTCGTCCGCTCGTCATAGACCTGCATGCGATACATTCCGAGGTTGCGCTCGCCGGTGTCGGGATCGCGCGTATGGACGCACGGAAAAGTGATGAATCGCCCGCCATCCTTCGGCCAGCATTTGAGGATGGGGAGGTCGAGGAGCGTGGGGAGATCGGAGATGGCAGTTCGGAGTTCGGAGTTCGGGCTCCCGACGATCTCCGATCCCCGATCTTCGATCTCCGTGGCAAAGCGGTGAATTACCTCTTTGCAAGGCCCGCTCCGCACATGCTTCGGTTTCGCATGAAGCAGGTCCAGTCCTTGCATCGCCAGCTTCCACGCGGACTTGAGCGAAGTCGGCGGCTTGGCCTTCAAGATGAGCTGCATCTGCTCGGCGAGTTCCTTGATCGACTCCAAACCAAGCGCCATAGCCATCCGGCGGGTCGAACCCATCGTATTGATCGCGAGCGGAAACTTCGACACCACGCCGTTCACCGTCGGCTTTTCAAAGAGCAGCGCCTTTCCACCGCCGGGCGATTTCATTTCGCGATCTGCGATTTCCGTGATCTCCAGTTCCGTCGCAACGGGGAAGGGGATGCGCTTCATTTCACCCGCCCTTTCGAGCGCGGCGACGAAGGCGGAGAAGGAGTCGTAGGCCATGCAGCGGTGGACTCTAGAGGGCCGCGGGGCAGAGTCAAAATGCGATGGCGGCTCTTCAAAGGTGCGGCCTCGCTTCCGGGCGCTATCGCGGCCGTTCGAGCCGTGATAGCTTTCGCAGCCATGCCGCTTCCAGACGCGAACTCCCCGAGCGTTCTTGCACCTTCCCCTTTGCCGGCCGCGTTTCGGGGGACGCAACGTCCGCCGCTACTCACCGAGTCGCTCAAACAACCTCTCATGCTGTGGTGGGTCGCGGTGCTCCCGCAGGTCGTGTTGCTGCTGATCAATCTGCGCGCGTTTTGGATCGTCTCGGGAGAATTTCAGCCGTGGCAGCGGGAGATGGCGCAGCGCATTTTCGCCTTCGAGGTTTTTCTGCTCATCGCGGCGGCCGCGGTGGCGCTGACCCTCCGTCTGCGCCGCAGCGTCATTCCGTGGGCGCTGAACTGGCCGCTCTTCGCCGCGCCCATTTTTTATCTTTGGTTGGCGATGGCGCAAATCGGCGGCACGCTGATTCCGGCTTCCGCTGCCGCGTGGATTTTGCCGCCGGAGCAACTGCTCTACTACCAGTTCGCATTCATAATGCCGGCGATCTTCTACTCCGGCGTGAGGCTCGCCTGCGTCGATCTGCACATCTCGCGCGTTCAAGAATCTGGCGTCGTGGCGGGGCTCCTCGTCGGCGTTCCGCTCGTTTGGTTTCTCGCTCTTCAACTCGCGTTGACAAATGTGTTTTGGGCAGTCCCGGCGAGCGTGTTCATGGTTGCCGGAATTTGCTCGACCGCGCTCGTGCTCGGCGCCGCGGCGCGCGCCTGCGTCAGCGGCTATGTGGCGGTGCGGAGGAAAGGGCCGCTGGCGCTCGCAATCCTGTCGTTTCTCGTCGGCGTCGCGGCGCCGGTGGGTGGCCTGGCGCTCAACGCGAAGATCCCGTTCCCTGCCGATTTTCAAGGTTGGGGCGTGATCGCGATGGCACTGGCGAACGGCTGCTTTTTGCTGCTGCCGAATTTTCGCCACCCGCACCTCCATCGCGCCGTCTGGTTCGCGCAGTGCGCGTTTTTCCCATTCACGCTTTATTTCTTCGTCGTTTTTCTGCCGTTCCTGCCGCTCTCGATCCCGGCGATGATCGTGGCCGGCGCGGGCTTCCTCATCCTCACGCCGACGGTGCTGTTCCTCCTCCATGGCCAGCGGATTCTCGACGGCTTTCGCGACGAAATCCGCGACGGCAGCCGCCTCACGCCGGCGATTCTCGGCGCGCTGGCGCTGGCGATTCTGCCGGGCATTTGCATCGCGCAAGCGGTCGTCGATCGCGTCGTCCTGCGCGGGGCGATCGATTACATTTACAGCCCTGACTACCGGCGTGTGGAGCATTTCGCGGGCAGCCGCGAAGCCGTGCGGCGCAGCCTCGAGCGCCTGCGCGATTCCAAGGCGGGGCTCAATTTGCCGTTTCTCTCCGACTTCTATAACTGGGCCGTTTTCGACAACCTCGTGCTGCCGGACGACAAGATGAGCGCAATGCATCGCGCCTTTTTCGGACGCGACCTGGCGCCGGCTGCAGACGATCGCATCAGCATTTTCGGCGGGCAGCCGCGGCGCGGCGGACTTCTGCGCGAAACGCGCAACATCGCGCCGCCACCAAGCGATGTCGCGCTCGTCGAACTCACGACGAAAATCGTCCCCGACGGCGATTGCGAACGGACGACGCTGACGCTCGACATGCGGAACAACAGCGCGGCGCAGAGCGAATTTGCGACGCAGATCGAACTGCCCGAGGGCGTTTTCGTCTCCGGCTTCTGGCTGAAGATCGGCGATGAGACAGTGCCCGGACGGTTGTTCGAGAAGAAGACGGCGCTCTGGGTTTACCAGATGATCCGCGATCGTTCGCGGCGCGATCCCGGCATCCTCATTTATTCCGATCCGCACACGATCGACCTCCGTGTCTTCCCGTTCGCGGCGCACGAGCAGCGGCGCGTGGAGATTCAATTCCTCTATCCCGCCGCGCTGCATCCTGCGCTCACGATCGGCGACCGGTCATGGCGCGCCGCGGGCGAGGCGCCCGCCATCTTTCTCACGCTGACAAATGACGGAACGAGCGCCGCCTCGTTCACGCCTCAAGCGGCGGCGCAATTACCGCGCGCGGAGCGGACGCCGTATTTGCATTTCATCGTGGATCGATCGGCGAATTCCAACCTGGCTGACGATCAGATCGTCCGCGTGATGCGCGAGACCGCGGCGCATTTCGGCGCGGCAAAGGAATGCGCGATCACCCTCGCGAACTACGAGTTTGCCGACCTCACGCACGGGCTGGCGCCGATCGAGGCGATCACCCCCGCAATGCTCGGCGGCCCATCGTCACTCGTGCCGCGCGGTGGCTTTCTCGCGGATCGTGCGATCCGGCGCGTCCTGCTCGGGTATCACGATCAGCTTTCCCGTGCCGCCCCGGGAAGCCCGTGGTTGCAGCGTTTCCCGGTCATGGTCCTGATCCATGATCCCGCCGTGCCGCTCTCCTTCGACGACGATCTCAAGCTCTTTGCCAGGCTCGCGCCCGACGCCGCCGCATTCTACGTCACTGCCGGTGGAGGGAAACTCGAAGCCCACGATTTCAGCGGAAAATCTCTCGCCACCGACGCGCGACACGTCCGCGATGTGGCGTTGCTTAGAGTCGGCGACGCGGTTGCGCCGTGTGTGCTGGGGGAGGACCGATCGCAAGTCGTCGAGTTTGCGGCGAGCAAGGCGGAGCGGACCTTGAGCGTCTTGGGAAACGGCGCTTTTCGCGCGCTCGCGCCGACCGCGACGATCGCGCCCGACACCGCCTACTCGCATGGCGTGAGTTTATGGCAGCGCTACCTCGCCTGGATTTACAACCCCTCGCTCGGCAACAGCGGGCTGTCCGACATCGTCGATCTCAGCCGCGCGAGCGGCATCCTTGTCGCAGCGACTTCCTACATCGTCGTCGAAGACAAGGCGCAATGGAAGATGCTCGACCTCAAGCAGCGGCAGAAACTGCGCAACCAGGCCGCGCTCGAATTTGAGCAAGTGCCCGAGCCCACGGCCACGCTCCTGGCGCTGGCCGGCGGAGCGGTGATCTTGTGCCGCAAACGCCGGAGAATGGAATGCGGCGCAGTTTCGCCCCCGCGTTCGAGGGCGGAGACAGATGCGGAGCAAGAGTTCTAGGCCGGCAGCCGTGCAGTCCAGGAAAGGGCTGGGTAGAATCAAAAACGATGGCGTCCGGCGGCGGAGTCGGTTGCGAGCGGGAGAGTGAGACGGTAGAGATATTCCCCCGGTGAATTTCAGAACCCTGAGCGCAAACCTCCTTCTCGCGTGCTGCTGCATCTTCGCGTCAGCGGCATTTTGTGCCGAACCGCCGATCGAGTATGAGCGCGAACCGCAGGGTCTCGAGCAGGACTTTCTCATGCGCCTGTGGGAGACGGCTGACGGCTTGCTGCCGACGAATGTGCGCTCGATCGCCCAGACGCGCGATGGCTATCTCTGGCTGGCGGCGTTCGACGGCTTCGTGCGTTTTGACGGAGCGCGAGCGGTCGTCATTTCCGGCAAGAATGCGGCCGGGCTTCCCATGGTCCCGAAAGTCGCGCGAATCTTTGCGGATTCCGCGAACCAGCTTTGGGGTGCGACTTCGGAGGGTCGCGTTTTTTCCTTCGATCAAATCACATGGCGCGAGTACGGCCCCGCGGAAGGCTGGCCGGGAATGGTTGTCGAGACGGTGACGGAGAGCGCAGATGGCCGGCTCCTTTTCAGCGGGGAGAAAAGCATCTGGCAATTTGCCGGGGGGCGTTTCACTCCCGTGGCGCTGCCGGAGTTGCCGAAAGGATTTCGCTCTCCGCTTAAAGCGATATTCGACCGCGAAGGAACCTTGTGGCTGAGCAGCCCGAGCCAGGTGTGGCGCGAGAATCCCGATGGCTGGAAACTCATCATCACGGCTTCGAGTGCCGGTTCAGCTATCCAGGGTGCTGCGCCCGCCAGCGAGCGGGGCTTGTGGATTGCGACGGCGCGCGAGCTGCGAAAATACGTGGGCGAAGAGCCGCTCGCCACGCATGCGCGCCCGGAGGGTTTTCAAAACGACAACGTGGAACTGCTCGAAGATTTTCATGGCAATCTCTGGGTCGGCGGCGCGAACACCGGTCTGCGCATCTGGATGGCCGACGGGCGCGTCTTGACCGCGAGCGCCAGCGCGGAAGCCTTGCCGACGCAGGTCACGTGTCTCTTCGAGGATCGCGAGCGCAATGTGCTCGTGGGAACGGCGGGTGCCGGCGTTGCGCGCTTCAAGCCCCGTCCGTTTGCCGTGTGGTTCGGTCGTCTCGGCGGACTCGCGGGCACGATCGTGAACACTATTTGCGAGGAGATGCCCGGACGCATGCTCATCGGCACGGAAAGCAGTGGGCTGCGCCGGATCAGCCGCGACCAGCCGCCCGCGCTGGTGGTTTCAAAAGACGGCGCGCTCGGACCGAAGCAGCGCGTCACTTCGATCCTGCGCTGCCGCGATGGCACGGTGTTGGCGGCGGTATCGGGCAAAGGGCTTTTCCGCGTGGAGGATGCCGGCGCGGTGGCAATTCCGTCGGGCCCGATCGCTGGAGAACATGTGCGCGTGTTGTTTGAGGACTCCCGCGAGCGCCTTTGGATCGGCCACGAGAAAGGCCTCACGGTGCGCGTGGACGGACGCTTCGAATCGGTGCAACCGGGGCCGCTGAAAGGCGTGCGGGCTGCGGCCGAAGACGCCGATGGCGTGCTCTGGTTCATCGGCAAGGAAGGCGGGCTGGCCCGTTTCGCGAACGACAAACTGGAAAGCGTACCGCTCCCGGAACTGCCGCCGGAGTCAAGCCTGCTCGGGCTTTGCGCCACGAGCGATGGCGCGCTCTGGATCGGCGTGGAATCCAAAGGGATGCTTCGCCGAAAGCAGGGGCGGAGCTTTCTCTTCAAGGCGACCCACGGGATTCCCATCAGTTCCCCCGGCGCATTTTTCGAGGGGCACGAGAATCTGTGGGTGAGCGGCGAAAAGGGTCTCGTGCGGATCAGGCTCACCTCGATCGAGGCGGTGGCCGCAGGCCGGGCGACGCACCTCGAACTCCAGCTTTTCAATCGCGCCGATGGACTGCCTTCCGATGCCTGCCGCCGCGGTTATCAGCCAACGGCCTGCCGGGCATCTGACGGGGAGCTGTGGTTTGCCACGCACAAGGGCGCCGTGTCGGTGCGTCCTTCGGAAATTCTCACGGCAGCCTACGAGCCGCCGCCGATCATCGAGGAAATCCGCGCGGAAATGCAATTGATCCCCGTGACGCCCGCCAACCGCGATCACATCGACATTCCCGCCGGCACGCGCCACATGACCATCCGCTGTGCGATCCCTT
>JBBSDS010000085.1:0-14986 GCA_038240495.1 Chthoniobacterales bacterium | reverse complement strand
GACCCGATGCGCTCCTCGCCTACCGGCGCAACGTCCGGCTCAAGCTCTACAAGGAAGCCAGCCAGGTCATTTTGGAGGACAAGCAATGAACTTCCTGACCGCACTCGCCGGCACCTTCATCGGGCTCTTCATCGGCGTGCCGATGCTTTTTGGCATCATCCGCGCCTTCGGTTTTTACACCATCGTCGAGGAAGGCCGCTGCCACGTCTATGTGCTCTTTGGCAAAGTCCTCGCCGTGCTCGACGAGCCGGGCATCTACTTCCTCTGGTTCAAACTCGGCGTGGCCGCGCCGATTGTGAACTGGCTCGGCAACTGCCACGTCATCGATCTGCGGCTCGACCAGACCTACCTCCGCAGCCAGCCCGTGAACAGCGAAGAGGGCGCGCCGATGGGCATCGGCATTTGGTACGAAATGTACGTCAGCGATCCCGTCGCGTATCTTTTCAAAAACGCCGACCCGCGCGGCTCGCTCAGTGCCAATGTGAGCAGCGCGACCGTACGGTGCCTGAGCAATCAGCCGCTCGGCGACATGCTCATAAACCGTCACGTGATGTCCCAGACCGTCCGGACTGAGGTCTCGCCAAAGTCCAACGAATGGGGCTACCGGCTCGGCAGCGTCTATATCCGCAAGGTCCACTTCCGCGACGCGGGGATGATCCGGCAAATCGAGGAAAAGGTCGTCAATCGGCTGCGGCAGGTCACGAGCGCGATCAAGCAGGACGGCGCCAATCAGGTCAGCATCATCACGAGCACCGCCGAGCGGCAGGCCGCGGTCGAATTCGCCAAGGCCGCCGCGATGCGCCCGCGAATCGTCGGCGAAGCCCTGCAAAAAATTTCCGCTGACCGCGAGATTCTCGACGCGATGTTCGAGATTCTCGAGATGCAGAATATCGTCGAGGGCGAAGCGCGCGTGACCTTCGTTCCGCAAAACAACGAACTCATTCCGCAACTTCTTGCCGCCGAGAAACCGCAACGCTCTCCTTCGGCGCCGCCACCGCTGAAGAAGTAGAGAGATTGTTCTCCGAGCCGTATAATTTGGAGCACCGGCCAAAATTCATTTTCAGAAGCCGGCACCAAGTCTGGCCGCCGCCATAAAATCAGCCAGAAAACACGAAACTTCATAACACCGTAGAACTAGAGACATCGCGTAAACCACGAATTCTCGGTGGGTTGCAAATTTGTCGTTGCGGCGAGGCTTCCGAACGCCGTAAGCTGGGTTTTGTCACTACATAGTAAAGAATATGATCGAATTAGAGATCTACGCGGCCGGTGTTCGAAACCTCGAAAAAATTCTCGAGTTGGATCATGAATTGGAGGCGGTCCCCGGCCTGCGCTACAAGGTCGATAGCAACCACGACATCGTGTATCTCGATTTCGACGAGCCGACGCTGACGATCCAGGAAGTGCGCGCGATTTTTCGGAAGCTCGGTCTCGAACCGCGGATCGTCGGGGCTATTCCTGCGCCCCTGAATCCGAAGAGCAAGACTCAGCCGTTGAAGTTGCCGTAGGACTTCCTTGAGGCGCGCCGATGGACAAGCGGCGCGTCTGCACGTAGCGTCGCGGACCGCATGGTTACTACGATCGGGCGCACGGCGCTTTCGCTTTCGCTTTATTTCGGCGAGCTCGCCATGCTCGCCTGGGAGACCTGCGTGTCGGTCGTCGTGGCGCCTATCCGATGGAAATTGCTGGTTCGGCAGATTGCGGAAGTCGGCTGGAGTTCGCAACTCGTCGTGCTCGTCACCGGGGCATTCACCGGCGCGGTGCTCACGGCGCAAACGTATTTTCAATTCTCCCGGCTCGGAATGAAATCGGCGGTCGGTTCGGTCGTCGCGGTCGCGATGTTTCGCGAACTCGGACCCGTGCTCGCTGGCCTCATGGTTTCCGGCCGGGTCGGCGCATCGATCGCGGCGGAGATCGGCACGATGAAAGTCACCGAACAGATCGACGCGCTGCGGGCGCTGGGCGTGCATCCCGTGGATTATCTGGTCGTGCCGCGAGTGTTTGCCCTGCTGCTGGCGATGCCGCTGCTCGTCGCGGAATGCGTCGCCGCGGCGATCATCGCGGGCTATGTCGTCGGCGTGCAGGTGCTCGACATCTCGGGCCCCTATCACATCGCGAATACCCTGCGCTACGTCGGCACGCGCGACATCAAGATGGCGCTGACCAAAGGCTTTGTCTTCGCCGTGATCATCGGCTTCATTGCCTGCCATCAAGGCCTGAACGCGAAGCAAGGCGCGGTCGGCGTCGGGCGCGCGCCGACCGAGTCTGTGGTCATCTGCTCGCTGGCCATTCTCATTCTGAATTTCTTCCTCACCTTCGCGCTCAACATCATCTTTCCGGGCGGGATCTGACGAGATGATTGCCGTGCGCGATCTGCAGAAAACCCTCGGCACGCAGCAGGTGCTGCGCGGGGTTGATTTGGAAGTGGAAACCGGCGGCACCTGCGTCGTCATTGGCCGGTCGGGCAGCGGCAAAAGCGTGCTCCTAAAGCACTTCATCGGACTGCTTCAGCCGACTTCCGGCGAAGTGTGGGTCGAGGGCGAAGAAATCACGCGCTTGCGTGAGCGACAGCTCGGGAATATCCGAAAAAAAGTCGGCATGCTCTTTCAAGGCGGCGCGCTTTTTGACTCGATGAATGTCGAGGAAAACATCGCCTTTCCCCTGCGCGAAGCCGGGATGAAAAATCCGCAGGAAATCAGCGAGCGCGTGGCCGAGGCGCTCGCGATGGTCGATCTGGCGGGCGAGCAAAAGAAGATGCCCGAGGATCTGAGCGGCGGCATGCGAAAACGGGCGGCGCTCGCGCGCACCATCGCGAGCCGACCTGCGTGCATTCTCTACGACGAGCCGACGACCGGGCTCGATCCCATCGCTTCGGACTCGATCAACCACCTGATTCGCCGCTTGCAAAAGAAACTGGCGGTGACATCGATTGTCGTCACCCACGACATGAAAACCGCATTTCACACCGCCGATCAGATCGCCTTTCTGCACGAAGGGCGCATCTATTTCGACGGCACCGCGGAGGCCCTGCGCGCGTCGCAAGACCTGGTGATTACGGATTTCATCGAAGGCCGCTCTGGGGACTCGGACTGACGGCCGCTTCCCTCCCCCTCGATGAGCACCGAGCGCAAAGGCGTCGAATTTTTTGTCGGCCTGTTTTTGGTGATCGGTCTTGGCGTGATCGCGGCGATGGTCGTTATCTTTGGCCGCTTCGGCCAGGGGATGCAGGATAATTACCCGCTCGCCGTCGAGTTTCCCAACGCCAGCGGCTTGGTCAAAGGTTCGGACGTGCTGCTCTCGGGAGCGCGGATCGGGGTCGTGACAAAGGCTCCCGCGCTGACGGGAAATAACTTCGCGGTCGCGGTCGAGATGTCGGTCCGCGAGAGCGTGAAAATTCCCCGGAAATCGACGTTCCAAATTCGCAGCAACGGCATGCTCGGCGACTCCTACGTGGACGTCGCGCCACCCGCGCAGTACGATCCCACGGATTTTTGGAAACCGGGCGAACGCATCGTGGGGACACGCACCAGCGGATTCGACGAACTCACGGCCAAGGGCGGCCAGATGATCGACACGCTCAACAGGGATGTTTTGAAAAAGGTGAGCGCCGAGCTTGATGAAATCAAACTCGCAACGAACAGCCTCAATGAGCGGCTGCTCAATGAAACGAACCTGAAAAATCTGGAGGCGACGATTGCGAACTTGAAAGAGACAACCAGTTCGTTTTCAAGCACGGCCCGCGAGCTCAACGGGGTCGTAAAAAAAGCGGATGACGCCGTCGATTCGGCCAAGGGAACGATGAAGACGGTGGATGGAGCAGCGGGTGATTTGCGGCTGGCGCTTGGAGATTTTCGGAAAGTCGCCGACTCGGCAAAGACGTTGTTGAACAAGGCGGGTACGGGTGACGGGACTCTCGGGACGCTCATTTCCGACAGGAAAACAGCGGAGGATCTGAAGACTCTGATCGCGAATCTGCGGCGTTCGGGGGTGCTCTTTTACAAAGATCGGCCGCTCGCTGCGGGCGAAGCGACACCGGCCCCCGTCCGGCCTCCGCGGCAGCGTTGAGCCGGCGGTCGGACGACGGCAAAGCACGGTTGCAGCGGGCGTTGGTTCGGCGATTGCTTATGATGGAAGCAACGCCCTTTCCATGACGCCGCTTCTCACGATCAATCTGCTTCGCGCGCTCTTCGTCGCATTCGCCTTGTGTATCGGGTTCATGATCGGCGAGCAGACTCTTTTCTCAGGAGCCACCGGCGCAGCAGCGGGCGCAGCTTTTGGCCTTGGTATCGTGCTGGCCGACCACCTGCTCAAAGGCATTTCTCTGCGCGTTTTTTCCTCGGCCACTTTCGGCCTCCTCGTCGGGCTGATTTTTGCCCAGCTCCTGCTCTCTTCCCATGTCCTCGCGGCCGTCCAGCCACAGACGCAGTGGATCATCGGCCTGATCGTCTATTCGACCTTTGCCTACTTCGGCACCATGCTCGCGATCCGGAGCAATCGCGACGAATTCGCGATGATCATTCCGTATGTGCGTTTCCGCCAGGGCACGGTCCAGGATGCGCCACTCCTCATCGATTCGAATATCATCATCGATGGTCGCATCGGAGCCCTTTGCGCGGCGGGCTTCCTGAGCAGTTCGCTCGTCGTCCCGCGCTTCGTCCTCGATGAACTGCAGCGGTTGGCGGATTCTCAAGATTCGCAAAAGCGCGAGCGCGGGCGCGGAGCTCTCGATCGACTTCAGCAGATGCAGCGGGACCCAAGCTTGAGCGTCACGATCCTCGATTCGGAACTCGATCCGCAAATACCAGTCGATACGCGGCTGATGCAGACCGCCAAATTACTCGATGCCCGGCTCCTGACCAATGACTCGAATCTCTGCGCCATCGCGCGGCTCCAGAATATTCAGGTCCTCAATCTGCACGACCTGACCCGCGCCCTGCGCCCGCAGCTCGCAGCGGGCGATGAAGTCGATCTCCCGCTCGTCAAGGAAGGGCGCGACGCCCATCAGGCGGTCGGCTATCTTGCGGACGGGACGATGGTCGTCGTCAACCACGCCCGCGCCCATATCGGCAAAACCATGCGCGTCGTCGTCGCGAGCGTCCTGCAAACCAACGCCGGCCGGCTCTTTTTCGCGGAACTCCAGTCATCCTGACGCATCCGGCGAAAGGCTTTCTCCGAGGTTTCGATCCCGCAAGAAGACGCGGCATCCGTACACGACAAGAGCCGCCTCTTTCGTGGAGAAGCGGCTCAAAGTCTGCCCATTCCGACCGTCGTCCTGCCGGCAGAACGGCGCTCGAATTGAGCCGGGCTAAAAACCGTGCCGTTTAGAGCTTGGCCTCGAACTCGACCAACCGCTGAAGCGCTTCCAGGAAGTCCTTAAACGCCGGAGCTGGGAGCATGATCGTGTCACGCCGTCCACCTACGTCTTCAGTGATCTTCAAGAAACGTCCGCGCTGGTTTTCTTTGAGGTCGAGAAAGAAGATTTTCCGCTCGATGGCGACCTTTTCGGACGCAATTGGATCGGAGCCCACTCTCTCCCCTGGATTCTGGTTCATCATATACAAACAGTTGCTGATATTCCGCAGGTAGCCAAAACAGTGGCTGACATTGATGGATCGAAGGGTAGGCGGAAAATGGATCGACGCAATAGAAAGATTACAAATGACGAATGATTGATAATGACCACGTTTTCGACGACGCCAGCCCGAGGCTCTTTAGCGGAGCCCCACGGCTCTCCGAACCCTCGTCATGACCGCATCGGATGTGGCGCGCGCGCGTTCGGCGCCGTCCGTCAGCACTCGTTCCACATAGCCCGCGTCGGCCGCCAGCTCTTCCCGACGTTTCCGCATCGGCCCAAAATATTCCCAAATCGCCGCGAAGAGGCGCTTCTTGAATTCGCCGTAGCCGATGCCGCCGGCACGGAAATCCGCCTCCATCTTTTCCACTTCGGCGGGGGGAGCGAACAGGCGGTAGAGCGCGACGATTGCGGAGTTCGTGGGATCCTTGGGCGCTTCGACGGTCGTCGAATCCGTGACGATCCCCATGATCTTTTTTCGCAGCGCCTTTTCTTCGAGAAAGAGTTCGATGGTGTTGTCGTAACTCTTGCTCATCTTCTGGCCATCGAGCCCGGGAATCGTCGCCACAGCCGCCAGGATACTGGCTTCCGGCACTTTGAAAATGGGGCCGTAAAGAGCGTTCATCTTGTTGGCCAAATCCCGCGTCACTTCTACGTGCTGCTTCTGGTCTTTGCCCACCGGCACCACATCGCTGTCGTAGATCAGGATGTCCGCCGCCATCAGCACCGGATACGCGAAGATCCCGTGGGATGGCGTCCTGGCTCGCGCGAGATGGTCTTTGTAAGCATGGCAATTCTCCAGCATCGGCATCGGCGTCTGGCAGGTCAGCAGCCACGCCAGCTCGGTGTGCGCAGGCACGTCGCTCTGGCGAAAAAGCACCGCCTTGGCTGGATCGAGGCCGCAGGCGAGAAAGTCGAGCGCGGCCCCATGCACATATTCGCGGAGCTTCACCGGGTCGAAGACCGTGGTCAGCGCGTGATAGTCGGCGATGAAATAAAACGCCTCACCCTTGTCCTGCCATTCGATGGCCTGGCGCATCATGCCGAAATAATTTCCGATGTGCGGGCTGCCGGTCGGCTTGATGCCGGAGAGGATGCGTTTCATGGCCGTGGTCGTGCGGGCGCGCACCTTCCGCGAGCCCGCCCAAATCTGTCAAGGCGTCCAGCGGCCCGGCTCACGCACGCCGGACCCCGCCCGCTTGGTCAGCGAGTCACCCAGGTCTGCGCGGGCTTGCTCGGCCAGCGCTTCGAGTCGCTGCACGACTTCGGGATTTTTGGCGGCGACATTCTTCGTTTCGCCCACATCGCTTTTCAGATCGTAAAGCTCGTGCTCGACCGGCAGCGGTTTGTATTTTCCCGGAATGCCGTCCCTCCCCGGTGCCTGCCCCTGCATCGTGCGCGCGGTGTGCGGAAAGAAGAGCTTCCAGTCGCCGCTGCGCACGGCCTGAAGTTCATTTACGCCATAGTAGAAAAAGTAGGCGTCGTGCGGATTCTTCGCGCCGGGTTCGCTGGAAAAAAGCGGCCAGATGTCGAGCCCGTCGATCTTGTGCTCGGGCAACTTCGCGCCCGCGAGCCGGGCGATGGTGGGAAGCAGATCGATGTTCATCGCTGGCTCGGGCCAGACGGTGTCGGCAGGAATGTGGCCGGGCCAGCGCGCGATGAACGGCTCGCGATGCCCGCCGTCGAAGCTCGTCCCTTTGCCCTCGCGCAGCGGACCCGCCGAGCCAGCGTGATTTCCGTAGCTCAGCCACGGACCATTGTCCGACGTAAAAATGACGAGCGTATTTTCATCGAGCCCGTTCTTCTTCAACGCCGCGAGGATCTCACCGACGGCCCAGTCGATTTCCATGATCACATCGCCGTAGAGACCGCGCTCGGATTTGCCCTTGAACTTCGCGCTCACGTGCAGCGGCACATGCGGCATGTTTGGCGTCACGTAGAGAAAGAATGGCCGGTCCTTGTTTCGCTCGATGAAACTCACCGCGTGCTCGGCATACTGCGTCGTGAGTTGCTCCTGATCCTCGTGCGTGAGCCCGACCTTGATCGGCTTCTCGCCGTCGTAGAGCGGGAGTGGCGGAAATTTGTTTCCTGCCTCCGGGTGCAGCGGCCACATGTCATTGGAGTAGGGCACGCCGAAGTATTCGTCGAAGCCGTGCCGCGTCGGCAAAAACTGCGGGTGGTCGCCGAGGTGCCATTTTCCATAGATCGCAGTGGCATAGCCGCGTGGCTTGAGCATTTGCGCGATCGTCATTTCGCCGTCGCTGATACCCACTTTGGATCCCGGCCCGAGCGCGCCGTGGATACCAATGCGATTTGGATAACAACCCGTCAGCAATCCCGTGCGCGACGCGGAACAGACCGCCTGCGCCGCATGCCAGTCGGTAAAACGACGGCCTTCGTGGGCCATGCGGTCGAGGTTTGGCGTGGTGAAACCTTTCGCGCCAAAGACCCCGACGTCCGCGTAGCCCTGATCATCGGTGAAAATGATGACGACATTCGGCAGCCGGTCAGCCGCATGGCTGCTGGCTGCCGCGAAGACCGCGGTGAGGATCGCCAGAGCGCGTTTCATTTCTCCACGTCCGTGCGAAAGGGCGACGCGGGGATGCCGGCGCTGTTGGAGAGATTCACGTCGGGCACGTTCGCCCAGCCGTAACGGACGGCGATCGGCGTGGCGACGCCCTCGGCCGATACGATGACGGTCTCGCCTTTGATCTCCGCTTTCGCCGGCACGAAGTTCTTGTCCTCGCCGGCCATCGTGAAGCCTTTCAACTCGCCGTCCTTCGCCGCGAGCCCGGCAGCGTGTCTGAATTTCAGCACCGCCTTGCCGCCGTCGATTTTCAGCGCCTCGAACGTCGGGCCGGAATCCTCGATCTTCTCGCCATAGACCTGCGCGCGTGCCGCCAGGGCGAGTCGGGTGCCGACCGGTTCCTTGTGTTTCGGATGAATGTCGGCCGCTTCGCCCCAATCGGTGATCACCGCCATCGCCGTGTGCGGCACGCTCTGCGCGGTCAGGAGTTGGGCCTCGCGGATTTCCGGCGACATGCCTTGATGCGGTGCGATCTGGACAAAGAAAAAGGGGAACTCGCCCTGCGCCCACGCCTTGCGCCAGTCGGCGATCATCGCCGGAAAGAGCGTGCGATATTGTTTTGCGCGACCGCTGTTCGCTTCGCCCTGATACCAGATCGCTCCGCGAATCGCGTAGGGCTGGAGCGGCGCGATCATGCCGTTGTAAAGGACCGAGGGGCGGCCGAAGCCTTTCGTGGGATCACCGGGAGGCGCGGGTTTGCGTGGCGCGGGCTTGCCTTCTGCTTTCGCCTTTTCGCTGTCCGCCTGCCACTTTTCGAGCGCCGTGGCTTCGTTCTGTTGATAGCGCTCCAAGGCTGCCGGCCAGCCTTTGATCGCCGCTTCCTGCGCCTCGGAGATCGCTTTCAATTCGGGATTGCTCTCCAGCGCGGCGCGGCTGGTCCACGCCTCCGCGGGCGTGCCGCCGACTGACGAATGCAGGACGCCGATTGGCACCTTCAAGGCTTTGCGCAATTCGCGGGCGAAATAGTAGGCGACGGCGGAAAAGCCTCCGGAATTCTGCGCGTCGGCGGCGAGCCACTTGCCCGGCGCTTCGGCGAGCGGCGTGTCGCTGGTCTTGCCGCCAACGGTGAAGAACCGGAGCTGCGGATCGGCGGACGCCGCGATGGTCGCCGCGCCACTCGCATCATTCGCCAGCCGGTAGCCCATGTTCGATTGCCCGGACGCCAGCCACACTTCACCGACAGCAACGTCGTTCACAGTCACGGTATTTTTGCCCTTCACCGTGAGGGTGAGGTTTTCCGCTTCCTTGAGCGGCTTCAAGGCGACTTTCCATTGGCCATCCGAGCCCGCCTTCGTTGTCTCCGTCTGCCCCGCGATGCTGACGGCGACTTCTTCTCCAGCCTCCGCGGTCCCCCACACCGGCACCGCTGCGCCGCGCTGGAGCACGGCGTGATCGGAAAAGAGCGCGGGTAATTTCACCTCCGCCGCGGCCTCCGGCAGACGGGCGAAGGTCAACGTGGCAACGACAAGAGGAAGCAGTCGGGAGTGGTTCATGGGAGGTTTGCGAGGATGTGTCGTGTCCGACCGAACGGCGACGCGAATCTTTGAATTTATCGCTGCCCTTTCGCAAAACCGTTCTCCACATTCGGTGTTTGCCCAAAGCCATGAAACTCCCCCAGATCGGTTTGCTCGTCCTTTTCACCGCTGCCTCTCACGCCTTCGCCGACGACATCGGCCTGCGGCTCCGCGTCGGGCTCAATGACAAGGAAGCCACCGACTGGTCGGGCACCGTGACGGTCGCGCCGGGCCGCGTGACCTTGATCAGCGGCTGGCGGTTCGCGCAGCAGGACAAGGAGGACGGCACCACCGGCTGGTCGTGTCGCACGCGCCCCACGGTGCTCGACAACAAACGCCGCTCCAACAACCCGCAGAAAGAACAGCCTCGCAACGCCGCGGCTGCAACCTCGCTGCCGATGAGCGATAACGGCGTGCTCCTGGCCTTCGCCGACGTGAACGAAGATTCGCGGGTCACCATCAAGACCGTGCACGGCGAGTTCGCCTTCGCCTTTGCCGATTTGCCGAACGGAAAAATCGCGACGCAGCTTGACGGCGCGGTCGAAGTCGAGCGCACCGCGGCAGCGGCGCCGTTCACGACGGATGCGAAGACGGACGAGGATTATCCGAGCGGTGCGATCGGCGCGGATGGCACGGTCTGGGCCGCGTGGCAAAGCTATACGCCGGGGCTTGATCGCGCCATGCGTGCGAAGAGCTTCGACCAGGAGCCAGCCGAGTTGAAATCGCTCGCGACGGCGCCGGGCGGCGATCAGCTTTTCCTCCGCGCGGTCGGCGGCGAAGCGATCGCCATCACCGCGACTGGCCGCGACATCTACAAGAGCGCGGTGGCCATCGACGGCGCGGGCCTCGTGTGGGTCGCGTGGGCGGAGAACCCGAACTACAAACCCTTCCCCGAAAATCCCGCACCGAACTTCGACATCTTCGCGCGCAGCTTCGACCCGAAGACGAAGAAACTCGGCGAGCCGGTGAAGCTCTCGGATTCGAAAGAAAGCGACGTCTGGCCGGTCGCCGCGACGGACAGCGATGGCAAGGTGTGGATCGCCTGGCAGGGCGCGAGGAAGGATGTCTTCCACATCTTCGAGCGGCATCAGACTGCGGACGGTTGGAGCAAAGAGCGCGAAGTCAGCACGCAATCGCGCAACTGTTGGGCGCCCGCGATCACAACGACCAAAGGCAAAGTCGCAATCGCGTGGGACACGTATGAAAAAGGCGACTACGACGTGTGGGTGCGTGAGTTTCCCGGCGAGGCACGGCCCGTCACGAACACGCCCGACTATGAGGCGCGCCCGGCTTTGACCTACGACAAAAACGGCGCGCTGTGGATCGCGTGGGAAAAGAGCGGACCGACGTGGGGCAAGGATTGGGGAGCGCTCGTGAAAGACAAAGGCATCGCCCTTTACCGCGACCGGCAAATCGGCCTCGCCGTACTGAAGGACGGCCAGTGGATGCAGACCGCAGGTTCGTTCAGGGATCTGCTCCCCGGCGCGGGCGGCCCACGCAAACGCCAGCGCAACGTCCGCGTGCCCGCGCTCGAGCCCGGCGGCGAATCGCGCAAAGCCGGCGAGGAAGCCGAGGCGGCGAAAGACTTCGCGCACAACAATCTTGCGCGCATCGTGTGCGACAAGGACGGGCGCGTGTGGCTCTTCGCGCGCTCCCGGCAGAATGATTTCCGTTCGCCCCTCGGCTCCGTGTGGCTCGACTGGGCTTGCTACACCGACGGCGACCACTGGACTGGTCCCGTGCTTATCCCCCACAGCGACAATTTGCTCTACAACTCGCCCGTCGCGCTGCCCACGCCCGACGGCGCGCTCGCGCTCATTCACAGCAGCGATCACCGCATCGACCGGAAGGTGGTCAAGCGTCCGGGCACCGGCGGCGGCAACGTCGCCCTCAATGCGGACAGTGATCCTTTCGACAACGACCTCTACGTCTCGCATCTCCGCGCCACCGGTGCGCCGCAACCCGCGCAGCTCGTCGCGATGAAGACCCCACCCGACGCGAAAGCCGAGCCTTCACCAGCGACCGAAAAAGAGCGCGCGGAAATCACGAACATCCGCGCCTACCGCGCCGAGGTCGGCGGGAAGAAGCTGCAAATCCAACGCGGGGAATTTCATCGCCACACCGAGATCAGCGGCGACGGCGGCAACGATGGCCCGCTCGAGGATATGTGGCGTTATGCCATCGATGTAGCGGCGATGGACTGGCTTGGCTGCGGCGATCACGACAACGGCGGCGGACGCGAATATCCGTGGTGGCTCACGCAGAAAACCACCGACGCCTTTTACCTGCCCGGCGCGTTCAACTCGATGTACACTTATGAGCGCTCGGTGGTTTATCCCGAAGGCCATCGCAACGTCATCTTCACCCGTCGCGGCATCCGCACGCTCCCACGCCTGCCGCTCAGCGCGCGCAACGAACCGAAGCCCGCGCCCGACACGCAGATGCTCTACAAATATCTGCACCTCTTCGACGGCATCTGCGCCTCGCACACCAGCGCCACGAATATGGGCACCGACTGGCGCGACAACGATCCGAAGGTCGAACCCTTCGTCGAAATCTATCAGGGCGCGCGGCAAAACTACGAGCGCCCCGGCGCGCCGCGCTGCCCCACGGCGGACGACGCCATCGGCGGTTGGGAGCCGCTGGGCTTCGTCAATCTCGCGTTGAAAAAAGGCTACCGTCTCGCCTTTGAATCAAGCAGCGATCACGGGAGCACGCACATCAGCTACGCGCTCGCCTACGCCGAGAACTCGTCGCGCGAAGCGATCTTCAAGGCCATGCAAGCGCGCCACGTTTATGCCGCCACCGACAACATCGTCGCCGACTTCCGCTGCGGCGCGCACATGATGGGCGACGAGTTCACGACGCAGGAACCGCCGAAATTCAAAATCCATCTCGAAGGCACCGGCCCGCTCACGAAAGTCGTCTTCGTGAAAGATGACGTGGAGATTTTCACCGCCACGCCGAACCAGCAGAAGTGCGATGTCGAGTGGACCGATCCGAATCCCACGCCCGGCCAGACGAGCTACTACTATGTCCGCGGCGAGCAGGCCGACGAACTCGTCTGGGCCTCGCCAATGTGGATCAAATTCGAGCCGAAGAAGTGACGTGGGCCGCGCAGGGAGGGCGAGCGTCCCCGCGAGCCACGTTTGCATTTGCGCGGAGACTCGCGAGGACGCTCGCCCTCCCACGCTGGCTGCTCTTCTTCCTCGCATTCCCTGCTGCCGCATTCGCGCACAACCCCGACACGAGCTACGCGCGCTGTCGCGTCGCCGATGATCGCGTCGAGTTGCGGCTGATCTACGACATCTTCACGCTGCTCAAGATCGCCAGCCTCGACGCCGATCACGACCAGCGAATTACCCGCGCCGAGCTGTCCGCTGCTGCACCGGCCATCGTGCAGTTCCTCCGCGCGCACGCGCGGCTCGAGATCGACGGCCAGCCCGCCGCGCTTGGCGAAGCGCTCGCGCCCGTGTGGCCCGCAGATGCCGGTGAATCCATCGCCGCACCCGACTGGCACTCCGCCGCCAGCCTCCTCGCTTTCCCCTTCCAACAGCGCATCCCGGCACTGCCGCGGGAGGTCGCGCTCACGTTCACCTTCTTCCCGCAGCTCGGCGCGCGACACACCGTGCTCGGCGTTTTTGAGGCGCGCGGGCAGACCCATGAAGTCACGTTCACCGAAGGCGAGCCCGACTATCTTTTCGACACGAGCTTTGCCGCGACCGATGCCGGCCCGCAACGGAGCGCGACGCCGCTCGCGGCCACGCTCGCCCGCTTCCTGCGGCTCGGCATCAGCCACATTTTCCTCGGCTACGATCACATCTGCTTTCTGCTCGCGCTTATCGTGGTCAGCCGGTTTGGCGAACTCGTGAAAATCATCACATCGTTCACCGTCGCGCACTGCATCACGCTCATCCTCGCCGCGCTGAAGATCATCACGCTGCCCTCGCGGCTCATCGAGTGCGGCATCGCGCTGACCATCGTCTATGTCGCCGCCGAAAATCTTTGGCGGAAAAACACCACGCACCGTTGGATGCTCACCTTTTCCTTCGGCCTCATTCACGGCTTCGGCTTCGCCAACGTCCTCGGCGGACTCGGCCTGCCGCGCGAAGCCACCATCCGCTGCCTGCTCGCCTTCAACGTCGGCGTCGAACTCGGTCAGCTCGCCATCGTTGCCGCGGCATTGCCAGTCGTGCTGCTCCTAGCCCGGTGGCGTCACGGAACTCGAGCCGTCGCCACCGTGAGCGTCGTCGTGGGAGTTTTCGGTCTGGGCTGGTTCGTTCAGCGGGCGCTCGGCCTCGACTTCATGCCGCTGTAAACCACGAATCCGCTGGGGAGATTCTCCCCAGCGGATTCGCCTCGCTCTCGTCGCGAAATTCGCAGATTACTTTTTCGGCTGATCGCCGTCGCGACGCGGGCCGCCGCCTTCTTTCTGCGCTTTTTCGCGCGCTTCCTGGAGCTTTTTCAAAATCGCTTCCACCGACGGATCAGCAGCTTTTTGGGCAGCTTCCATCGTTTCGCGGAACTCCTTGCTCGCAGCCTCCATTTTCTCACGCGCAGCCTTCACCTTATCGTCCTGCATCGCTTTCTCCATCGCCGCGCGGAGTTTGTCCTTTTCCTCTTGCGAGAGGCTGTCGAACCTAGGACCGCCCCCGCGGAAACCGCCTCCGGCACGCTGCGGCGCATCGCCGGGCGGACGCTGGCGTGCGGGCGGGGCGTCGTCGGCGCGAAGTGAAAGCTGGCTGCCGAGCGTGAGCGCGAGGCAAGTGATAAGGGTGAGGGATTTTCTGGAGGTCGTCATGGTGGAGGATGAAAAGCCGTCGTGCCCGGAAAGTTGCGAGGGCGATTCGTCCAGTTCGTTCCTCGAATCAGAGTTCGATGTTTGTTCCCAAGCCGGGAGTTGTTAAGCCTCGTCAGGCCATGGGTTTCTCGCTCACTCCGCTCATACAATTGCGGCTGGCGTGCCGGCTTCATCGGAGCGATGAAATAGGAACGTATGAAAACCAAGCGCCCCTGGACGAAACCCTGCCTCCGCGACGTGCCGATCTTTTTCGAGTGCACGTGCTACGCGGGCGCCATCTGAATTGCCAGCGGCCGGGAAAGCGCACGCGTTTTCCCGACCGCTGCATTTTGCGCCGGATGCGAGTGCGTGTGCTCGGTTCCGCCGCCGGAGGTGGCCTGCCGCAATGGAACTGCGGCTGCCGAAATTGTCAGTTGGCGCGGCGCGGGGAGATTCCATCGCGCACGCAATCGAGCGTAGCAGTAAGCGCGGACGGCGAGTGCTGGTTTTTGCTCAATGCTTCTCCCGATCTG
>JBBSDS010000084.1:0-15038 GCA_038240495.1 Chthoniobacterales bacterium | reverse complement strand
AGCCGGTTTGGGTCGGGACGGAAAAGCCCAAGCAGCCCGGCTTCACCGAGCGCGATGATTTTCCCGTCGGCCAGAATCGCCGAGCCGCGGCCAAAGACGTTCGGCGCTTTCTCACCGTCCTGGAGTTTGACGTGACCCGGATTTGGCCAATCTTCCGCTCGTTCCCACTTTACCTTGCCCGTCGCCAACTCGACGCACCGGAAAACTGCATCCGGCTCATTGCGCCCGCTGAAGGCGAAGAGATGGCCCGCGTTCAGCACCGGAGTGGTCCAGTGAATTTCGAGTTGGAGCCCGCTCCAAACCGGCTCCACTGCTTTGCCGCCCGGCGCGACGCGGAGCAGCACGGAGCCCGTTTTGTAGTAGGCCGAGGAGATGAAAATGAGATCGTCCGCGACGACCGGAGTCATCGCCGTGACCGTGGAATCCTGTCGGGAGCGAAACCAAAACGAAAAATTTACCGCACCGGTTTTCGGCTCGAGGGAGACGAGCCCCTGGCGCGTGCAGACGAGCAGATGCCGCCACCCGTGGATCGTCGCCAGCACCGGCGTGCAATAGCTCGCCTGCTTTTCATACGCGGGATTATTCACATCCCACGAGACGAGCCGCGAGCCCGGCCAGCCGGTCATCGGCACGCCATTCCAAGTTTTCTCGCCGACATTTTCCCACACCGTCCTGCCGGTATCCGCGTCAAATGCAACGACTCCCGAATTCGGCTGCGCGCCTACCTGAACGAAGAGCAATCCATTTTCCAAAACCGGCGAACTGCCGACCCCGAAGAACGCCTCGGGCACGGCGAAATCCGCCGCCGTGTCGCGCCGCCAGACCTGCTTGCCCGTGACAAGATCGAGGCAGAGCAGCACGCCTTCCGCGCCGAAGGTGTAGCAGCGATTTTCGGTGAGCAGCGGAGTGCAACGCGGGCCGTTGTTGTAGCCAAACGGATCGCGATAGTCGGACTTGTAGGCGTGCTTCCAGAGCGTCAATCCCGTGCGCGCATCGCACGCTTCCACGATTTCCTCGCGAGCGATGCGATGGTGCACGACGACCACTTCGCCGCGTACCGATGGCGCGCTGTAGCCCTGGCCCACGGCTTTTTCAAAAAGAAGCGGCGGTCCCTGCGGTGGAATCGTGTCGATCAATCCCGTCTCGATGGATACTTGATCGCGCGTCGGCCCCATGAACTCCGGCCAATCCGCGCCACTCGCGGGATAGACGACAAGGCAAAAGAAAGCGAGTGGGCGGAACATGCGAAAGATGGCCTGGCGGGCGGCGGAACATTCAACGTCCAACTTCCAACATTCAACATCCAAAGGCCAACGAAAGCCCGCACGAGCAAAGTTCGATGTTGGATGTTCGGCGTTCGATGTTCGATGTTCAGCACCGCAGGCTCTCCCCATGACTATGCAACGTCCGATTTTCACCCTCGCCCTTTGCTCCCTGACTTCTGTCGCCCAAGCCGACCGGCGCGGCGACAATCCCGACGCCAAGCCGAGCACGCCGCAGGAGCAGTTGAAAATGTTTCACGTCCCGCCGGGCTTCGAGGTCCAGCTTGTCGCGGCCGAGCCCGAGATTCAAAAGCCGATCAACTTCACCTTCGATGGCGCGGGAAGGCTGTGGGTCACAGGCTCCGAGCTGTATCCGTGGCCCGCGAGCGTCGATGCGAAAGGCGAGCCGATCCCGGACTTCGCCAAAGCCTACGCCGACATCGCGAGCGCCTTCCGCGTCGGCGACAAAGCGCCGCCCGTGTCCGCCGTGGCCAAAGACACCGTGCGCATACTCGGAGATTTCGATGAAAGCGGACACGCCAGAAAGATCACTATCTTCGCCGACGGCCTCAATATTCCCAGCGGCGTCCAGCCGCTCCCGCGCGGCTCCGCAGTGATCGCAAAAATCTTTCCCGACGCTTCCACCGCCGACCCAAATCCAGCCGAGCCCAAGCCCGTGCCCGTCGGCGATCGCCGCCTCCGCGAAGCTCCAAAAGGCGACTCCGCGATCGTCTATTCCATCCCGAATATTTATTTGCTAACCGACTGGGACGGCGACGGCAAAGCCGACAAACGCGAAGTCCTCTACGGCACCGCCGGCTTCCTTGATACCCACGGCGGCATGTCCAGTTTTCTTTATTGGATCGATGGCTGGATCTACGGCACGCACGGCTTTCGCAACCACTCCGAACTCCGCGACAAATCCGGCCGCGTTACCGTCCTCGACAGCGGCAACACCTACCGCTTCCGCCCCGACGGTTCCGCCTTTGAAATCTACACCCACGGCCAGACCAATCCCTTCGGCCTCACCGTCGATCCGCTCGGCAATTTCTACAGCGCCGACTCCCACTCCAAGCCTGTGTACATGCTCCTTCGCGGCGGATACTACGAAGGCATCGGCAAACAGCACGACGGTCTCGGCTTCGCCCCGCGCATCACCGACGACGACCACGGCTCGACCGCCATCGCCGGTATCGCCTACTACGCCGACGACAAATTTCCCGAGGAATACCGCGGCAATCTTTTCAACGGCAATCCCGTCACGCAGCGCATCAACCGCGACAAACTCGAATGGCACGGCTCGACTCCACGCGCCATCCGCCAGCCCGACTTCCTCACCTGCGACGACCCGTGCTTCCGCCCGGTGCAAGTGAAGCTCGGCCCCGACGGCGCGTTGTGGATCGCCGACTTCTACAACCCGATCATCGGCCACTACGAATTCCCCCGCGCCGACCCGCGCCGCGCCCCCGCGCACGGACGCATCGGGCGCGTCGTTTAGCGCGGGGATAACGCGACCGCGGCAACTCCGGGTGGAGCACTCGGCCCGAGTGCTGCGTCCGGCGGCTCGCCGGATGCATCTGCGAGCGCCTCGAAAGCTGAGGGAGTTTCTGCAAATCAAGCGTCATCCGGGTTTTCCGGCGAGCCGCCGAAAACGGCACCCGAGCCGGGTGCTCCACCCAGCGCTCAGATGCCCGATCTCACGAAGCTCGATGCCGCCGGTCTCATCGAAAAACTCGCCGACCCGAACCTCATCGTCCGCACGCTGGCGACGAACGAGTTGGTGGATCGGGTGGGGAGAGATGCAACCGCCGCACTCCGCCAGATCGCTAAACCAACGAACGAAAACGAGTTTTTGAAAAAACTTAAAACCGCCCCAACAGACGAGGTCATCCGCGGACTAAAATGGAGGTCACCAGGAACGCAACGGGCGCATGCGCTATGGACGCTGGAAAGGCTGAATGCCCTTGATCGAGTTACGCTTTTTATGAATTTGTGTGACGATATTTCCGGGCCGGAAGAGGTCCATTCGACAAAGATTCATGCTGAACGAGCAGATCTGCACACGGGCGCAGTTAAGATCACCGAAGAAAATTTCGAGCGGCTGACGACCGGCAATCTTTTGGAAACCGAGTTCAGCCAACACAGCATGAAAGCGATGGCCGAATTGCTTGCGCTGCACCCAAGGGAAGAAAGCATCAAAGGCTTAGTCAACATTTTGACGGTCTGGCCCGAGGGCGATACTGCACTCATCCACACCGCCCGCATGGCACTTCGCAACAACCTCGTCGTGCCGGATGGCTACGCTGAAGCGGCGAAGTTTGCGTCAAGCGATCCGCGCGTTTCCGAAACAATCGCCGACGTTTCCCTCGGTGCGAAGACGCCGGAAGCCGCGGAGTTTCTCCTCGCTCATCTCGAACGGACCAAATTTAACACCCCGCGCGCCGGCGAATACCTCAAGCACGCCTTACTTTATCTGCCGCAGGAGAAGCTCGATGGCGTCCTGAAATTGATCAGCCAGGCCGGCTTCACAAAACCGGAGCAAATCATCTGCCTCGCCACGAATCTCGAGAATGGACTGCGCCAGCGCGGCATCCCGCCGCCCTTGGACCTCGCCATGTGGTCGCGCGGCGTCATCTTCGACGCCCTCGCCAGCAACGTTGACGATCTCGCCAAACAGGCCATCGCCGCCCTGCGCGACATGAAACTCGACGCAAAACTCGGCCCTCTCGCAAAGATTGCGAGGGATGAAAAACGGGATGGCGCATTGCGCCTCGCGGCGCTGGAAGCCACGGCGAATCTCCCGGCGAGTCGCGATTTGCTCGTGGCGACACTCGGCGATCGACACCACATGATCCTTCGCAAACGCGCCGCCGAGTTGCTCGCGCAAAACGGCCACTCCGATGTCGTGCTCGCCGCACTGCCCTACGCGCCCGACGAACTCGCCCTCTCGATCTGCGCCGCGCTCGCGAGGAGCGACGCCGGGACCACCGCGCTCCTCGACACCATCGACGCCGGCAAAGCTCCTCCGCGCCTCCTCCTCAACAAGACCGTCGCCGGTCCGCTGCTCTCCCGCCCGAAGCCGCTCCGGGACCGCGCCACGGCCTTGACCAAAGATCTGCCGCCCGAAGATGCGCGGCTCAACGCCGTCATTGCCGGGCGCGCTGCCGCGTTCCGCGACGCGAAGCCGAACGTGGACAACGGCTTGGCGGTTTTCCAAAAACACTGTGCCGTCTGCCACCGCTTCCGCAACGCGAGCCAGGGTAACGTGGGGCCAAACCTCGACGGCATCGCCACACGCGGTGCGCAACGTTTGATCGAAGACATCCTCGATCCAAATCGCAACGTCGATCCCGCCTTCCGGCAGGCTATTATCGAGACGAAAGACGGCCGCACTTTCCTCGGCGTAAATCTGCGCGGAAGCGATACCGCGCAGACCTTCACCGAAGCGACCGGCAAGGACACCACGCTGGCTCGTGCCGACATCAAATCTCAAACTATCTCCCCCCTTTCCCTCATGCCGCCGGTCTTCGAGAGCGCGCTCTCGGAAAAGGACTTTGCCGACCTGCTCGCCTACCTGTTGGAACCCTAATCGCCGGACGATCGAATTTCCGCCGGCATGCGCACGAGCGGAACGCACTCATTAACCAACCGACGAAGCGGGGACGTCCGAGCGAGGGATAGCTTGTTCCTTTTGCTGGGCACGCTCCAGGACGGCCGTCAAAGATTTTGCGAGAAGGGGCGTGTAATCCGGATTCAGTAAAAAATCCAAATGTTCGCCCGGAAACCAATGAAAGGTCACACCGCCCCGGATCATATAATTCCAATACCATCTCCAGTCGTGAGTGAACTGTTCGCTGACGAAGATATCCGCCGTGCCCGGATACTGGCTCAGCTGGTAGGCACAGGCAACGGCATGATAGTAATCGATGTAGCCAGGAACTTCGGGAGGCTGGATGCCTTTCTCGGGTGGGGCCGTGAAGATGGGCGCTTGAGTGCGATTCTGCGCCACGTAATGCCGGAGCGAAGCCCAGCGCCCCCGGAGGTATTCGAGCCACTCGCCACGCCGGGCGCCCCGCCACAAATGGCCCAAATGAAAGAGCAGGCGTTTGCAGATATAAGTACACCAGGACAACACAAAGTAGCGCCACGGAATCTTGCCAAAAGGCGGGCTGTCCAAAAGCACGAGTAAGGCGACCCGCCGTCCAAGACGATGAAGTTGCTGGGCGATCTCGTAGGTAATTACTCCACCGAGCGAGAACCCTAACAAATAGAGCGGGCCTTCAGGCTGGAGAGAGATGATCTCCTTAACGTAGTAAGCCGCCATGTCTTCGATTGTCACGTGCCGCTCGGATTGGCCGTCCAACCCAACTGCCTGAATGCCGTAGGATGGTTGATCGGCGGGCAAAAGTTTGGCCAATTCCACAAAGCCATACACATCCCCGTTTATGCCATGGACAAAGAAGATCGGCGGCTTGGAACCGTGCGGCTGCAAGGGCACCAGCGAACTCCATGGTGGCGCCCAATTCTCATCGCCGAGCCGCCGAGCCATTGTTTCGACCGTGGGAGACTGGAACACTGCCGCGATGGGCAGCTTGCGTCCGAGGAGTTGATTGATTTCCGCGCCCAGTCGGGCGGCCAGGAGTGAGTGACCGCCGAGAGCAAAAAAATTGTCGTGTCGATCAATGTCTTCCCGCTGGAAAAGCCGCCGCCAAATGCGGATCAACTCCAATTCGAGAAGATTCAACGGGGAGCTTTCCCCATCGGATGAAGCGTCGTCCTGTGTCGAGGGCGCCGGCAAGACTCTACGATCCACCCTGCCATGGGGCGTCAATGGGAGTGCTTCGAGCAGGACAAACGCAGACGGGATCATGTAATCCGGAAGATGAGTCTTCAGATGGCTGCGCAGGGCGGCAACGAGACCTGGCAGCGTGGGCGCGGCGGCGAGGTAGGCCACGAGGCGTCTGTCGCCAACGACGTCTTCTCGTTCGACGACGACCGCTCCGCGAATGGATGGGTGTCGTTCCAGAGTCGCTTCGATCTCGCTCAGTTCGATTCTGAAACCACGATTGAACACTTGCTGATCGATCCGGCCCAAGTACTGGATGCTCCCGTCGGGCAGGTAGCGACAAAGATCCCCGGTCTTGTGGAGACGCGCGCTTGAGTCCTCGGAAAACGGATCGGCAATAAAATTCGCGTCAGTCAATTCGGGACGACGATGATAACCGCGTGCGACTTGCGCACCGCCGATATGCAGTTCCCCCGGAACGCCGATGGGAACAGGTTGGGCGAGCGAATCGAAGATGTAGCATCGTGTATTCGCCACAGGGCGGCCAAGCGGTGCCACGGCGCAACTGCTTTCACGCTGGCAAGTCCAGTGCGTCGCAGGGAACGCCGTTTCGGCCCGGCCGTAAAGATTGTGAAGCGGGCAGGCAAGACGCGTGAAAAACTTTTCCTGCAATGGCTGAGGCAGTGCTTCGCCGCTGCACATAACGTGGCGCAAGCTGAGGCATTCCGAAACTCCCGGTCGATCGAGAAACGCCCGCAGCATCGACGGCCCAAAGTGCGCAAGGCTGATCCGCCGTTGTTGAATCAATCGGACCAGGTAGTCGGGATCATGGTCCGCGCCGGAACGGGCGACGACCAACCGAGCTCCCGCGACAAGCGGCAGCAACAATATCCACATCGCAACGTCGGGACTGACCGGCGCCTGATGCAGGACGGCATCAGACGAGGTGAGTTGAAAACGATCGCGCATCGCGAGCAAGTGGTTCGCGATGCCGCGATGATCATGGAGCGCGCCTTTCGGGTGGCCGGTTGAGCCAGACGTGTAAACGACGCACGCGAGATCCGCGGAACTCGCGCCGTCGGCCGGGACGCAGTCGCTTTCGAGGGCCACGCTCTCTCCATCAGCATCCATGCAGAGAATTTTCGCCGAGTGCGGCGGAAGATCGGCGACGAGTTTTTGATGAGTCAACAGCACCGGCGCAGCGGCGTCATCCAGCAGGAACGAGCAAAGCTCGCGGGGATATTCCGGATCGATCGGGACACAAACGCCGCCCGCCTTGAGAATTGCGAGCAGCCCGACCACCGAATCGAGCGAACGCGCGAGGCTGATGCTCACGAGGACGTTTGGTTCCACACCCAGTGAACGCAGCCGGTTAGCCCATTGATTGGCGCGCCGCACAAGCACGCCAAACGTCAGACTCTGCCCCTCGAATTCGACGGCGATGGAATCCGGGGCTCGCTCGGCCTGCCGATCGATCAGCGCGTGGAGAGTCATCGCGGCGCCGTCGTCGGAAGAAGTCTCGTTCCAATCCAGCAAGAGCTGTTTTTTTTCCGCCAGAGCGAGGATGGGGATTTCGAGGACGCGCCGCTGAGGATCGCGAACAATCTCATCCAGCAATTGCAAAAAATTTCGCGTCAAACGCTCAACGGTTTCGCCCGCAAACAAGTCCGTACAAAACTGCAGTCTTCCGAGGTAGCTTCCTTGGGGTTCTTCAACAAGATTCAAAGCAAGATCCAGTTGAGTGGCTCGCAGTTCAAAATCGAAGGCACCGACGGCTAACCCTCCGATCTTGGCGTGTCCAGCAGGAAGAATTTGGAGCAAGACTTGGAAGACCGGATTGCGGTTGGGATGCCCGTGGGCTTTCACATCCCTGGCGACCATTTCCAAGGGGACGTCTTTGTTCGAAAGAGCGTCGAGGGTGAGTTCCCGGCTGCGTCGCAAGACCTCGGTGAAAAGTGGATTGCCCGCAAGGTCGCAGCGCAACACGACGAGGTTAATGAAATCCCCAATCAGCCGATCGACCTCGGGAAAAGGTCGATTCGTAACCGGTGTGCCAACGATGATTTCGTCGGTCCTCGAGTACCGCTGCAGGATGACTTGCAACGCGGCCAGAATCGTGGCGAAGAACGTGCAATTCTCGCGCACGCCGAGCGCCGTCAATGCCTGAACCAAGGGCTGCGGAATCGTGAAGCTCACGGCGGATCCATTGCTGGACTGCCGGAGAGTCCGAGGTCGGTCGGTGGAGAGCGCCAGCACTGGCAAGTCGCCCTTGAGCTTGCGTTGCCAATAGCCCAGTTGGTCCTGGTATTGAGGCTTGGACAGTTCCTCCCGTTGCCAGAGGGCAAAGTCCGCATATTGGACGCTGAGTTCCGGCAGCCGCGGTCCGGTGCGAGAAATCGCCGCTCGATAAAGTGCGTCCAGTTCGTCAAACAGCAGATTCAACGAGACCCCATCGCCGATGATGTGATGGAGATTGACGAGCAGGACGTGTTCATCCTGGGCAACCTTGTAAAGGGACACACGAATCAGCGGGAGCGCGGTCAGATCAAACGGCTTGATCGCTTCTTGCGCTACTCGTTCGCCGACATCCCGCTCCCGCTGGTCGTCTGGCAGATGATCGCAACTGGTGAGGTCAATCTGAATCCTGCACTCTTCATGAATCTGCTGAATGACTTCCCCTTCCGATTCGTGAAACGTCGTTCGGAGAACTTCATGACGTTGGATGATCGTATTGAAACTATCCTCGAGCTCGGGGAGATCGAGGTCGCCGCGCAGCCACTGGGCGACGGGAACATTGTAGCCCGGATTGCCGGGCTTCATTTGATCGACGACCCAAATTTGATGCTGCGCTACCGACAGCGGGACGCGGCCACCCGGAGCACGCTTCGGGAGTTTGCGAACCTCGCTCTGAGGTTTGGCGGCGCCTTTCAGACGCTGCGCCAATAACTTCTGCCTGGCGGCGGAAAGATCCACTTGCTCAGCCATGAGAGCGTGCGCTGTTCATTTCACTCCGAAGCATTGCCAATGAGTTCACGGACTTCATCGTCTGTCAGGTTCTCAATCTCCTGAATGAGCTTTTCCCGGATGAATGCGCTCTGCCGCGCGATGGTGGGCGCCTCAAAGAAATCCCTCAGTGAAATCTCCACGCGATACTGCGTGCGCAGCTTCATCACGACTTGCATTGCGAGCAGGGAATGTCCGCCCAAATCCATGAAGGTTTCATCAGGGCCAATCGGATCGATCCCGAGAACACTTTGCCATGCTTGGGAAACAAGCTGGACGATTTCGTCGCCCGGTGCATCGGCTGTGTCCATTTCGTTCGTCCGCCGCAGGGCCGCGACGTTTCCAAGCGGCGACGCCTTGCGAGCCCGGACGGATTCGAGTTTGACCCATTGCCGAACCCTCGCGTCGAGGCTTCCTGTCGAAATGACGATTTGCCCGCCGCGCTTGAGCGTCAGCGCCATCGTCATAGCCTGCATGGCCTCGTCGCCATTGAGCCCGAGTTCCTCCAGGGTTTTCCCACCGCCGGCCTTTCCCCAAAAATTTGCGTGCGTGCGCCACACGTCCCAAGTCACGCTGATCCACGGAACTTGCCCATCCCGGGCATGCAATCGCGCGAATGTATCGAGGTAAATATTTGCCGCCGAATAAGCCACCTCTCCGATGCCGCCCAGAACCGAAGTGAGCGAGGACATGAGCATGCAGAAGTCCAGCGACTTGCCTGCCAGCAGACTGTCGAGAACGAGCGCGGCATGCGCCTTGGCTCGAAGGTTCAAATCGCATTGGAATCGATCGATGGTCCCGATTTCGCCGTAGCCTTCCTCGCCCGCGGCACCGGCTCCGTGGATGACGCCGTGCAGCGCTCCGAATTGCCGCTCAGCTGTTTCAATCACGCCCTGCATGGCGCTGCGGTCATCCGCATTCGCGCTCAGGTAAAGCACGACCCCGCCTTCGTTCTCAATGTCAGCTATGAGGCGGATTTTTCGCGCGATCGGATCATCGTCCGCATGTTCCTTGAGCCAGCCGGTCCACGATTCTCGTTCCGGCAGAGTCGTGCGGCCCGTGAGAATCAGCTTAGTCCGGAAATTTTTCGCGAGGTATCGGGCAATCTCCGGACACACGTTTCCAAGTCCGCCCGTGATCAAATAGACGCCGCCTTCGCGGAAAACCGGCGCGAATGTGCCCGGAGTCGGCAACTCGGCTGGCTCGTAAGTCTGCACCCAGCGGTGACCGTTGCGGTGAGCGACAAACAGTTCCGAATCCGTGCCGCAAAATTCCCCGGCGAGCTGATCCACCGCCTGCTCATCCAACCGCCCGCTCTCCGGCAATTCCAGGTCGATGCACTTCACTTTAATGTTCGTGAATTCCTGTGGAATGACGAGGCATGGTCCGAGCATCGTGGATTTCGCGGCGCTCAATTCCTCCGCGCCATGCACGTCCTGGATTTGATTGGAGAGTGCGAACAGTCGGAGTTCTCCTCCGCCATGCCGGCTCAGCGCCTTTGCGAGAAAAAGCAGGCTGAAAAATCCCACGTCCTGATTGCGATCGAAATCATCGGCTAGCATCGCGGCGGAATCTTCCAGGCTGATGCTCCATGCGTGGACGATTCCTCCGAGCGGTAGATGTTGTGCGCCGAGTGATTCCAGCAGCCGCTCATAGTGTGCCGCATTGCCCGGTGTAATGGCGAACTCATGCGCCCCGGCCTTCGCAAACTCTCCACCAGCGCGGACCGTGACGACTTCGTGGCCGGCAGCGCGGAATCGCACTGCGAGTTCCGCAGCGACTCCGCATTCATCGAGGAAGAAGAGCCACGTTCCTTTTCCATCCAAATGCGCGGAAAGCTCTGGAGCATTCGCATACCTGGCCAGCGTCCGTTTCCACGAAGGGGTGTAAAACCATTCGCGCAATTCCGGGTTCTTATGAATCGCGTTGGACTCGAGCTGCGCGGGAGGAGCGGCTTCCAGCCAAAAGTCCTGACGCTCGAAGGGGTAGGTGGGCAGCGAAATTCTCCGATGCGATTTTTCCCCGCGCAAATTCTCCCAACGGATCTTCACCCCGGAAAGCCAGAGCCGTCCCACGCCCGTGAGCAGCGATTCCTCATCCGATTGGGATTCGTAATGGTGGCGCAAGGACGCGATGGCAGCCGTTGGAGCGGTCGCCGGTCTGGCGGGATGCTGCTGCGCGAGGACGCCGAGCGTTCGGCCGGGGCCGGCTTCGAGGAGGATGGGGTCTTCCGTAAGCCAGAGCGATTGCAGCGCATCGTGAAAGCGCGCGGTGTGATTGGCATGGCGCGCCCAGTATTCCGGATCGGTCGCATCGGCGGCGGTGATCCAGCGTCCGGTGACATTGGAGATGAACGGGATGACCGGCGCATGGAGGCGCAGCTTGCACACCTCGGCGGCAAACGCGCCCACGATGGGATCGAGCAGCCGCGAATGAAACGCGTGGGTGTTCTGCACGGGGCGGTGCATCACGCCGCGGGCCGTGAGCGCGCGAGCGAATTCCTCGACCGTCGGGGGCGGGCCCGCCACGACGCAAAGACCCGGGCCGTTGATCAGCGCAATGGAAAGCTCGCTTGGGAGCAGCGACTGGAGTTCGGATTCCGGCAGCGTCACCGCGAGCATTTTTGCCGGCGGAAGCTGGGCGACCAATTGCGTGCGTCGCACGATAAGGTACAGCGCATCTTCAAGTGAAAACACACCGGACAGGCAGGCCGCGACATACTCGCCCATGCTGTGCCCGACGATGGCCTGCGGGACGATTCCGAGGTCGATCCACAGTCGGGCGAGCGCGTATTCGATGGTGAAAAGCGCGGGCTGCAGATGCTCAACCTGATTGAGTAGCCGGCTGTCTTCGTCGTCCGGCGGCTGCGTGTTGCCCGCGAGCATTTTTTTCAGATCGATGCCCTGGCTCGCCGACGACTTCTGCCAGTCACGATCCTTCGGATAGAGAACGTCGCGGATGTCGAGGCCGAGGAGCGGGCGCAGAATCTCCGCGCAGCGATCCACCTCACTCCGGAAAACGGGGAAGTGTGCGTAAAGCTCGCGGCCCATGCCGACATAATGATCGCCGACGCCGGGGAGCAGCAGGACGACCGGGCGTGCGGCTTCTTTGTCCACGCGCGCGATGGAAAGCCGCGGAGGCTTTGCCGCGAGCGCCGCGATGGCTCCGGCGAGATCGGTCGCGACGATAAAGCGCCGGTGGGACATGGCGCGTCGTCCCTCCTGCAAAGTAAAAGCCGAGTCGTCCAGATTGGCGGATGGGTTGCTTTCCAGAAAAGTGCGCAGCCTTTCCGCGGATGCGGCCAGCGCCGACTCGGTGCGGGCCGAAAGGACGAGCAGGTTTGGCCTCTGCGATGCGGCAGCGGTCACGACCGGCGGCGCTTCCTCGAGGACGACGTGCGCGTTCGTCCCGCCCATGCCGGTGGACATGATGCCCGCACGGCGCGGTCCGGCGACGGCGGGCCACGGAGCGAGCTGCGTGTTCACGAAAAACGGCGTCGCCGGGAAATCAATTTCCGGATTGGGTTGCGAAAAATTGAGGCTGGCCGGGATTTGCCGGTGCTGCAGCGCGAGGACGGTCTTGATCAGGCCGGCCATTCCCGCCGCGGCATCGAGGTGACCGATGTTCGTTTTTGCGGAGCCGATCGCGCAAAAGCCGGAGCGTTGCGTCGAGGCGCGAAACGCCTTGGTCAGCGCGCGAATCTCGATGGGATCGCCCACCGGCGTCCCGGAGCCATGCGCCTCGATGTAGCTGATCGTGTCCGCCTCCACGTCGGCATTCGCCAGCGCTTCGATCACCGCTTCAGCCTGGCTGTTGACGCTCGGCGCGGTGTAGCCGGCTTTCTCCGCACCGTCGTTGTTGATCGCGGAGCCTTTGATGATCGCGCGGATCGTATCGCCATCGGCCAGCGCATCGCGCAGCCGCTTCAAGACCACGATGCCGCCGCCACTGCCAAAGACGGTGCCATTCGCTCCGGCATCGAATGCGCGCACGTGTCCATCTGGCGAGGATACGCCGCCGGGATCGGAAAAATATCCCGCGCGGTGCGGGGCGCGAACGGAAACCGCGCCTGCAAGCACGATGTCACTTTCCTCGCTGAGCAGACTCTGCCGCGCGAGATGCACCGCGACGAGCGATGTCGAGCAAGCGGTCTGAACAGTGATGCTCGGCCCTTTCAAATCGAGTTTGTAAGAGATGCGCGTGCTGAGGAAATCTTTGTCGTTAAAAATGAGCGTCGGGATGTAGTCCTCGGCGAAATTTCGCTCCAAGCCGGCGTGTATGAAGTAGGTATTCATCGCGGAGCCCGCGAACACGCCCACTCGCCCAGGAAAACGCTTCGTGTCACAGCCCGCGTCTTCCAGCGCCTCGTGCGCGAGTTCCAGCAGGAGGCGGTGCTGCGGATCCATGGTCCGCGCTTCATTCGGTGTGAAGCCGAAGAATGCCGCGTCGAATCCGCCGGGCTCGTCGAGAACCGGCGCCGCTTTGACGTAATCGGGCGAAGCAAGGTGTGTCTTTGGCACTCCCGATCGCAAAATGTCGTCGTCGGAAAGCCGCGAGATCGATTCCACTCCGGCGGCGAGATTGCGCCAAAATTCGTTCGCATTTCGCGCCCCCGGAAAGCGGCAGGCAAGTCCGACCACTGCAATGTCCAGATTATCGTCCATTACTGGGTTCGCTGCGTTGAGTTTCTGTCGCAAGGTTTGGCTCCGCGCCTCCCAGTCGGCTCAATCGACCGCATCGTGCGCGAACTTTTTGGAATGCCTTTTCGACTCGGGCTATTCTTAAAATTAATTCGGAAAATACGCAAGGTAGGAGCACTGGCAGTGCATAGGGTTGAGTCAACATTCACCCACCAAGCAATAAATTTGCCAATGTAAGGACAAGGCCAATCAGCGTTATTCAGAGAAAAACCGCGGTCTCGATTTTCAAAAATTTGAGCCATAATCCTCGCAGCGACTCGCGCCGTTCGTCACCGCGGAACAAAAATCGCTAATCACTTGGTCCAACCTTAGCTTATCCAGACCCCCAACCCATGATCACCTCGACCGAGACGGAGAGCACCCCAGGCGATTTTGCCGTTTCGGAAATTGTCATCGAAGCCGGGAAAACCGAGCTGCACTACTGGCGTGATCTCTGGCACTACCGCGAGCTTTTCTACTTTCTTGCCTGGCGCGACATTCTCGTTCGCTATAAGCAAACGGTCATCGGCCTCGCGTGGGGGGTGATCCAGCCGCTGATGATGACTTTCATCTACGTCATGGTCTTCCAGTATTTTGCCGGGATGAAATCGGAAGGTTCCGCGCCCTATTCGGTCATGGTCCTCGCCGCATTGCTGCCCTGGCAGTTCTTCTCGCGCGCCATCTCCGAGTCGAGTCACAGCCTGATTAGAAATGCCAACCTCGTTTCCAAGATTTACTTTCCCCGACTCATCGTGCCGGCCGCGTCGGTCATCACCGCGGTCATCGATTTTTTGATCTGCGCGGTGCTGCTCACCGTGGTCATGATTTTCACGCATTTTGCCCCCAGTTGGCGAATCGTGACCCTTCCGCTTTTCCTCCTGCTCGCCATGGGCGCATCCGGCGGCATCGGCCTTTGGTTCGCCGCGCTCAATGTTTCTTACCGCGACTTTCAATACATCGTGCCTTTCGCCCTGATGATCGGCGGTTACGCCTCGCCGGTGCCGTACAGCAGCTCGATCGTGCCGGCGCAATGGCGGCTGCTTTATTCGCTCAACCCCATGGTCGGCGTCATCGACGGCTTTCGCTGGGCGATCCTCGGTGGAGACACTTCGCTTTACCTTCCCGGCGTCGCGCTTTCCATGCTCTTCGTGGTGGTGACTTTGATTTCGGGCGTCGTTTATTTCCGAGCGACGGAGCGTCGCTTCGCCGACGTGATTTGACGATGAGCGACGCGATCATTACCGTTTCCAATCTCGGGAAAAAATACCGCATTCAGCATCAGGCTGAACCGGAGCACTATCCCACATT
>JBBSDS010000083.1:0-15053 GCA_038240495.1 Chthoniobacterales bacterium | reverse complement strand
GGCGCGCGAAGTCAGAAGTGGCGTCAGTGAAGTCATTAAGTACGGCGCCGTATGCTCACACACACTTTTTGAGCAGCTCGAAAACGGCGGCCTGGCAAAGCTGCTGGCGCTGGAAGCGGCGACGCTCACGGACGTTGTGGCGCAGTGTGTGACGTTGAAGGCGCGGGTGGTAGAGCAGGATGAGTTCGACAAAAAAGGGATCCGCAACGTGCTGAATTTCGGACACACAGTTGGGCACGCGATCGAGCTCAGTGCGGTCAATTATGGCATCGCCGATCCGCTCGCGCGCCGAATAGCTGCACCGTCGCACGGCGAAGCAATCGCCATTGGGATGATCGCCGCAACGCAACTCGCCCGTGAGTTAGCCGTCGTTGATGAAATCTTTCAGGGTCGCCTGCGCGCACTTATTGAACGGGCTGAGTTACCCGTGAGTTTTCCGGATTTCCGCGCGAAATGGCCGAGCCCTGTTCCCGATCACGCGGATCTCTTTGACCGCATCATCCGCGCGATGCAGATGGACAAGAAATTCCGCGAGGGAAAGAACGTTTTCGTCCTCCCAACCGGCGTCGGCTCATGGAAGCAGGCCGAGAATGTCGATTGGGCGCTGGTCCACGAAGCGGTGCGCTCGGTGCTGGCCTGAGCGCGCAGCATGACTGCGCGGCCCTAAATCGTCGCGATTTTTGGCTGGCCGCCCTCTTCGATCTGAGTGCGCAGCCTGTCGCCTTTGTGGCCGCTCCACCAGAGCACGATCGGCGAGGCGATGAAGATCGAGGAATAAGTGCCGACGACGATGCCGATGAGGATGGCGAAGGCGAAGTCATGAAGCACCGGACCGCCGAAGACAAAGAGCGATGCGACGGAAAGCAGCGTGCATCCCGAGGTCAGCAACGTGCGGCTCAGCGTCTCGTTGATCGACGCGTTCATGATCGACTGCACCGAGCCGCGGCGCCCGCTGTGCAAGCCCTCGCGGATGCGGTCATACACGACGATGGTGTCGTTGATGGAATAGCCAGCGATGGTCAGAATCGCGCCGACCATGATGAGCGAAAGCTCGCGGCCAAAAATGGCGAAGACGCCGACGGTGATGATGACGTCGTGGAGCAGCGCGACGAGCGCGCCGATGGCGAAGGAGATTTCAAAGCGGATGCTGACGTAGAGGAAAATGCCGAGCATGCCGAGGCCGAGCGCGAGGAGCGAACTCTTGGCCAGCTCGCCGCCAACGATCTTGCCGACCTTGTCTTTCTTGTGCTCGGTGAAGCCCGCTTCGGGCATCTTTTCCTTGAGCTGAGTTTCGATCTTGTCGCCCGTGTCGATCGGGCTGCGAATGCTGATGTACTCAGCATTTGAAGCCGGGTCGATTTCCTTCTGAATGGCGACGTCCGCGATCTGCAACTCTTCGATGTGCCGGCGCACGTCGGCGACTTCCACGGACTTGGCGGGCTTGAGCATGAGCAGGTCGCCGCCCTTGAAATCGATGCCGAAATTTTTCTCCCCGCGGACGGCAAAGCCCGCGCCGCTGATGAGGATAACCGCGACCGAGATGCCGATCCAGAGAAAGCGTTTGCCCATGAAATCGAAGCCCTTCCCCGAGATGAGGTGAAGCATCGAGATGCGCTTGAGCACTCCGAATTTCAGCGCCCACGCGAAGAGCATTCGCGTCACGACCATGGCCGAGAAGACCGAGGCGATGATGCCGACGACAAGCGTCACGGCGAAGCCTTTGATTGGACCGCTGGCCTGCCAGAACAGAATTGCGGCCGTGATCAAGGTGGTCGCGTTGGCGTCGAAGATAACGGTGAACGCTTTGCTGTAGGCGGATTCGATGGCAGGAGCGAGCGACTTGCCGGCGTCGAGTTCTTCGCGCAGGCGCTCGTAAATGAGGACGTTTGCGTCCACGGCGAGGCCGATCGTGAGGATGATACCAGCGATGCCGGGGAGCGTGAGCACGAAGCCGAACATCGACATCGCTCCGAAGAGGACGATGATATTCACGACCAAACCGACGACCGCGACGAGGCCGGCGAATCGGTAGTAAACGACGACAAAAAGGAGCACAGCGACGAGGCCGCCAATGCCCGCGTAGATGCCGCTCTTGATCGCGTCTGCGCCGAGGGTGGACGAAGCGCTGCGCTGCTCTTCGCCCCCCCCGGGCGTCTGAACCGGATGCTGCCGCGCGCCCGCGCCCGCCCGCGATTCTTTTTCGGTCATGTTGCCGCCGCTGATTTGTGCGCGACCACCGTAGATGCCTTCGCTGTATTTATCGTGATCAACGCCCGGGGCCGACTGGATGGTTCCGTCGAGGACGATTGCCATGGCCGAACGCTGCTGCGCGACTTCCTTGGTCAATCGTTGAAATTCATCTGCACCCTGCGCGTCGAATTCGAGGGCGACACCCCAGCCTTGCGCATCGAAGAAAGCCCCGGCGTGCGTGACACGAGAGCCGAGAAGGTCAGGCTTGTTCTTGATCAGAAGTTTGTTGGTGACCGGCTTGCCACCACGCTCGGTGGCCAAGTTTTGGATCGAGTAACCCGCGGGCGGAACCTGCTGACCACCTTCGATGGCGTTGACAAGCGCCGAACTGGAGGGATGGACGAGGCGGAATTCGAGCTTGGCGACTTTGCGCAGTTGCTCGCGGGCGTCGTTGATGAGGTCCTGACCAAGACCCGGAATCTGAACGAGAATCCGGTCGGTGCCCTGCGGGGTGATGATCGGCTCGCTGACGCCGAATTGATCGACACGCTTGCGAATCGCTTCCATGGCCTGCTCGACCATGTCTTTGGTGATTTCCTTTTTCGCGCCCTTTTCATCGGCGGGAGGATCGAGCCGGATGAGGAACGACGTGCCGCCCTGAAGATCGAGACCGAGGTGAATTTTGCCAACTTTGACGATCTTGCCGTCGGCATCTTTTACGTCAAAAGGCGGATTGGTCACCCAAAGACAGAAGGCGGTGAGCAGGACGGTCAGCGTGGTGCCGAGGTTGCGTTTGATACGTTCGCTGTCGGTAAAAAAGTACCAGCCGAAGAGCACCAGCAGAAGCAGGCCGAAAAGGAAGATAAGGACGTTCGGGTCCATCGTGGGGAAAGCGGGGAGTGGGGTTTAAAAAACGCTTAGGTCGTGGCCGGGGCCGAGCCTTTGTCCACGGTCGCGATGGCCGACTTATCGATCTCGATTTTCACGTTGTCGGCGATTTTGAGGCTGAGGACGCTGCCTTCCTTCACATTGGCGATGATGCCGTGGATGCCGCCGGTGGTGACGACTTTGTCGCCCGTTTTCAAGCCAGCGACGAGGGTTGTGAGTTCTTTCTGGCGCTTGCTTTGCGGACGAATGATCAGGAAGTAAAAAATGACGCCGATGCAGATGAACGGGATGAAGTTCATGGCCTGCGATGGGCCGGTCGGCGCCGTGGAAGCATCGGCGAGCGTGAGGAAAAGCGGAGAAATCATGCGGGTGAAATGGCCCCCGCGGACCGGCGGAAAGAGGCCGCCGGAAAACGGGGAGCGGAAGGTTATGCAGCGACCCGGGATTGTCCAAGAAATTCCGCGGCGGCACTGACCGGCGGTCCAGAGCCTATTTGAGCGGGCGGGCGACGAGGATGCCGGCGTCGCTGCGGAAGTGGAAGAGGTAGTCCGACAAGCGCTGATCGATGACGACCTTGCCGTAGTTCCGCGGCGAGGAGGCGTGCATGAAGTGCAGGACGCCGTCGCTCGTCCGCTTCGCAAGTCCGACGTGGGCGGTGCCGATCAGACCGCCGTCGTGCGAGCAGATGCCGATGATGTCGCCGGACTGCAGGCGGGACTCGATGCCGGGGACTTTGCTCTTTGGAATGTAGTAAAGCGGCATCTCACCGACCCGCGTTTCCATTTGCGAAATGCCCACCCTCAAGTCGGGATTGTTGCGCATGTAGCGGTAGCTTTTCCATGCCTTGGTCATCTCGATAGCGGCGTGGGGCGCCGAGACGCCGCCGAGGCTGCGCGTGAGATCCTGGATCATGCCGCGCCGGTCATTGTCGCGCAGCCATTCCTCGAGATAGTGGAGCCGCGAGAGGTAGCTGCCGGTGCAGGTGCCTCCACGATAGCGATCGACTTCGATGTATTTCAGCATCGTCTGCGGGGTCCACTGTTCCTTCGGTTCGTCGAGCATGCGGGCAAAGGCGAGGGCCGACTCAAAGAAGGTCCAGCAGTCGAGTCCTGTGAGGTTCACCGAGGCGGCTTCGACCCGGTCGTCGATTTCGAGAGTGAAGCTTTTGTACGGTGTGCCGACGAGCGCGTTGCCGACCGCCGCGACTCTTTCCCCGATGGGCAGCGGTTTCCATTTATCGGCCTGCGCGACGAGCGCATTGAATTGATTGCGGCCTTTGAAAACCGTGTCGAAAGGCAGTCTGCCCGATGGCTCCGCGGCGGAAACGCCCGCGCCTAGAAATGCGAGGCAGACGGCGAAAAACGGAAGGAATTGGGAACGGCGGCGGTCGGAAATTGTGCGGACGGACATGAACCGGAATCAGACAACGCTGCCGGAGTGCCGTTCAACGACGCCGATCAAATCCATGTGCCGGGCGCGATGACGCCGCCCTTCGGAACGACGACGATGCCATCGCGGACATAGAAGTTGTCACCGTCGAAATTGTCGGGTTTGCCGTCCGGCGTGATCACCGCGCCGTCACCGATCCGCGCGTTTTTGTCGATGATCGCGTGATCGATCACACAATTTTTCCCGATGCCCAGCTCCGGCCGTTCGCCGCGGCTTGCCTGATCCACGTCGTAAAAATCCGCGCCCATGACGATGCTGTTACGGATGGTCGTGCCGCTTTTTATGAAGCTGCGAACGCCCACGACAGCGCGCTCGATGTGCGCGTCGTCGATGATGCAACCGTCGGAGATGATCGCGTTGCGAATCGCGGCGCCGTTGAGCTTGCTGCCGGGAAGAAAGCGCGCGTGCGTGTAAATCGGCGAGGAGGTGTCGAAGAAATTGAACGCCGGCACGGCGTCGGTGAGCTCGAGGTTGGAGTCAAAGAACGCGCGAATCGTGCCGATGTCCTCCCAATAGCCCTGGAAGATGTAGGAGTGGACGCGGAATTTTTTCAACATCTCCGGAATCACATGTTTGCCGAAGTCCACGTGATTGTTGTCGAGCGCCTGCACGAGCACGTCGCGATTGAAAATGTAAATGCCCATCGAGGCTTGATAGAGATCGGCGTCCGCGGGCTGGTCGAGTTCGGCGAGCAGTTCCTTGGGAATGCGCATGGCGTCGAGCACCGCGGGGTCTTTCGGCTTTTCTTCAAACCGCACGATTCGGCGGTTGGCGTCGGTGTGCATGATGCCAAAGTCCATCGCCGGCTCGCGCGCAACTGGAATGGTGGCGAGCGTCATCTCGGCCTTGGTCGTGATGTGCTGCATGAGCACTTCGCGGAAGTCCATGCGGTAGAGCTGATCGCCGCTGAGGATGACGTAGTAATCGTAGGGAAACTGGAGGAAATCGCGGAGGTTTTGCCGCACGGCGTCGGCTGTGCCCTGATACCAGTTTGTGTCCGTCGGCGTCTGCTGTGCGGCGAGGATTTCGACGAAGGAGCGGGAGAAGTTGTCGAACTTGTAGCTGGAGTTGATGTGCTTGTGCAGCGACGCCGAGTTGAACTGCGTGAGCACGTAGATGCGACGCAACCCGGAGTTGATGCAATTGGAGACGGGGATATCAACGATCCGATATTTGCCGGCGAGCGGCACCGCAGGCTTCGAGCGTTCCTTGGTCAGCGGGAAGAGGCGGGTGCCTGCGCCGCCGCCCATGATGATGGCGAGGGTTTTTTCGGTAATGGAGGGCCAGGTGGAGACTTGCATAGGGGTGGGGAATCCGCCGTTCATCCTGCGAAGCCGCTCCGCGGTTGTCACTGCGCAATTGTGTGTAGTGCGAAACTGACTGGGTGGTGGTGGCTCTGTTTGCAGGTTGTAGAGGCGGCTCTGTCGCGCTCTGGCGACGTGCCGCCTGTGGCCGGCAAAGGCGGCACGTCCTGCGGACATAGCCGCCTCTACAACGGCTCGTTTCTCGAACTGAGCTGCTACCGACTGGGGCGCTCTGCTTGCTCTCGCGCTGCGGCTCTGCCACGCTGCGCCTCCACCTTTCACTCTCCCAAATCACTATGTGCGGCATCATCGGCTACATCGGCAAATCCCAGGCAGTTCCCATCCTTCTCGACGGTCTTCGCCGACTCGAATACCGCGGCTACGACAGCGCGGGTGTGGCCATTTTCGACGGCGGAAAAATCGAGACGCGCAAACGCATCGGGCGGATCGCCAATCTCGCGGAACTAATCAAAGAGTCGCCGCCGACTGGCACCGCGGGCATCTCGCACACGCGCTGGGCGACGCATGGCGGGGTGTCCGATGAAAATGCGCACCCGCACGCCGATCAAGGCGGCACGCTCTTCCTTTGCCATAATGGCGTGATCGAAAACTACAATGTGCTCAAGGATCAGCTCGTGAAGGAAGGGCACACCTTCAAGTCGCAGACCGACACGGAAGTCCTCGCGCATCTCATCGGGAAACACTACGACGCCGCGGGTGGCGAGCCGACGAAAGGGCGGTTGATCGAGGCGCTCCGGGCGGCCCTCAAGCAGGTCGTCGGCACCTACGGAATCATCATGATGCACCGCGATCTACCGGACGTGCTCTTCGGCGCGCGCCGCGGCAGTCCGCTCGTCCTCGGAGTCGGGAAGGGGGAGAATTTTTTTGCGAGCGACGTGAGCGCAATCGTCGCCTACACGCGCGATGCCATTTATCTCAAGGACTACGACATCGCGGCGCTGACGCGGGAGGAGTTTGAAATCACGAGCCTGCTTGGGGGTGCGAGTGGCTTCGAGGTCAGCAAGGTGGAGTTTAGCGAAGAGGACGTAAACAAGGGCGAGTTCCCGCACTACATGCTCAAGGAAATCTACGAGCAGCCCGAGACGGTGCTCGATGCGATGCGCGGTCGGCTCTCCCGCGAAGAAGCTACCGCCAAGCTCGGCGGGCTCGACATGACGCCGCAGCAACTGCGCGAAGTGGATCGGATCATCCTCACCGGTTGTGGCACCGCGAGCCATGCGGCGATGGTCGGCGAGTACGTCATCGAAGCGCTCGCGCATCTGCCGGTCGAGATCGAGTTCGCGAGCGAGTTTCGGTATCGCAATATGCCGATGACGAAAGACACGCTGGTCTTCTGCGTCAGCCAGAGCGGCGAGACGGCGGACACGCTCGCCGCCCTGCGCGAGAGCCAACGCAAGGGCCATCGCACGCTCGGCATCTGCAACAACGTGGCGAGCACGATTGCGCGCGAAAGCGATGGCGGCGTGTACATGCACGCGGGTCCGGAGATCGGTGTGGCGGCGACGAAATCCTTCACTTCTCAAGTTACGATCACGACGCTCATCGGCTTGCTGCTGGGCCGCATCCGGCATCTCAGCTCGAGCGAAGGACTGCGCATCATCGACGAACTCGAAGCCATCCCCGCGAAGATCAGCCGCATCCTCGAACAGAACGAGCACATCAAAACGGTGGCGCAAAAATACAGTCACGCGCACTCGATGATGTTCCTCGGCCGGCAGTTCAATTACCCGGTCGCGCTCGAAGGCGCGCTGAAGATGAAAGAGATCAGCTACATCCACGCGAGCGGTCACCCGAGCGCGGAATTGAAGCACGGCGTGATCGCGCTGATCAGCCCGGAAGTGCCGAGCGTTTTCATCGCGCCGGACGACAGCGTCTTCGAGAAAAACGTGAGCAACATCGAAGAAATCCGAGCCCGCAAGGGCCCGATCATTTCCATCGCCACCGAAGGCAACGCGAAGATCGGCAAGGTGTCCGACGACGTGATCTTCATTCCGCCATGCCCGGACTTTCTCTCACCGATTCTGACTTCGATTCCGCTGCAACTCCTCGCCTACCACGCGGCAGTACATCTCGGCTGCGACGTGGACAAGCCGCGCAATCTTGCGAAGAGCGTGACCGTCGAGTAGGCGCTGCCGCGCGGCTCCTACCGCCCATCGTTTCGTCACCCATATTGTCTGCCAAGTGACCGCCCCCGCTTCTCGCCGAGACCCCGCAGTAGCGAATGAGAAGGCGGGCCGCCGCCTCTCCGAGGCTTTTGCGTGGCGGTGGGCGAAGATTCAGGATGCCGCCCGCGGCTACCTCATCAGCAAAGGCCCGGCGACTTACCTGCGCTGGCGCTGGCCGTGGTTTTTGATGAAGCCTTTTGAACGCCCGTCGATTCGTTTGTATTCGTTCGGCGGCGGTGTGGGTGACGAGCTGATGTGTACGCCGATTTTTCGGGAAATCCGCCGGGTGAATCCATCGTGCCGGATCACGTTTCTCACTCGCTATCCCGAAATGTTCGGAGCAAATCCCAATCTCGCGGAGGTCGAGCTCTACTCGCCCAATGCGACGCGCGATGCGTTTCAACTCAGCTATATGCCGGTGCTGCCGCCTCCGCGGCCTCTGGTCACGCTCATGGCGGAATGCATCGGACTCGAATTGCGCTCGCACCAACTCGATCCGCCGGATGTTTCGCCCGCGCCTCGCGTGCGCGAAAGTCTGGCGGCCATGCAGGGGCCGCGCATCATCATCCAGCCAAGAGCGAGCCAATGGACGCCGAACAAAAACTGGCCGACGGAATTGTGGGCGGAATTGATTCGGAAACTGGTCGAGCGTTTTGACGTGATCGAACTCGGCACGCAGACGCTTTTTTCCGAGCACAATTTTGGAAAGCGCTTCCACTCTTTTGCGGGAATCACGTCCTTGTCGGATTTCATCTGGCTCGTCTCCCAAGGCGATGTGTTTGTCGGTCCAGTGTCCGGAGGCATGCACATCGCCAATGCTTTCCGCATCCCTTCCGTGATCATTTTCGGCGGCTATGAATCCCCGGCGGGGCACTTCTATCCGCTGGCGGAAGCGCTTTACAGCCCGGTCCCGTGCGCTCCTTGCTGGCTGACGACGGCCTGCCCTTACGATCGGAAATGTCTGCGGATGATTGCGCCCGAGAAAGTGTATCAGAAAATCTGCAAAGTCGTTTCCGTTGGCCCTTCCGCCCAATAATGACCCCTCGTTCGAGTCGGCGGAAAGTCAGGACGAGCTGGTTTTCCTGGCCTCAAAAATCATGGTCTCGAATTCATTGATCGAGTCGCCAACGATCGCGCCGTGGTGTTCGAGGCCGGAGAGGTTTTGGTCGCCGCTCACGCCAATCTGGACCGGGGTGACTGCATCAAAACCGGCGCGCTTCAAGGCGTGCTCCAAGGCGGCGGGATCGTAAACAAACTGGTGGGTGAAGTCCCAAAAGAAATTGTTCACGACGAAGGCCGGCAGGTAGTCGGTGTTCTCCGGGATGTAGCGGTCGCTGGCCTGCCGCGTGTATTCTTTTTGCGCCGCGCCCTCGGGTTCCGTGAGCAGCGATGCCAGGCGCAGGAGATTCGGAGTCGAGAGGCGCAGCACGCCGCCCGGCTTTAAAATGCGGCAGCACTCCGCCAGCATGACCTGCCCGACGCGAAACGGAAAATGCTGGATGACGTGTTCGGAATAAATGTAGTCGAAGGAAGCAGTCGCGATGGGGAACGGCGTCGTGGCGTCGAGATAGACCACGCCGGGATGCTGGGGAAAAATGTCCGCATTCAACCATCCGTCGAGGATGTTGTGGCCGCAGCCGAGTTGCAGTTTGCGCGTGGGTTGCGCCGCACAATAGGCGGCGATCTCGCTGGCCTGGGTCCGGGTCCAGTGCAGGACGCGCAGGTCTTGCGGCAGTGTGCGGCAGGCTTTAACGAGTCCGGTCAGAAAACGGGATTTTTTCAGCAGAGTTCTCAAAGGGGGGCGGGCGTTTCGGTGGTGCTAAAAATCCGTTGGCTCGTCGAGGTCGGCCTGTCGGTGGGAAGCGGATTGACTAAGGATTGGAGGGCATTCCGTCAACGGCAGCGATGAGAAAGGGCGCGCGAATTTATCCTTGGCTCCCAGTCGCCCGCTTATCTAAAAACGCCGATGATGTTATTATGGTGCTAAGAGCAGTTGCGATTCGAGCGGCCAGTGCGATCACGCGTTCCGTCCGGGCCGGCGTCGGTTGCATTCTGGTTCTACACCGCGTCATTCCTGAGAACGAACGGTCGCCCTTTCCCCAGAATCGCGCGTTGGAAATCACGCCCGATGACTTGCGCGCGATCCTGGCTTGGACGGATGAACGCGGAATCGAGCCGGTTGCCCTTGATGAGTTGCCCGAGCGGCTGGCCAGGCCACGCGAACCGAAATTCGTTTGCTTCACCTTCGACGATGGATGCCGCGACAGTCTTATTCATACGCTGCCCGTCTTTCGGGACTTCGGGGTGCCCTTTGCGGTCAATGTGACCAACGGTTTTGTCGCGGGTACTGTGAGCGCCTGGTGGTATCTGCTCGAGGAGGCGCTCACGGCCAATTGGCGGCTGCGTTTCCGCTGGGAAGAGCGCGACTACGATTACCTCACCGACACCCACGACGCGCGGGTGCTGGCCTTCGATGAGATCTCGGACCTGCTTCGGAGCCTGGGCATGCGGCGGGACGAACTCATCGCACGCATCGCCGAAGCCGCCGAGATCGATCCCCTGGCCTGCACTCGGCGGATTTCGATGACGTGGGACGAAGTCCGCCAACTTGCGTCCGATCCACTCGCGACGATCGGCGCGCACACGATGGGGCATCATAGCCTCAATCAACTCACGGTCGCCGAAATCGAAACCGAAGTGCATGTCGCCCGGCGTGAGTTGGAGGCGCAGGTCGGGCGCCCGGTGCGGCATTTCGCCTATCCCTTCGGCGGGCGCAATGCGGTCAATGAGCGTGAATTTGAACTCGTGCGCAGAGGCGGCTTTACCACGATGATGACGACACGGAGCGCAAACCTTTTCTCCGAGCATGCGCAAATCCCGGATCGCCTGCCGCGACTCGGGATCAGCGGAAACTACCCGGCGGTTCAGAGTTTGCGCACGATCGAGAGTGGCTTCGCATCTGCGGTGCAGTGGAATCTTAAACGCGTGGTGGGTGAGTGAGCGTCGCGATTAGCGGTTAGGTATCGCGTTGCCTTCGTCGAAATAGGTTTTCCCGGCAAAGGTTGACGTCTGGAGGTAAGTTTTCCAAACGCCTCCGCTCCGCAAATCCCGCGTTGCATCGAGGCGCTGGGTCACGGTTTTTTCCGTGGGAAGGGGCATGTCGGCGAGAGCTTCGGCGAGGAGCCGACCGTCACTCCCGCCGGGCTGTTCGAGACCGAGGAGATGCAGAATTGTCGGGGCGACGTCGATGTTGCCAGTGGGAAATTCATCGCGATAGCCCGCGCGAATGTCTGGGCCTGCGGCCACGAGAGTATTGTGGACATCGAATCGACTGAGCGTCCCGTGTGTCCCGGCGCCGACTCTCCCTTCCGCGATGATCAGGCCCGGGATGCCGTGGGCATTGACCCCGTCCTTCCATCGAAAACTGAAAACGATGTCGGCCGCGCCGGGACTGTCGAGATGTGCGCTCTGGAGAGCAAAGGTGCCGGGCATGGCGTCGCGCGTAAAAATCGGACCCGCAAAATCACTGGCTTGCAGCAATTCAACCAGCCCGGCGATGACTGCCTGATCATGTCCGATGACATACAGACCGGTGGCGCCGCCGACATTGACCGAAATGACCTGGCCGGGCTTTGGAGGCGAGGTGAAATTTTTAGCGACGGCGATGCCGTGTTCGTTGAAATACTTCACCGGATCGACGTTGCGTTCGACAGTGCTGAAGCCGTGGTCGCTGACCACAAAGATATCCGTCGCGTTGAGGAGGCCGCGTTTTTCCAATTCGGCGATGGCAAGGCCGAGATTCGCATCGCTATCCTGGATGCCCGCGAGAGCTGCCGGGTGGCCGGGTGCGGTGAGGTGTTGCGGAAAGTCCGGGTCACTCATCCACAGCACTGAATAGCGCGGCACCTCGTCGCGCCAGAGGTGCTCGAGCAGGGCGCGCGTGGTCCAGCGATTGCCCTCGGTATTCGGTTTCGGATTGCCGGGATTGACGAGGTAGGGTGGAAAAGAAGAAAGCGCTTTGGTGATCGGATCGAGGAGGCTGGCGGGAAAAGTTTTGCCCGCGAAGACAATGCCCGACCGCGGCGCTTCCGGCCGCTCGGTTGCGCGGTCGTGGAGGAGTGCGACCGGCTTGGTTCCCGCGATGGCCGTGGCGTAACCTGCCTGGCGCGCGATTTCGGCGACGGTTAAAGCGCCGAGATAATGTCCGCCCGTGAGGTTGTCGCCTTTGCGAATCGTTTCGGCGGCATCAGTCGCGACGGGTCCTCGGGGATCGATGTCCGGGCGATACTCTTTATTGGCGACGATGGTGCTTCGGCTCGGGAAGGATCCCGTGGCGAGGACGGTGCCGTTGACCTCGGTGGTCGTGGGCCAGAAGGAATGGTTGTTGGCGAAGAAAGTGCCACGCTGCGCGAGAGCATGGAGATTCGGCGTATTCTCCGCTGTGATGAAATCCGGACGCATGCCGTCCCAGACCATAAGCAGGACGTGTTTAGCTTTCGGGGTGAAAGGGGCGTCGGCGGCACGCAGAGAAAATGCGGCGCACGAAACCGCAATGAAGACCAGCAAGCGCGATGGAGAGAGAGCGTGGGGCATAGGGTGGGGGAAGGAATGAATCCGCGAACGAGGCGGCGAGAATCGTTTGGTGAAATTCTGCGGTCAAGCCGTGACCCGAAAACACGCGGCGGGCGCGCCGCCGGATCACAGCCTCGAGATTCCTGTTTTTTTCGTCTTGCTTCGTGTCCCGTAAACTCAAAAAGTGCCGACCCCTCAGCGCGCTGAAAACGCGAATTTGAATTGGAAAATGGGCCGCTTGTGAAATTTTTCACAAAGTAGGCTTGCATCGCCCGAACCAATGTCGCAGATTCTCCCGCACTCGATTTTCCCGCCGCATGCAGATCGCTGATTTCCACAAATCCCGAAGCTCCGACAACCTCTAGGCATGGCGAACATCTTTCCGCGCGGCAGCAACATCCTCCCACTCAAGGTCGTCGTCTGCGCACTCGTTCTTGTGCCCGCGCTGTCGATCGCGACTTGGTATTATTTCACGCCGAAGTACACCCGCGTCGGCTATCAGCCGGCTCAGCCGGTGCCATTTCCACATGATGTTCACGTCGCGCAACTCGGCATGGATTGCCGTTACTGCCACAGCTTCGTGGAAGTCGCCGCGCATTCTAATATCCCGACGACGCAGGTCTGCATGAATTGCCATTCGCAGGTGCAGAAAGAAAACCCCAAGCTCGCTCCTGTGCGCGAATCGTGGGCGACGGGGAAACCGATCGAATGGGTCCAAGTTCACAAGACGCCCGATTACGTTTACTTCAATCATTCGGCGCATGTGAACCGCGGTGTGAGTTGCGTGAGCTGCCACAGCCGTGTGGATAAAATGGATGTCGTCTATCATGCCGAGCCGCATTCGATGTCGTGGTGCCTCGATTGCCATCGCGCTCCCGAAACGGCGCTCCGCCCGCTCGACAAAATCACGGATCTCGGCTGGCAGCCCACACCCGAAAAAAATCAGTCGGTCAAGGAGGCTCAACTCGTCCTTGGGAATGGTCTCAAGGAAAAGTGGCACATCAATCCGCCCGATAAGAACTGCGCCGGTTGTCATCGATGAAACGAATCTTTCAGCACCCCTCCGAGCCGGTCACCGGCAAAAAATACTGGCGTTCGCTTGGTCAGCTCGCGGACACGCCGGAATTTCGCGGCTGGCTCGAGCGCGAATTTCCGCAAGGCGCTTCCGAGTTGCAGGGCGGCGACGTGTCGCGGCGGAATTTCTTGAAGTTGATGGGTGCTTCCACGGCGCTCGCAGGCTTGAGCCTGAGCGCGTGCCGCCGCCCCGAAAAGCACCTCGTTCCTTTTACTCGCGGCGTCGAGTGGTCCATCCCCGGCAAGGCGCTCTTCTTCGCGACCGCGCGTCCGTCGCGTCACGGCTACGCGCCGCTGGTTGCAACGACCTACGACGGACGTCCGACCAAGATCGAAGGCAATCCGCTTCATCCAGTCAGCAAAGGCGCCACGGACACATTTTCGCAGTCGTCGCTCCTGGATCTCTACGATCCCGACCGCGCCCGCGCGATCACGAACGGACGTCCGTCGGACGCGGCGTCGTTTGAAAAGGCGCTCGACGAAATTGTCAAAAATGCCGGCGACGGTTCCACTCTCGCTTTCCTGCTTCAAAAAGATAGTTCGCCGACGCGCGAGCGCCTGCGCGGTGAGATTCTGAAGAAGTTTCCGAAAGCGGTCTGGGCGGTGTACGAGCCACTTGGCTCCGAGCTCGCGGAGGAAGCCGCGGCGGCAGCGTTCGGCAATGGCGTGGCGGCGATTTCGCAGATCGAAAAAGCAGATGTGATTCTTTCGCTCGACAACGATTTCCTCGGAACGGAAGGCGATGTGAGCACGATCCGCGCGTTTTCCTCGCGGCGAAAAGTCACCGGTGCTGATTCAAAGATGAACCGGCTCTACGTCGTCGAGAATCGCTACACGATTACCGGCGGTATTTCCGACCATCGGCTGCGTGTTCCCGCCAGTCAGATCGGAGCCTTTGCCCTCGCTCTCGCGAGCCAGATCGCCAGTGCGACCAATGACGCAACGCTTGCCGGTATGGTGAAAGCCATTCCGCCATCGCCGGTGAAGTTCAATTCCGACTGGATCAAGTATTCCGCAGAGGATCTCGTCGCGTCGAAAGGCAAGAGCCTCGTGCTCGTTGGCGCGCGGCAACCGGTGGCGGTGCAAGTATTGGCCGGGGCCATCAATGCGGCGCTGGGGAACGTCGGCAAGACGATTGCTGGCCGCAAGCTGGGCGGAAAGCCCGCGCAATCGCTCACCGATCTTTCTCGCGAAATCACCGACAAGATAATCAAGACCCTCTTCATCGTCGGTGGCAATCCGGTGTATGATGCGCCCGCCGATTTGGACTGGGCCACGTTGCAAAAATCGGTCGAGACCGTCGTGCGCCTCGGTTTCCACGAGGACGAAACGTCCAAGCTTGCGCAATGGAATGTCCCGCTCGCGCATTATCTCGAGAGCTGGGGCGATG
>JBBSDS010000082.1:0-15370 GCA_038240495.1 Chthoniobacterales bacterium | reverse complement strand
GGCAAAACGAAATTGATCGTGGTCCTGCGTGTTTCCATTGCGATGCTCGTAAATCACCGCGCCAAGGCCGCGTCCCACCATCTTCGGCTCGGAGAGCTTGCCGGCGGTGGGCTGGGTGCGCAGCCGATAGGTGAATGACTCGGCAGGCACCCCAAAGACCCGGAGTGGAATCTCGACCGTGCCGCCGCGGCGCACGCTGATGTTTACGGGCACGGGTTCCGGCGGTATCGGCTCTGGTGGCCCCTTTTGTTTTCGCGTGTCCTTCGGCAGATCCAAAGTGATGTCCGCCTGTGCCGAAAGGACGAGGCAGAGCAGACAGAGGCTGGCAATACGAATGACCGCTCGCATCTTTCTCAATTGGTCCTCGAACTCCGCTCCACAATTTCGCCGGAGCGGTTCGTCCATTGGATCGCGCTGAATTTTTGCCGGTACATTTCGCTCCGAGTTCTCTGCGGTCCGGCTCCATTTACTGACGAGCACCGGTCCTGACGCGCTCTTCTAGGATAGAGCCCGGTGTTTGACAACGCATTTTGGTAGCGCCTGAATTTGCGGGTGTAGAGGCGGCTTTGTCGCGCTTTGGCGACGTGCCGACTCTGGCAGGCAATAGGCGGCACGTCCTGCGGACAGAGCCGCCTCTACGACCCGGTCCCGGCATCACTACAGGATTCTTCCTTCCCCCGGTTGACATCCCCGGCTTCCCGCCGATGTTGTCTCGGCTCCAGCGAATCCCCGCACTTCCCCGGGCAAAATCGTTGGAGCTTATTTCGTCTCGGAGCCTTGGGCGCAGATGTGGAAAGAAGAATCCTTCTCAGAGGATCGACCGAAATTCCAAACTCGGGTGTCATCCTGAGCGAAGTCGAAGGATCGGGTGGCGCCTGGACGTCCGGCCCGACCCGATCCTTCGACTCCGCGCCCGCCCGTTTCGCCGCCTGACGCTGCGCTCAGGATGCCCCGTTTTCGACTTTCGGTGAATCCTCTTACGTCCCGGTGCGGGCGTTGCGCGGAGGCGGCGTTGGGATTTTTGGAGGTTCGGCGAAGAGCAGCGCTTCTTCGGCATTCGCGGTTCCGGTCGGGCCGGATTCCGGCGCGGAATGGCGCTCGATTTTTCCTTGGCGCAACTCCGTTTTGGTGTAGCCCTTCGCGGGCTTTACATCCGGTCGGCGCATGCGAGGACGGTGGCTTTGTCGATGATCTGCTGCTGGCGCGTCGCGCCCTCTACGATGCTGAGAAGGCACAGCTTGTTGAGGCTTCGACAGATGCCGCCGGATTTTTCGTGCAGCGCCCAGGTGGCCTCGGGCGTGAAGAGGTCGGTCATGCGCCCGGCGACGATGAGTCGATATTTGATGTATTGCGCGACATCGACCTGGCTCAGCGGTGCGAGCGACGCGCGGAGGTAAATGCGATTGCGCAGTGATTCGTAGCTCGGGTGTTGGAGACGTTGGGCGAGCCGCGTTTCGGCGAAGAGCAGGCATGTCACGAGCTTGCGCTGCGGGATTTCGATGTTGCTGATCGTGCGGACGACGTGCAGGCAATCGGAGGTCAGCAGATGGCATTCATCGAGAATTAGGACGAGCCGCTGCCCGCGTTGATGCAGGTCGATAATCTCATTGCTCAGGAGCTTCACGAGGTCGTGCAGCGGCGTGATGCCGACGGGCAGCGCGACGTTCATCTCCGAAAGGATTTCGCGCAGCAGCCCGGTCTTGCTCATCCCCGGCGTCACGAGCACGAGGACGGTCTTGTATTTCGGCTGGTTTAAATGCTCGAGCACGAGCTGGCTCACGAGCGTCTTGCCGGTGCCGCTCGGTCCGGTCAACATGCCGAGTGCGGCTTCGAATTCCACCGCGAGCATCATGTTTGAAAATGCGGAGGTGTGGCTCGCGGTGCGGTAGTAAAAGCCCGGGTGCACGCAATCCGCGAAGGGATTCTCCCGCAGGTCGAATGCGCCCAGAAAATCACGCGCCGCGACGAGCGGTCCGAGCGGCGGCGGCGCGAGTGGCGGTGCGGGAAAGGGCCGAATCAGATCCTCGAGCGCGTCCGAGGCGTCAGGCCGCGGCGGGGGGACTGAGGCGAAAAGGCTGGGGGCGGGTGGGCGGGCGGTTTCGATGGGTTGCGGGTTCATTTGCGGATTGGGTTGGTCGTCGCCCATGTGGTTGTCCGGCGAGATCATGCCGCGACTGGACAGGGCGACTGCGATTTTCCGGTCGTCGCTGCGTGCTCGAGAAGCTGTCGCGCCAACTCGGAAAAGCGGTGCGCCCCTTCGTGATTTGGCTCGCCGAGGATCAACGGCGTGCGGCTTTGATTCGATGCTTCGTAGCCCGCATCGTGGGCGAGGAAGCCGAGGCTCGCCGGCTCGAACTGGAGAAATTGCCGGGAGCAGGCGGCGATGCGACCGTACAATTTTCCGGCCTGTTCGGCGCTCTCGGCGCGGTTGATGAGGAGGTGAATGCGCCCGCCGATCTTCGTCTCGCGGATGATCTTCACCACCCCGTAGGCATCGAGTGTCGAAGCGAGGTTCGGAGTTGCGACGACGATGATTTCATCGGCAAATCCAAGAAAGCTCATGACCTGCGCAGAGATGCCGGCGCCCGTGTCGATGAGCAGCACATCGTACTCGCTGCTTGCTCGCCGAAGTTTCGAGCCCAAGTATTCGATCCAGCGCGGCTCGAGATCGGCGGCGCCGGAGACGCCGGACTGGCCGCAGAGGATATGAATACCGCCCGGCCCAGGCGCCACGGAGTCGGCGAGTGTGCGGGTGCCATTGATCACCTCGAGAATCGTGCCCCGTGGCTGGATTCCGGCGTAAACATGGACATTGGCCATGCCGAGATCACCGTCCAGAAGGAGCACCCGCTGCCCCTCTTGCGCAAAGGCGATGGCGAGGTTCAGTGAAATCGTCGTCTTTCCCACGCCACCCTTCCCGCTGGTCACTCCCACCACTTGGAGCCGGCGTCTTTGCCGCCAAAGATCCTGACGGACCGCCTCCGCCGACTCTCGGGCGATGGCCATCCGGTCATAGATTTGCCGGATGAGGGGAATGTCGTCGGGGTGAAAACCCATCGGAGAACCGGGCCCACTTGCCCCCCGGAGAAATTCCCGAAACTCCTGCCCGATGTATTGGAGCCAACTGGGATCGATCGCGCCATGCTCGGGGTTGCGACCATGAGAATTCGACGACCGCATCGGCTCGATCAGGTCAAGCTGCGTAAAACCTCCCCATCGCTCTCAGACGCGATATATTGTGTAGGTCTTTCACATTGACATACCATATGTGGTATGCGCATCCTTATAGTCAAGCTTTGAAACGCCAATAAAATCTTCACGTGGAGTCCGAGCACTCGATCGATTTTTACTGCGCCCTCTGTGGCTGCAGCCTCGTGGTTTCCCGAGCACTTCAGGGAAACGTCGTGGAATGCCCCGCTTGCGCGCGCTCCATTCCAGTCCCAGGGCGACTGAATCGCCAGGCTCCAATCACTGAATATTTTCCGCTCTTCAGCCCGGATATTCTGTCGGTCGAGATGACGTTCGCGTGTCCTGGTTGCAAACGGTCGCTCGTCGCCGATGCCCGCTGCGAGGGCGAGCTCTTCTTTTGTCCAAAGTGCAACTGGTCCGGTTCCGTCCCCACCTGGTCCGGGTTCGTAGCCGCGGATTTGCAGGCCAAAGCGCAAGCGCCCGCAGTCGTCCTGACCGCGGAGGAACTCGAATTTCTCCATGGGGACAGCGAAGAAGCCGCCTCCGTCATGATGGCGCCGCGATGAACCGCCCAACCGAGAGGACCGAAGCGCAATGCCCGGAATGCGGGGCCGAGTTTATCCTCTCCGCGACGGCTCGAAAGCGGAAGGTGCAGTGCCCGAGGTGCCGCGCGGTCGTGCGAGTCGAGGCACCGCCGGTCGCGTCAGGTATCATCTCCCCTACGCAGGCGGAATTTGCCGAACTCACCGCTCGCGTGACTCGCCAGGAGGCGCTCATCGAAAAGCTGCTCCAAAAAGTGATGCCGGGTGAAGAAGTGCCGCCGGTTCCATCCGCCGCCGACACGATGCTCCTGCCCGGCGCGAGTCTCCGCTGGCTGCGTCGCGATGCGGATCAATCGACGCGGGTGGACGACGAACAGGAGGCAGTTCTGCTGCACAATCTGCGCGTCATGGGCCAGCGTGAGGTGGTCGTGCAATCCACGATGGCGGATGAATCTGCGTGGCATCTTGGCGAGCGGCTTTCGGCCGTCTTTCGACAGGCGGGTTGGAACGTCCTCGGGCCCGAGCCGACGCGGGACAGCCTCACCGATTCCGGGCTCGTGCTGGCGGCGGGCCAATGCCCGCTGCCCAAGGCGGCGACGGCAACTTACATGGCGCTGAAAGCCGCCGGTTTCCCGATCGGTTCCCGGCTCGATGCAGCCATGCGGCCGAACGAATCCGTCTTGATCACCGGACCGCTGGAACGCATCGCTGTCTGAGAGGATGTAGCGAGAGCGTGCCCGCGCGGAGCGCGACCCGAAAAAAGCTCATCCTGAGCTTGTCGAAGGACCTCTGACTATTCCGGGCAGCGGCGGTGCGGAGCCGATGACTACGCAGCTCCCCCCCGCACCGCCTCCGCCCACACAAAGATAGAGGTCGTTCGGCAAGCTCAGGATGACAGTTTTCGATGCGGTGTTCCGCGCCGTTCGTTCCTCTCCAACAGGTCCGAACAACTTTCGGTCCATCCTCTGAGCGGCTGGGCGCTCTTGCCGGCTAACTATATTCCGTAACTCCCGGCACCGCGACGGGCGCGACGGGCAGTTTGGAATCCCACGTGAGGTTTTCCGGGAAGAGATTTTCCTGCGAGTTCATTGCCATATCCCACGTGATTTCCTTGCCCGTGTAAGCGGCCATGCGCGCCATGATCGCGGCGAGCGTGGTCTTGGTGAAACGGTCGCTCGTATTGATCGGCCTGCCCGCACGGATGGACGCGTACATTTCATCGTGCTCGGTCTGGTAGCCATTGTCTAGCATGCCCGCGGGCGCGGTGTAGCGCCACGGAGTTTCCGAGCGGATGATGACGTGGCGTTTGCTCCCGCTCTCGCCTTGATACACGCCCTTTGTGCCGAAGACCTCATCGGTATTCGCGTTGTAGCAGCGGCCAATCTGGCGGCAGTAGTGATAGCCTTTGACGCCGTTCTCCCACTTGTACTCCGCGCCGAAATGATCGTAGATGTTTCCGTATTCTCCGGGCGGATCAATCGGACGCGCCTGGCGGCCACCCAGGCACACGCACGAAGCCGGCGGCTCGTCCTTCATCGTCCAGAGCATCTTGTCGATGCTGTGGACGGCCTGCTCGACGATGTGATCGCCGGACAGCCATGTGAAGTAATACCAGCGCCGAAGCTGCCACTCGAGATCGGTCTTCGTATTGGTGCGATTCCATTTCGGATAACGATCGACCGAGCCCGTGTAATAACTGGAGTAGATCGCCATGATGTCGCCGATCGCGCCCGAGTGGATTTTCTCGTAAGCCTCGCGGTTCGCCTTCGTCCACCGCCATACAAAGCCATCGACCAGCGCGAGGTTTTTCTCCTTCGCCTTCTTTGCGCTCTCGATCACGGAACGCAGCCCCGGTCCATCGACAGCCATCGGCTTCTCGCAAAAGACGTGCTTGCCCGCTTCGACCGCCGCCTTGATGTGCTGTGGACGGAAGGCCGGAGTCGTCGTGAGCAGGACGACATCCACGCCGCTCTCGATGACTTTCTTGTAAGCGTCGAGGCCCACGAATTTCCGCTCCTCCTCGACGTTGATCTTCTCCGGCTTGTCCTTGAACGTGGCCTTCAACGATTCGAGCGAAGTGTCGATCTTGTCGCGGAAGGCGTCGCCCATCGCCCACAACTCGACATTGCTGTCGGCGCTGAGCGCCTGGTTAATCGCGCCGCTGCCGCGCCCACCGCAGCCGATAAAGCCGATCTTCAATTTGTCACTCGGCGTCGCGCCTTTGAGGATCGAGGGAAAAGCGAGCGTGCCCGCGGCTACAGCGGCGGAGGTGTTTTTGAGGAACTCACGACGAGAGCTGAAATGGTCTGGGGTGTTCATGGATGGATGGGTGGTTGGGGAAAAACAGACGGTGCCGCGGAAGCGACACGGACCGAGATTAGACGGTTGGGGCAGACGCGCGCAAAGGTGAATTACCAATTCCTCCGACGCAATCACGGATGGCAACTGTCCTCCTCTTTTTAACGTTTCTAAGGAAAATTTCCGGGCTTGGGTTATCCATTAGTTTCCCCTTCCAACTTTCACATCCGCATGTCGTTCCGCGTATCATCGTCGATTCTGATTTCTGCCTTGCTGGCACCGATCGTCGTGCGCGCGGAAAATCGCGAGCCCACTTTCGAGCGCGATGTGCGGCCGATTTTGAAAGCGCACTGTACGAGTTGCCACGGCGAGGAGGAAAAACCGAAAGGCGGCGTGGACCTGCGACTGCGGCGGTTCATGGACAAGGAACTCGACGGCGGCGTTCGCGTGCTCGTGCCGGGCAAACCGGATGACAGCGAAATGGTGCGGCTGATCCGTGAAGGCGAGATGCCGAAGAAAGGGAAAAAAGTTTCGCCGCAAGAACTCGCCGTGCTCGAACGATGGATCGCACAGGGCGCGAAGACGACGAAGCCCGAACCGGAATCGCTGGCACCGGGCATGTTCATCACCGACGACGATCGCGAGTTCTGGTCGTTCAAGACGATCGCGAAACCCGCAGTCCCGCAGACTGGATCGGGTCGCATTCGCAATGCCATCGATGCTTTCATCCTCGCGAAACTCCGCGAACAGAAGCTCGACTTCGCACCGGAAGCCGACAAGCGCACGCTCATCCGCCGCGTGACGCTCGACCTGACCGGCTTGCCACCGACGCCGGAGGAAGTCGATACATTCGTCGCCGACACCGCGCCAATTGCCTACGAGAAAGTCGTCGATCAATTACTCGCTTCGGTCGCGTACGGCGAACGCTGGGCACGGCATTGGCTCGATGTCGTCGGCTACGCGGATTCCAATGGCTTCTCCGAAGCTGACTCGCTGCGACTGCACGCATGGAGGTATCGCGATTATGTGATCCGCGCATTCAATGCCGACAAGCCGTGGAATGAATTCATCGTCGAGCAACTCGCCGGAGACGAACTCGCGGGCGCCACGCAAGCCGACACGCAGGCCGCCGTGCTCGACCCGAAGAGACGCGACGATCTCATCGCCACGGCATTTCTCCGCATGGCACCGGACGGCACGGGTGATCCGACTGACGACATGAAACTCGCGCGCAATCAAGTGATCGCGGAGGAAATCAAAGTGGTGTCGTCGTCGCTCCTCGGCCTGACGGTAGGCTGCGCGCAGTGCCACGATCATCGCTTCGATCCGATCCCGCAGACGGACTACTATCGGCTGCGCGCGATCTTCGAGCCGGCATTCGACTGGCAATCACGCTGGCGCCCGCCGTTCCAGCGCCAGTATTCGCTCTACACGCCGGATGAGCGCGCCAAGGCCGACGCAATCGAGAAGCAGGTCGGAGACATCAATCGCGAGGCGCAGGCGATGAGCAAAAAATTTCTCGACGAGATTTTCGAAAAGGAAGTGGTGAAGCTGCCGGAGGAAGAGCGCGAGCCGTATCGCGCGGCGCGCGCGACTGCGGAGAAAGACCGCACACCCGAGCAGAAAGCGCTCATCAAGAAATATCCAAACGCCCTCGCGCTTTACTCGCTCGATCTTTACGACAAAGACCTCCAGAAAAAAGTCACGGACAAGACCGCCGAAGGAACGAAATTGCGCACGACTCGACCGCCCGAAGGCATTGTCATGGCGCTGACCGAGATGAAAGGCATCGTGCCGGAAACGCACCTCTTCCATCGCGGCGATCACGATCAGCCGAAGCAAGTCGTCATGCCCGGCGAGCTGACCATCCTCGCGCAGCCGCAGGTCGAGCCATTCAAGCCGGAGCAAGTGCCATCGGGCTCGTCTGGTCGGCGGCTGGCCTACGCGCGCTGGCTCACGAGCGGGAAGCATCCGCTGGTCGCGCGCGTGCTCGTGAATCGTTTTTGGCTCAATCATTTCGGACGCGGACTCGTAAATACGCCCGGCGATTTCGGCGCACTCGGCGAGCGACCCACGCATCCGGAATTGCTCGACTGGCTGGCCAGCGAATTCATGGAACCGAGCGTCGCGGACCTTCCGGGTGGAGCACGCGGCTCGCGTGCTGTTTCCGGCGGCTCGCCGGAAACACCCGAGAGCGCTGCCGCATCGAACGGCGCATTCGGCGAGCCGCCGAACGCCGCGCCCGAGCCGGGTGCTCCACCCGGCAAACTCGCCGCGGCATGGTCACTCAAACATCTGCACCGACTCATGGTCACGAGCACCACCTATCGCCAATCTTCCCGCCACGAGGCCTCGCTCAAAGCCGATGCGGACAACCGATTCTACGGCCGCTTCAAGCTTCAGCGCCTCGACGCTGAAACACTGCGCGACTCAATGCTCGCCGCCGCCGGCACGCTGAATCGCAAGACCTTTGGCGAGCCGGTCGGCATCGCACGCGATCCCGGCGGACGCATCGTCGTCGGCGAGGAAAAACTCAACGCCAATCGCGATGTCATCAAAGTGGAGAGTCGTGGGCCGGACGATTTCCGCCGCTCGATCTACGTGCAGATGCGCCGCAAAACACCGCTCACCGTGCTCGATACTTTCGACGAACCCACGATGTCGCCGAATTGCGAAACGCGGAACAGCACGACCGTCGCGCCACAATCCCTTCTGCTCATGAACGACAACTTCGTCCTCGACGCGTCCCACGCCCTCGCCGTGCGTCTGCGCAACGAAGTGCCCGGCGACGCGCGCGGCGAAATCGTGAAAGCGTGGCGCATTCTCTACGGCCGCGATCCGCAAGAAAACGACATCCTCCGCAGCCTCGCCTATCTCGCCGAGCAGACCGAAGCCGTCCGCTCGTATCACCACGGCATCCAGCACGCGAAGGATGCGCCTCCGCCCGACCCCCAACTCGATGCCCTCGCAAGCCTCTGCCAGATATTCTACAGCTCGAACCGTTTCCTCTACATCGAATGAAAACAAAGCAGTTCTTGGTTCTTCGTTCTTGGTTGAGCGAATGCGCGGGTAACTAAGATTCAAGAACTAGGAACTAGGAACTCCAACCAACACCACCATGTCTTCCCACCTCTGCTCCCGCCGGCATTTCCTGCACGCGAATGGCTTTGGCATCGGCTCGCTCGCGCTCGCCTGGTTGCTCCGTCAGGATGGCCTGCTCGCCGGGCCCGTGAAGCCGCACACTGATGGTCCGCCACGCTACGACCTGCTGCCGAAAAAGCCGCACTTCGAACCGAAAGCGAAGGCGATGATCTGTCTTTTCATGATGGGTGGACCTTCGCAAATGGACCTCTTCGATCCGAAGCCGATGCTCACGAAGTATGATGGCCAGAAGTTTCCCGGCGACATCAAGTACGACAACCTCGCGCAGGCCTCGGCAAAAGTTTTCGGCTCGCCGTGGAAATTTTCCGCGCACGGCCAGTGCGGAATGGAACTGAGCGAACTGCTGCCCGGCCTCGCGGAAGTCGCGGACGAAATCACGCTCATCCGCTCGATGCAATCGGGCGTGAGCAACCACGCGCAAGGGCTCTACGCGATCAACAACGGACGCGTCACCGCGGGCCGTCCGACGGTCGGTTCGTGGCTCACTTACGGCCTCGGCAGCGAGTCGCAGGAACTACCCGCCTACATGGTGCTCGGCCATCCGGGCGGACTGCCGACTTTTCAAGGCGAGCACTACACGAACGGCTGGCTGCCCTCGCTCTATCAAGGCACACTCATTCGCGCGAGCGAGCCGCACATTCTCAATCTCGACCCGCCCGCCGAACTGGCAGGCAGGCCGCAGGAGCGGCAGCTCGCGCTGCTCAAGGCGATCAACGAAACGCATCTTGCCGAGCATCCCGGCGAACTCGATCTGCAAGCGCGCATCTCCAGCTACGAACTCGCCGCGAAGATGCAGACTGCCGCGAAAGAAGCGCTCGATATTTCCAACGAACCCGAACACATCAAAAAACTCTACGGCGTGGACAAGCTCGAAACGAAGGATTACGCCACGCGCTGCCTCGTCGCTCGTCGGCTCATCGAGCGCGGTGTGCGCTACGTGCAGGTGCTGAATTCCGGCCAATCGTGGGATCAGCACAGCTCGCTCATTTCCGCGCTGCCAAAGAATTGCATCGCCGTCGATCAACCGTGCGCGGCACTCATCAAGGATCTCAAGCAACGCGGTTTGCTCGAATCCACCGTCGTCCAGTGGGGCGGCGAAATGGGTCGTCTGCCGGTGCTGCAAAACGACGCGGGTCGCAACAAGTGGGGCCGAGATCACAACACCTTCGGCTTCACGCATTGGGTCGCTGGCGGCGGCTTCAAGGCTGGCTGCGTGCACGGCGAGACTGACGAATGGAGCCATCACGCCGTAAAGGACATCGTTCATCATTACGACTGGCACGCGACGCTTTTGAAGTGCTTCGGCCTCGACCACACGCAGCTCGTTTACAAGCGCAACGGCACCAACGCGTCGCTCACCGACGGGCAGGAGGCGCGCGTGGTCCGCGAGCTCCTGGCGTGAGCAGTCGTGAAAAGAGCCCGTGGCACGCCGAGATATTGGCCGTCGTCGCTTTTTTATGGGCGTTGGCGCTCATCGCGAGCGCTGCCGATGCGCCCGACCTCATCGTGCATCACGGCAAGATCGTCTCGGTCGATGAACGCTTTTCGATCCACGAAGCGATGGCGATGCGCGATGGCAAAATCCTCGCGCTCGGTGGTGACGATGAAGTCCTGAAAAACCGAGGGGAACGAACGCGCATTATCGATCTCGATGGCAGAATGGTCCTGCCGGGATTGATGGACTCGCACGCGCATCCCGTCGGCGCGGCGACGATGGAGTTCGATCATCCGGTGCCGACCATCGAGGACATCCCGCAGCTCCTTGAGTACATCGCCAGCCGCGCCAAGGTCCTGCCGGAAGGCACCCTCATCGGGATCGGCCAGGTCTTCATCACGCGACTGAAGGAACAGCGCTATCCCACTCGCGAGGAGCTGGATCACGTGGCGCCGAAACACCCCGTGCAATTCAGCACCGGGCCGGACTCCATGCTCAATTCGCTCGCGCTCCAACTCGCGGGCATCGATCGAAACTTCCAGGTGCCAGCGGGCTCCACGGGCGTCGTCGTCTTCGATGAGAAGGGCGAGCCGACCGGGCTGATGCATGCGTTCAGTCCCAAGATCAACGCGAAGTCGATCAACAGGAAACCGGACGCGGCGCAGACTCTCGAACTCGTGAAAAAGCTCTTCGCCGACTACAACAGCGTGGGCTTCACCACGATCGCGGATCGTGGCGCGAGCAAGGGCAACATCGACGTGTATCAAGCGCTGCGAGACTCGCAGGAGCAGACCGTTCGCCTGCGGCTGTCGCATACTTTTTCCACCGGTAGTGTGTGGCGCACGACGGAGCTGGTGCTGGATGAAATCATCAATCACCCGCTGCGGAAGCCGGACCCGATGCTTCAGATCATCGGCACGAAGATCTGGCTCGATGGCGGCATGCTGACCGGGAGCGCGCTGATGCAGGAGCCGTGGGGTGTGAGCAGCATCTATGGCATCACCGACAAGGACTATCGTGGCGTGCAGCGCACCCCGAGCGAGAACCTCGCGAAAATGGTGCGCAAGGTCGCGGGCGCCGGCTTGCAGTTCACCGCCCACAGCGTCGGCGACGGCGCGGTGAAGCTCCTCCTCGACGTGTATGACGAGGTGGATAAAGACACGCCGCTCCGCGAGTCGCGCCCATGCATCACTCACTGCAACTTCATCACGCCCGACAGCATTGCGAAGGCCGCGCGACTCGGCGCGGTGATCGACATGCAACCCATCTGGTTTCACCTCGACGGCGCAACTTTGCTCAAGCAGTTCGGCAACGAGCGCATGAGCCGTTTCCAACCGCTGCGCGCGTTGTTCGATGCCAAAGTGCCGGTCGGCGGCGGCAGCGATCACATGCAGAAAATCGGCAGCCTCCGCGCGATCAATCCCTACAATCCCTGGCTCGCCATGTGGATCGTCGTGACGAGAAAGTGCCGCTATCTGGATGAACCATTGCACCCCGGAGGCGGCCTCACCCGCGAGGAAGCAATCCGGCTCTACACGATCAACAACGCAAAGATCCTGTTCTTGGAGAAGGAAGCCGGCTCACTCGAAATCGGCAAGCGCGCCGATTTCATCGTCCTCGATCGCGACGTGCTGACCTGCAGAGTGAATGAAATCCGCGACACGCAAGTGCTCGCCACTTACCTGGACGGAAAGCCTGTCTTTCAGAGGAAGTGAACTCGCTCTCTCCGCTCATGAAGCTCCACCGCCTCGCATTGACATTGGCCGTGGCGCTGGCGTTGGTACTGCCGACGCGCGGCGCTCCCAATGCTGCCGAAACGGCCGAGGCCATGCGCCTTCTGAAATCGAACTGCTTCTCCTGCCACAACGATCAGAAAAAAAAAGGCGGGCTCGTGATGACCTCGCACGAAGCGCTGCTCAAAGGTGGCGACAACGGCGCGGCGCTCGATCTGAAATCACCGGACGAAAGCGCGCTGCTCACCGCGCTCGCGGCGGATGCCGATCCGCACATGCCGCCGAAGAAGCAGCTCTCCGCACCGCAGATTGAAGCGCTGAAACGCTGGGTGAAGGACGGTGCAAAATGGGACGCCGCGGCGCTCGTGAACGAACCTTCGGTGCCGCGCGCGGTCGCGCTCAATGCGCTGCCGGCATCGTATCGTCCCGCGCTCACGCTTGCGCTTTCGCCAGACGCGACGCGGCTTGCGGTCGGCTGCGGAAATGAAGTCGTGCTCTACGATGTCGCGGGAACGAACCTCGCCGTCGTCGCGCGTGCCAGCGCACATCCCGACCCGGTGCAATCGATTGCGTGGAGCCCGGATGGAAAAGAACTCGTGACCGGCTCATTTCGCCGCGTCGTGATTTGGAATGCGGAATCGCTGGCGAAGAATCGCGAAGTCACCGAAGGCCTGACCGATCGCATCACGGCGCTGCGTTTTCTTCCCGACGGAAAACAATTCGTGATCGCCGATGGCCGCGTCGCGGAAAGCGGGACGGTGCGCCTCGCGGATGCTGCGAGTGACGCGATCAGCGCTTCGTGGCCGGCGCACGGCGATACCATTTTCGATCTGGCTGTGAGCGCAGACGGTAAGCTGCTCGCGACCGCTGGCGGCGACAAATTCGTGAAGCTCTGGGATCTCGCGACGCACCAGGAAATCGCGAAAATGGAAGGTCACGTCGCGCAAGTGCTGACGGTCGCATTTAGCGCCGACGCGGCCCAGCTCATCACCGGAGGCGCCGACCAGCAACTCAAGGTCTGGGACGTGAAAACGCGCGAACGAATCATGTCGCTCGGCACGCACACTTCCGCCGTCAACGCGGTGGCATGGGTATCGTCGGGACCGACCATTTTTGCGATCACCGAAGCTGGCGGATTGCTGCGCTACACGGACCTCAAAGCCCACACCGGAGCGACGAGCGCCGAGGCAAATGCGCAGGAAAAGAGATTTGCGAGCGCCGACGAAGCGCTCTGCTGCGTCGCCGCCACGGCCAATGGCGAACGCATTTTCGCCGGCTCGCAAAACGGACGCCTGCTCGCCTGGAACAAGGACGGCAAGCTCGTCAGCACCCTCGAAGTAAAAGAAACCGCGCCTGGGAAAAACGCGCCGCCAAGTTTTGTGCGCGACGTCCTGCCGATTCTCAGCAAGGCGGGTTGCAGTGCCGGCGCGTGTCACGCGAAGCCCGAAGGCCAAAACGGATTTCATCTCACGGTCTTCTCTTACGATCCGAAAACCGACTACCGCAGCATCGTGCAAAACGCGCGCAATCGCCGCGTCTTCCCAGCGTCGCCCGAAGAAAGCCTGCTCCTGCTCAAGGCCACCGACACTGTGCCGCACGAGGGCGGCGAGCGCTTTGCCAAAGGCTCCGAAGCCTATCGCACGCTCGCGCAATGGATCGCGGGGGGCATGGTCTATCGCGCGGATGATGAGCCGACGATCGCGCGGCTCGCCGTTGAGCCTGCCGAGCGGCTTTACAAAAAAGGCGAGACGCAGCAGTTGAACGTGCGGGCGCACTACTCGGATGGCTCGACGCGCGATGTGACGGCGCTCGCAAGCTTCGCCTCGAACGACAAGGAAATGGTGCGCGTCACCGACGACGGATTGCTGAGCGTGGGGAAGGTGAGCGGGCAGGCAGTGATCGTTGCGCGGTTCATGGGACTTGTCGGCGATTCGCGGATCAGCGTGCCCGCGGATCGGCTCCTGCCCGAAAGCAAATACGCGAATCTGCCGGTCAACAATTTCATCGACGAGCTGGCCTATGCGCAGTTCAAGCGGCTCGGTCTCTTTCCCTCGGAACCTTGTACCGATGCGGAGTTCCTGCGACGTGCCTCGCTCGACACGATCGGCGCGCTGCCTTCGCCGGAAGAGGCTCGCATCTTTCTCGCCGACACCGCTCCGGACAAGCGTGACAAGCTTATCGACCGCCTGCTGGCACATCCGTTTTACGGCGATTTCTGGGCGAACAAATGGGCCGATTTGCTGCGGCCGAACTCGGATCGCGTCGGCATCAAGAGCGTGTATGTGCTCGACCAGTGGCTGCGCGAAAGCTTTCGCGAGAACAAACCGTACGATCAGTTCGTGCGCGACATCGTGCTCACCGAAGGCAACACGCATCGCTTTGGTCCGGCAGTCATTTATCGCGATCGCCGGGAGCCCGCGGATCTCACGACAATGTTCAGTCAGCTCTTCCTCGGTGTGCGGCTTGATTGTGCAAAATGTCATCACCACCCAAATGAAAAGTGGGGGCAGGATGACTTCTACCGCATGGCTGCGTTCTTCGGTCCGCTGAAGCAAAAGGGCGCCGGAATTTCCGCGCCCATTTCGGCGGGCAACGAGACGTTTTATTTCGCGCCGGGCAAAACGGTGAAGCATCCCGTGACCGGTGAACTCATGGAGCCGCAGGCGCCAGATGGGCCTCCAGTCAAGGTCGCGGACAATACTGATCCGCGCCGCGCGCTCGCCGAGTGGATGACCGATGCGAAGAATCCATTCTTCGCCAAAGCAGTCGCCAACCGCAGCTGGGCCGCGTTTTTCGGCAAAGGCATCGTTGATCCGGTCGATGATTTCCGCATCTCGAATCCGCCATCGAATCCCGCCTTGCTCGACGCACTCGCGCAGGAGGTTGTGCGGCAAAAATACGACCTCAAGGCCCTGATGCGGACGATCCTCCGCTCGCGCCTCTACCAACTCAGCGCGACGCCGAACGAATTCAACCGCGGCGACACGCGCAATTTTTCCCGCGCCTACCGC
>JBBSDS010000081.1:0-15478 GCA_038240495.1 Chthoniobacterales bacterium | reverse complement strand
TTCGCCGCCGCGGAAAAGAGCGGCGTCTTCAAGTCCGCCGGCAGGCTCGGCAGCGAACGATCGCAGCCGATTTGAAATGTGTAAGTCTCCGCCGCCGGCTCGTTGAGGACAATCTCCAGCGCCTGCCGCGCACCGTCCGCAAACAGCCGCCAGGACTTCAAATTTGCTGCGTCGAGTTTGTGGAGCGTCAGCCCCTTTTCAAAATAGATCGTGAAATGATCCTGCCGCACACCGGGAAAGCTGAAGGCGAATTCCGTGACCGTATCCTCGCGGCCGAACTGCGACACAAGCTGCGTCCTGATCGCCGCCAGCGCGGACTCCGCAGCACGCGCTGCCGCTGCCGCGGCTTTCCACTCCACGCGCACTCGATCCGTCGTCCCAAGCGCCGCCGTCACGCGCCTTTTGCCGTTGTCCATTTGCTCGATGACTCCGCTGCCGGGCGCGATCGTCGCGTCTGTCCGCGCGTCCGGCAGCGTCAGCACCACGAGCGTCGCGCCGGTCCGCGGGATGCCCCATTCGAGCATCTGCGCGCCACGCGAAAGCGGAATTTCAAAGGCCACTTCGACCTGATGCCGTCCCGGTTTTTCGACGATGATCTGCACTCCGTCGTACGCCGCCACGACTCCGTCGATCTTCACCGCGCTTGCCTTCACGTCCTTGAATGGCAAAGGCACCGGCACCCACGCTTCGTTGTAAGTCGTCACCTCGAGTTTGCCCGTAAACGTCACCGCCCGCTCACCGAACACCCCCTCGTAACGCGCCGCACTCAGCACGAATGCGCAGGGCGCGGGCTCCGGCTTTTTGCCCACGCGATTCTGCTTCGCCGCCTCCCAAAGTTCGAGGAAGTGCTCGTACGGCAGATAGAATTGATCGGGCTTCTGCTGCGCCACGGGCTTCGTGGGATCGTAGGGGACGATGGCCATTTCTGAACGCGGTACCGGAGCTTTCTCCGCATCCTTCGTAAAGCCGTTGCCTGTCAAAACCAGTGCGAGCACCGCACAAAGCGCCGGGTGGAGCAGGCCGCTGGCCTGCCGCGTTCGGCGGCTCGCCGAATGCACCGAGCGACAGCCATTCCAAATCAAATCCCAAACCGAGAGCCCCTCGAATGTTTCCGGCGAGCCGCCGGAAACGGCAGGCGGGCCGCCTGCTCCACCCAATCTTCGGAGCCGCGCTCCGACGCGCCAGCGCACAAGACGAGCATGGCAAGAAATCGTCGCCTTATTTTGGAGAATTTTCACGCCAGCACCTCCTTCCGCCGCGAAGCAAAAACGAATCGCGCGGCCAGCCGCTGCAACATCACCGAAACCAACCAGCCCGCGAGCAGGGCATTGCATACCGGCATCGCCGCCATGCTCACGCAGAATGGAAAAAACGTCAGCACCAGCACCACCCAGCACGTCCGCCACCACGGTCGCTGGCCGGCAATCAACAAACACACCAGTCCGCCACCCACAAACCACAGCCACAACCGTCGCGCGCGGCTCCACCAATCATCGTAGCGAAACTCGACTCGGTCCGCCGCAGACAATCCCTCCAGCACGATCATCCGCCCGACCTTCGGCAGTTCCAACTTCATCGTCAGCAACCCCGACACACGCAACTCGTCAACCGCACCAAACCTCTGGCCTGTCGAGGTCTGCGTACCCGAAGCGATGAGCGTATCTATCAGGTCGAGTTGATCCTGCGTACTTCGGACAATCAACCGGCTCGACGACGGTATGTAAATCGCGCTGGCTTGCCCATTGAACTGCACGCCGTTCCCAATCAACCAATTTTTTGCCGATTCACGATCCGCAATTCCGAATCCGCTTTTCATCGCATCAGCGGGCTTAGGAATTAATGGCCCGCTTGGCGTGCGCGGGATCAAATCCCTCCGAATCTTCCACTCCTTCGTAATCAGAACATCCGTATTCACCGAAGCCGGCACTATCGACACTGCATACGGCTCGATCTTGAATTTCAAATTCGCCAGCCCGGTTACGTAACGCAGCGCCTCGACGAGGGGTATGTTCGTCAGCGAAACGGTGATTCGAGCGTCGGCTGGATTCGGAAAATCCGGCGTGGGGGGCGTGAGATCCCCGAGCTTAAGCACCATGTTCACGCCGCGCTCGCCGGCCGGAGAATTGGCGTCGAGCTCGGACGCTTTCTTTTTCAAAAACTCGAGTGCCTCTCGCACCGTCGCCTCGCGAAATTCCAGCCGCGGAATGATGATGCGTTCCAGCTTACGCTGCACCATTTCGACAGGTCTCCGGGCCTCAGCTACCTCGGCATCGCGCTTTCTGTCATCCATTTCTTCCTTCTCCCTGCGAGCCCTCGGCGAAAGCGCGTAGCCCGATTCCACAAACCCGTCGATAAGATCGATCTGCTCATGCGTATTTCGCATCCTGAGGCGCTCCCGCGCTTCGTCGTAACGGACCTCCGAGCCGGGCGGAAATTGTACGCCTTGAGCAGTGAGAAAGTCCCGGAGGTTCACGGAGCGGCCCGACTCATCGCGCAGCGCCTGTCTTGACCAGGCCCATTCCTTGGTCACCAGTTCACTCGCGTAAACCGAAGCCGGAATGATTACGACACGCGACTCCTCGATCTGAAAATGGAGGTTTCCCAGACCAGTCACATACCGCAATGCCTCGACCAGCGGGATATTCGTCAGCGACACCGTGATGCGCGCCTCGTTGATTTTTGCAATCTCGTCGGGCGGGGCACCGTCGAGTTTGAGAGCAATGTCCACGCCCTTCCCTCGCAACGACTCGACGCAATCGCGCACCGTCGCCTCTCTGAACTCCAACCGCGGAATAATAATGCGTTCGAGTTTTTGTTGAATCCGCGCAGTTGACTCCCGCACTTCCGACGCTGGCACGGCTTCCAATGTCGGAGGTGTCGTCTCATTCACAACCGCCGCGCTTGTCACACCAACCGAACCGTAAACGGGAAATACAAGGCTAGTCAGGCCACGGAAAACCGAAGCGATGAGCGTTGCATCCGCGCCTTGGTCTTCCACTCTCAAATTGCTATCAAAGCCCGTGTATGCAAACCCGTCGGGCAGGAAGAGCCGCCATTGGCTGCGCAGCACGGGAATTTCTTTCGCCAGTTTTGGCGCTCGCGCGGCGTAGGCGCCGGTGGCGCGCCATTCGCCCTTCGGCGTTTCGTAGAGAACGGAAACGGCAAGCGCTCGCGCAACGTCACGCTTCGCGGGAAGCTGCACGCGCACTTGATCGGCGCGCTCGCCGACGGGCTTCACGAGTTCGTCATCGACGGTCAGCGAAAGCAGCCGCGATTTTTCCGGGAGTTGCACGTCGAGGTATTGCGCGCCGGCTGTGCGAAGCTGGAACGTCGCTTGATTGCGCTCCACACCGCTCGTCGAGACGACGGTGTCGAGATCGAGCCGATCGACCACGCTGCTCAGCACCGCCGCGGGCGCATGACGAACGCCCGTAAGCGCGAGCGCGTAGCTTTGGCCCAGCCAGGCAAAGACGCCAATCACGCGATGCCGCGGCTGATAATCCGCGAGCGCCGGCGCGAGCAGCGAATCGAGTTCGTTCATGCCTTTGGCTGCAAAAGTGATCTCCGTTTCCGTGTTGGCCTCAACCGCCCAGACGCCGCTGGTCCGCACCACGTCGAGCGGCGTGATCACCGGCACCGCGATGGAAAACCGCGATTCTTTTTCTTCCGCGGCTCCGGGTCCGTCACCAGACGCCGGCCGCCCGCCCACCTTTTCCAGCGGCACTTGCGCGGAAAGCTTGAGCGCATAATTGCCAGTCAGTTCCTTTTGGAAAACGACCGTCCACGTGTCGCCGACGAGGTTGCGTTCCGCGATTTGCGGCCCGTCGAAATGGAAATTCTGCGCCAGCTTTTCCGGCACCTGAATCCGCACCGATCGCGCACCTGAGCGGAGAAACTGGAAGTCGAACTGCGCGTGCAGATCGAGCACTCCTTCCAGCGGCAGTGCGTAACCGATGAGCGATGCCAGCACCTCGCTTGGCCGCTTCGCCACTTTCACTTTCAGCGAAAAGTCCTGGCGGCGAAACCACGCGTAATCTCCTTGCACCGGCGATGTCCGCCCATCGCGGCGCTCCAGCGTTTCCGACGGCTCAGCCTCGAGTCGAAACGCCTCGTCAGCCTTGAGCGCGATGTAGCCAGTCACCGTCTCCGCGCCGTCGATCTTCGCATCGCCGAGCGCAAAGGTCAGGCCGTCTGTGCCGAGTTGCGTCCATTTCTCCGGTTCGCTGCGCGTCTGGATTTTGAAAACCAACGGCGCTTTTCCGACGGCACGTTCACTCCAGCGGATGCGCAGCTTGCCCTCCTCGATCCGCCAATCCGGTTCGGAATCGTCCGCATTGCGGACGCGGAGCAGTTCTTCCGCGGCAGGTAATGTGAGCGCGGTCTGGAAGATTTCGCCTTTCTCCTGATGCACGGTGAGCGTGCGCTCGATGAAGATTGCCTCGGACTTGAACTCGACCCGCGTGTCGAGGTCGGCGGTGAATCGTGGCTGCATCTTTTCCACGAAAACGCGCGGTGCAGTGGGTGGGGTATTGAAGCGGTACGACGCCACGAAAAACGGTGTCGGATCGACTGCACGTTCGGTCGGCTGCGCGGTGCCGTCGGCGGTTACGGTTTTCACCGTCACACCGGCATCGCCCACGATGGAGAATACGCCTTCCATTCGCGTCAATCCCTCGACACGCGGCACGGGCAGCGCGAGCGTGACACTCGGAGCATTGGCCAGCGTCGGCATCTCCAGGGAAATCCAAAATTTCGCCGTCGAACGTTCGCCAGACTGGAGGCCGATCTTCAGCTTCCCGTCAGCCACTTCCCACTTTGCGATCTCGTCGCCGGTGACTTGCAGCACCTTCGCATTGGCCGGAATAGCGATCTGATAAGCCGTGGCGAGATTTCCGAGTTGCGTCTCGATGGAGAAGCCGAAATCCGCACGGAGTTTCTCCGCGTCGATGGTGTAGATCCCGTTCGCCATGACGAGCGGCTCCAGGGCCATCGCGCCGGCACCCGCATTGCGCCAGGTCAGCCCCAGCACAGGATTTGCAGGCGACAGCCCGGCGACAACGCTCGTCGCCTCGGGCGTCCGCGTCACGCGAATCGGTTGCGGACTTTCGACGCGCTGGCCGGGCGGCAACTCCAATTGAAACGTGCTGGCTGCGGCTGCTGGCAGCCTGCCATGCAGTTGATTGAGTCCCGCGCCGAGGGCAATCGGCATCGTAAAATCGATCGTGATCAATCGCTCACCGCGACCGCGCAAGAGCAGCGCCGCCGGTGCCGCTGCGGAGTCTTTCTGCGCCGTAGGAATCGTCCCCGGCTCGAACGCCCCTTCTCCATCGACCCACACTGCACCGATGGAGACGCCATCGAATGCCAGCCCGATCTGCGACCATTCCTCCGAAAGCACCTGCACCGTCAGCGTCGCCGTGACCTGCGCCACCTTCCCGACTATGCGGGCCTCATATTTTGCCGTGGTCAAAGCCGCGCGCCGCGGAGCGACTGGTGCCGCCTTGCGATCCAGCGTCGCATCGCGGAGCAGTGTCTCGTATTGTTCGCGCGAAAGGACAACCGCATTCGGATGCTTCGCGAGAATGCCTTTGAGTTGATTCGTCGGCACCCAGACTTCGCCTTGATCTGGTGCCGCGGGTTTCGCTGGCTCCTCGGCAGCCGCACGTATCATGACCGCTGCAACCAGGGTCAGAACTACGCTCGCGGTGGAGGTCGTCAAATTGCGCATGCCAAAAGCACTCTAGGATGTCACTTCGGATTCATCCCCGCCTTCCGGAGACTTGGGAGGATCCTTCATTGCGGGCGGCTCAGGCTGTTGGCGGAAGCGTCGCGAAATTTTCCCCGTCAATTCGCGCACCCATTTCCAAGTGCCACACACCAACCACGCGAGCGCGGCAAGGAAGACCCCGAGATAGATCGCCTGCCACAGCCCCGCGGATCGCGGATCCACCGCGCCGGCGACGATCAGCGCGCCCAAGCCGACGAAAATGAAATACGCAAAGCGCGCCTGGCGCGGCGCACCGAGCAGCCGGATGCCGCCGAAGAGCGCCAGCAGACAGGCGATGGCCTCCACTGTCGCTGCGTAGGTTTTGCTCCGGTAGGACACATGGATTTCTGCCGGCGCATCGAGGCGACGCAGCGCCACCGTGATGCCTTCTCTTTGAATCTGCGTGTCGAAGCCCGCGGTCCTCACTGGCGGCAGCGCCGGCGGCTCGCTGCTCTGCGGGCCTTCCGGCACGATGACCGCCGGACCAACGCGCGGCATGAAAATGCGGAACGCGTGAAACAGCCGATCCCATCCGCGCCGGCTGATCACCTCGCGCATCGCGCCGTCGAACTTCACGTAGCGATAATCCTGCGGCAGATAGAGCTTCCACTTGGTCTGCAGCACCTCGGTGTCGCCGAGCTTCGGCGGCTGGATGTCGAGCGTGCCACGCCAGCCGAGGCGGTCGCCAGGTTTCGGACTCGGCACTTCATAGACGAAACGCACCGGGAATGCAGCGTTGCCGTTCTGTCGCGCGGGCAGTCGGATGAGCACTTCATTTTTGTCCGGGCGCTTCGACGGCTGTTGCGGTTCGCCGTTCACAAACGCATCGCTGAGCAGCTTCGCGGCTTTGCCCGCCTTGGTCGGGAGCTGAATGCTGAAAAATTGCTGGGCGTTGTTGCGCACCCAATAAATCACTTCCGTCGTCTCCGCTTCGTCCTCGGCGATGACGCTCGTCAGCACCGCGTAGCTCACCACTGCCGCAGGGACATCGAGGTAGAAGTTCTTGGAAACATCGAGCAATAGCGCAACCGGATGCGCGCTGTATTTGTAGGCGAGAAAAATGCCGTCGCGCTGGAGCGAACCGTGCAGTTCTTTGGGGTCGATGAGTTCGAGACCTTTCGCGTCGGTCTTCGTAAATTCGAGGTTGCCGTCCTTGATCACCGCGACCTGTCCGGTCTCGCGGAAGAGATTGAGCGGCTTGATTTCTGTGAGCCCGACCTGCGCAACTGCACCCTGCTTCTGTTCGCCGCGCGCCGTGTCGTGCGTGAGGCGCAGTTCGTATGCGCCGAGCACTTTGTCCTGCAACGTCACGCGCCAGAGCGTCGCGCCGGTCGGCTGCCCTGCCGCGTCCGTGGCATCAGTCTTGGTGCGCTCCTTGATGTTCGTGCCGTCGATTTGAATGTCGTCGGCAATCGCTTTCGGCACCTCGATCGTGAACTCATTTACACCCGCATACTCGACATTGTAGGCCAGCGTCCACGAGTGGCGGATCAAGGCCTCGCGGACTTCGAGCAGCGCCAGCACTTCCGCCGAGACGCGCGGTTTGCGCAGCTCAAACTGCACCTGCGCGGGCTTCGCGACACCACGATAGCGGAAGCCGAGCGTGAGCGGCGTCGCGCCCGCATCCTTGATCGGAATGCCGCTGAGATTGCGAATGTCCTCTTCGCGCAGGTCGCCTTTGTCCACGGTGTTGGCCTTGAGACTGACGTGAATCGCGAGACCGACTTTCGCTTCGTGACGCTCGATATTTTGCGGTGCGAAGACGGGCACGCCCACCGCCTCGTCGGCCTTGGCCCGCGGCGCTTCTGCGGAGACGGTGAAAGAAAATTTGCCAGTGCGTCGCGTCGCAAACTTCACGTTGAGCAAATTGCGCACGCCTTCTTTTTGCACGGTAGCGCTGTCGATCTGATCGCCAGTCGCTTCGGCTTGTGCAAAGCCCGCGGGCAGCTCGATCTGCGTCGCGAAGATTCCGGCTTTTTTCACGGTGTAGTCAAAGCGCGCGGTCAGTTCCTTCGTCTCCGGTGTGATGCGCAGCAGCGTCTCGCTCGCGACTTCGACCTGCGGTTTTGCTTCGCTCACCGAAACGCTGCCGGAGTACGGCAGGCGCAGGTAACGATAGAGCCCGACAAGTCCGTGCGAACCGTCTTTGGTCTGCGCCGCAGCTTGTTGCGTGAGGCCTTCGAGCGTGCCGACTTCGACGACGATTTCCGGGTCCGCCGAAACCGCCATCGAACCACTCTGCCGCTCGACGCCCTGCGCTTGGATGAGCGGCAGCTTCACCTGCTGCGGAAGCGCCGCGAGTGCTGATTCCATGCGGATCGCGAGCGAATAGGTGTCTTTGGCAGGTGTGTGCAAATCGACGTGCAGCCGCTGGCCGCCGGCCTCCGCTTTGAGCGTCCATTCTTTCAAATCCTGTCCACCGACGCTCAGCACCTGCTGATTCTCTGGAACCAATAGTTCCAGCGTGCTCACGCCCGCGCGCAGGATGCGGTAGCTGATCGTCGCATCAGTCCTGACGACACCCGCGGTCAACCGCACGTCCGTCTTCGCATCGGCAAAAAGCAGCGGCTTCAGCGCCGTCTCGCCGGTCTTCTTCGTCCACGCGATATTCACCTCTTGCGACGCACCGAAATAGACGATCAACCGCGTCGTGCCATCCGCATTTTCCACCGCGGAAAAAGCCGATGCCGGAGTGATCGTGAAATCGAGTCCCTTGTCCGGAATCGTCAGCTCGAATTGCGAGACCGAGGTGCGCGGAAGCTTGAGTTGCAGCGTGCTCCGCCCAGTCTCACGAGCGATGCGGCCGAAGATCGTCGCGTCGAGTTCGTAGCTGCCTTTTTCGGGGAAAAGCACCTCGTAGCCGTCGTCGGCGAAATTCAGCACCGCCGTCGATTTCGACTCCGCGATGCTCACCCCCCCTGCTCCGAGCGCGAGCTTCGACCACCCTTCCTTGAGCGCTTCAAAGTTGAGCTTCGCTTTGATCTCCGCAACGTCGCCCGTGACCTTGCCCGCGTAGTTCGCCGCCGCGAGCACGCCATCGACCGGCGGCTCTTTAGTCTTCAGCTTCTCCGGCAGGTTCAGCTTATTCCACATTTCGAGGAATTCTCGATACGGCAGAAACACTCCGCGTTCCTGATTCTCGAAAACCTGCTCCAGCTTCTCGAACGGCACGTAGATCGTCTGCTCTTTCGTGATCGTCTTCGGCGGCACGACCGGCGGCGCAGGTGTCGGCAATGGAAGCGGTAACGACAGCGGTGGCACTGGCTCTTGCGAAAAGGCGAGCGAGGCCAACAGGAGCCAGAGCATTGCCACGAAACGGGAGGTTTTCATAAGCGCGTGGGGGAAAGATGCCGCACGTCAGCGGCTGGGTTGTCACGAGTGTGCAAACCAATTGTCAAAGAATTGTCTGCCGGGCTAGGAGGGCGGAGGGGATCATTCCGGGGGGTGATTTCAAAGCGGACAATGGGAGAGCGCATGTAGAGAGGCAACGCGATTCCCCCCGCAGAAGATTAGGGCGTCTCGAAAACCAAGTCATCTCTCGTCGCGGTCATTCTGAGCGAGCGACACTGAGACTACCACGAGTCAGTGGTTAGGGCGTGTTTGTAAACTCCGCGTACGCACATGCGGTCATTCTGAGCGGAGTTCCGAGCGGGCGAAGGCGGGTCGGAACGGAGTCGAAGAATCCCGTGGAATGCTGTGTGAACGCACCTTCCGAAGTGGCGGGATTCTTCGACTCCGGTCGTCTCCGCCTTCGCCCACGACGACACTCCGCTCAGAATAACAGGCGAGGGAGATTTACAAACGCGCCTTATCCGTTGAACTGCCCGGCGGCGAGTTTGCGATACGCGCGGTAAAGCTTGTTGTAGGCTGTGCGATGCGCGCGGTCGGGCTGGACGACGTGGGCCGCTTTTGCCGCGGCCATCGCGCGAATCGCCGCGGCCGGTGAATTGAAAGCCCCGGCTGCGAGCGCTCCGAGAATCGCGGCGCCGAGTGCAGGACCTTGCTTCGACGGATGCACGACGACCGGCGCGCCGAGAACGTCGGCGTAAACTTCGACGACCAGCGGGTTGTGATGCGGCAGACCACCAGTGGCGACGAACTTCTTCACCGGCACACCGTGCTCGCGCAGCAGTTCGACGATCCACCGCAGGCCAAATGCGGACGCTTCGAGCAGCGCCCGATACAGGTGCGCGGGCGAGTGCCGGAGTGTGAGTCCGGTAAATGCGCCGGTCAGCGATCCATCCATGAGCGGCGTGCGACAGCCGTTCATCCAATCAAGACACATCACTCCATCGGCGCCTGGCGGCAGTGCGGTGGCTTCACGAGAGAGCTTGGAAAAATCGCGTTGGCCGGTCAGACCACGCAACCAATCAAATGCGTCACCGACTGCGGCTTGTCCCGTTTCGTAGCCGATGAAACCAGGCAGAATGCCGTCGCGCACGATGCCGGCGACACCGGGCACGAAGCGCTCGTGCTCGCTGTTCAGCATGTGGCAAGAACTGGTGCCGAGGACCATGACGAGCGTGCCCGGTTCCGCCGCGCCTGCGCCGGGAACTCCGGCGTGTGCGTCGATGATCGCAGCACTGACTGGAACGCCTTCCAGCAAACCAAGCTTCCCCGCCATCTCGCGTCGCAATCTGCCAGCAGCAACACCGGGCGCGAGCAAACGTCCGGGCATTTTGTCCGTGACGACGTTGCGAAATCCCGGATGGACCGCGCGCAGAAATGCTTCGCTCGGATAGCCATCGGTCGCGCTCCACATTCCTTTGTATCCGGCCTGGCAGGTGGAACGTGGGAGCGTCGCCGCATCGCCGCCCACGAGCTGCCAGACGAACCAATCGCCCGCCTCCAGCCACACTTCCGCCGCGTCGAAGACGTGCGGCGCGCGTGCGAGCGTTTCGAGCATCTTTGGGAAAAACCACTCGAGTCCGATGGCCCCGCCGTAGCGCGCGAGAAACTTCTCCTTTCGCTTCCGAGCGACGGCGTTGATGCGATCCGTCTCCGCCTGCGCGCCATGATGTTTCCAAAGCTTTGGCCACGCGAGTGGCTCGCGGGCGAACTTCTCCACGAGGCAGAGCGGCGTGCCATCGCGCAACGCGGGCAGCATCGTGCAGCTCGTAAAATCCACGCCGATCCCGAGCACGTCGTCGCCCCGCCGCCCGGCCGCTCGCAACGCTGCGCGCACAGCCTTCGCGGCCGAGTCGATCCAGTCTTGCGGATGTTGCAAGGCATAGTGCAGCGGCAGTTTTTCACGCGAGCCGGGCAGCGACTCGACGATCTGCCCGTGCGCATAGCGCGCCGCCGCGGAACCGATTTCACGGCCGTGCAGATCGACGAGCAGCGCGCGCACGGATTCCGTGCCGAAGTCGAGGCCGAGAGCGAGGCGAGCGGTCATGACTCAGGCAGCGGGCGGAATATTGATGCCGAGTTCGGCGAGGCATGCGCGCACCCGCGTCCGCTCTTCCTCGCGAAAGCGATGAAACGGCTCCGCCATAAAATCATCGCATACGCCCAGTTCGCGCAGTGAGCATTTCACGGCCTTGATGAAGGCGGAGCCGTGCCGGCCAATACGATAGAGCGTGGATGAAATGCGCATGACTTGCGCGTGCAGTTCAGCGGCCCGGTCGAGGCGGCGCGCGGCGGCTGCTTCGTAGAGATCGACGTAAAGCCGGGGACAAAGATTTGCGCCGCCGCAGACGCCGCCGTGACCGCCGAACAGCACGGACTCCGCGAGCAATTCCTCGGGGCCGATGAGCAGCGACCAGTCAGGTCGCTCCGGCAGCAGGCCGAGGAGTTGATGAAAGTAAATCATGTTGGCCGAGCTATCCTTGAGCCCGACGATGTTTTCGATCGCCATCGCGCGCCGCACCGTTTCGATCTCGAAGACCGTCTTGGTATGCGTCGGCATGTTGTAGAGAAAGAGCGGCAGCGGCAGTTCCGGGGCGAGATGCTGGATGTATTCGAGAAGCTCCGGCTGGCTGTTTGGAAAATAGTACGGCGGCGCGAGCACGAGCGCCTGCGCGCCCGATTCGGCGGCGAAGCGCGACACGCTCACCGCTTCGACAAATGCCGCGTCCGTAATCCCGACGAGCACCGGCACGCGTCCGGCGACTTGCCGGCAGGTACGCTCGATCAACTCGCGACGCAGTCGGTAGCTGAGGCTCGGCGCTTCGCCCGTCGTGCCGAGGATGAAGAGACCATGCACGCCGCCCGCGAGGATGTGCTCGATGAGCCGCTCCAAGCCGGCGATGTCGAGTTCGTCGCGTGAGCGGAGAGGAGTGACGAGGGGCGGAATGACTCCGCGAAGAGTGATGCTCATGGTTGCGGCGCGGGCTGGAGTTGCTTCAGCCACGCGAGATTGAAGACGTAGTGGTTCTTGCTGGAGATGAGTTGCACGTTCCCGTCGCGGGTCTGCGTCGCGGCGAGGTAGCCGCCGGATTCCGCCATCGTGCTGCTGAGATCGAACATGCTGCGATCGATCGAAGGCAGGGCATGCTGCGGACCGCCGGGAGTGATGAGTTTGCGCACGGGCCAGGTCTTTCCGTCATCGAAGGACACGGCAGCGAAAAGTCCGTAGCCGGTGAACTCTTTTCCATCGGCGGAGAGAAAAGTCAGACCTTTGCGCTCTTTCCAATTTGCGCGCTGGTCGGTGAAGGAGCAGAGCAGCAGCGGACCTTCGCGGAGGCGCATGAGCACGGCGCGCTGCACACCGCTGATCGCGGGAAAGGGCAGTGTCTCGTAAGTCCAGGTCTTCCCCCAATCGCTCGAAAAGCTCGCCGGCGTTTGAAAGCCAAACTTCTCCTGCTCGGCCGGAGTGTTGAGCCGGCCAATCGTCATCAGCCGTCCATCGGCGAGCTGCACGATCGGCGCGTGGATGCCCACGTGGCGGGCGCCGCTGCCGCTACGATTCGCCTTGGTGCGATCTTCGATGGCGGGAAAGGTCCACGTCTGACCGCCATCGCGACTGATGTTCAGGCTGGTGCTTGTCGTGTCCTGCGTAATGACCATGAATCCTTCGCGCGTCTTGATCGGGGCGTTGCCAAACTCGCTGCACGGTTGCATCAGACGCGCCTTCGACCACGTCGCGCCGTTGTCGGTGGAAGTGCGGACGATGTTCTCGCTCTGGCCGCGCGCAAAATGAAACAGCGTGCGATCACCATCCCACCAAAGTTTCGGCGCGTGGTCGTTCACGTCCGGGCCATCCCAAAAGAGCGATGCGGGCTCCCACTCCGTGGCCCCGCGGCGCAGACGACTGGCCACGTTGTTCAGTTCCGTGCCCGCCTCATCCACACATGAATACCAGACCGCAAGCAGGTCGCCGTCGGGACATTCCGCGATGGCGGGGCTGTGATTGTGCCCGGAGAAAAGCGGACCGTAGGAATCGGGCGGGATTTTCACAAATGGCTTCGGTCCAGAAAAGATCGGCGTGTCCGCAGAAGGAGCCTGAACTTTCGCGACGCTCTGATCCACGTTCCGTGCATTCAGTGCCGGAGCCGCTGGCGGCAGCGCCCTGCCGTGCGGGAGCTCGCCGAGCACCACGCGAAAACCAGTCTTCTCATTGCTCGATTCGGGTAGCCACCCACTCCGATTCGCAGACCTCAGCAGGCGAGTCTGCTCCGAATGGCTGCCGCCGCGGATGACGCGGAAATCGCCGTCGCTCCGTCCGAGCGGGTCAGTCTGCTCCGGCGCCTCGTACGGCCCATACCAGTCCGCACACCACTCGGCGACATTGCCGTGCATATCGAAGAGACCCCACGCATTCGCCGGCGTCTGCGCCACATGCAGCGAAGGCTTTGCCTCGGCCCGTAATTCGGGTGGCAGCTTGCCGCCAGGGAAAAACCGCTCGCGCACTCCGATGTCCGCAAACCATTTGTGGAAGGCCGCGGGCAACGCGTCGCCCGTGTGAAAGAGCGTCGTCGTTCCCGCGCGGCAGGCATACTCCCACTCTCCTTCGGTCGGCAGTCGGTAGGTGCGCTTTTCCTTTTCCGAGAGCCATTCACAGAACTTCACCGCATCGTTCCAACTCACGTCGCTGACCGCATCGTCCTCCGCACCCCTGCGTCCGTTGTGCTTCGGTTGAAACTGCCGATACTGGCCCAAAGTTACCTCCGTCGTGCCGATGGCAAATGGCGCGCTGATCGTCACTCGATGCGCGGGCCGCTCGTCCCAATCGGCATCATCAAATTTTTCCGCATGTTTCTTCACATTGTAATCCGCGGCCGGTCCCTCCTGACCCATCAGGAAGCTACCCGCCGGAATCAGCGCAAGCTTCATCCCGAGGGAGTTAATGGTTTCTTTCGGAAGATCAGCGCCTCGGATGGCTGCTCCTGGACTGGATAGTAGCGCTGCGAGGATGAAGAGCGTTGGTTTCGTGGAGAGTGGTTCCGGGTTAGTTGCAGGCCGCATCGGGCGCGCAGGCCTTTCACGATCACTGCGCGGGCGCTCGCAGTTGCTGCACGATGCAATTTTTTTGAGAAGCGACTGGACCGGATTACTTCGGCCACTCGCCATCGACGATCGGTCTGGATGCCAGCTTTGCGGGATCGATCACCACATGCCGCACCTTCTGCCGCTTCCACGTGTAGGTGATGTGAACGAGGCCGTCGCTCGTCTGGATCACCGCGGGGTAGCTGTATTCGCCGGGCTCCGCTTCAAGCACCAGAGCGGCTTCCCAGCCGATGCCGTCTTTGGTCACGGCGACGTTGAGCGGCGATCGGCCTTTGGGCGTGTGATTATAGACAAGCAGGTGCCGGCCATCGCGCAACGTCACGGCATCGGTGCCCGAGTTTGGATTCGGCAATTCTGTCAGCGACATCTCTCCCCACGTTTTGCCTCTATCGTCGGAAGCGACGCGAAAAAGCTGCGCCTGTTTTGTACGACCGATCGCAAGCAGCTTGTCGCTGCCGAGAAATAGGATGCTCGGCTGGATGGCTCCGATGGTTCTGCCGTCGTTCACTGCTTCGGTCTTCGACCAGGTCGCACCGCCATCGCTGCTCCGCTCAAACTGCACGCGCCAGCCAGCGTCCTCGGAACTCGTCGGGCAGAGGATATCTCCGTTCGCAAGTTGCACCGGCTTGTTCTTGATCGGACCGAGAATGCCGTCGGGCAAACGACGCGCCTCGCTCCATGTGCTGCCGCCGTCATTCGAGGTGCGGAGCATGCCCCACCATTTGCTCGGACTCGGTCCGACTTTGTAGAAGAGCAGCAGCGGGCCGGTCTTTGGCTGAAAGAGAACGGGGTTCCAGCACGGATGTCGCGTGCCGTCGGACTGCACTCCGTTCGCGCCCTCGACAGGCGCAGTCCACCGTCCTTCCACGAGCCGCGCAGACCAGATCGATACATCCGGCTTTCCCTCCGCAGTTCCACCGAACCACGCAGCAGTGAGACCATTCTTCGTCTCGACGACTGTCGTCGCATGGCAGCTCGGAAACGGTGCGCTTTCGTAAATGAATTCGGACTTCAGCAATCCGGGTTGGTCGGCTGCAAAGGCAGGCACAGCAAGGATTACGAGGAGGAGATGTTTCATTTCGAGCGGGGGTTTTTGAGGTAGTAGAAGTGTCCATCTTCGGCGCCACCGAGAAAGTCCGGGATGCCATCTCCGTTGAAGTCAACGGTGGTCGGCGACACGTCGTGGCCTTCGATATTCTGCGGCGAAAGCAAACCCATGTCCTTGAAGAGCCACTTGCCATCACGGAAATCAGTTTGCCGCAG
>JBBSDS010000080.1:0-15602 GCA_038240495.1 Chthoniobacterales bacterium | reverse complement strand
TCTCGGCCATCTGCGCGAGTTGCTGGCGCCGGGTGGCAGCCTCATGTTCATGGACACTGCGACGCCGCTCTTGTGGACCGAGGCGGTGTTCGGCCTGACGAGCGGCTGGTGGCGCTTTACCGATCGCGAGCTGCGTCCGCACCAGCCCCTGCTCGAGCGTGCGCAATGGGAGCAGGTTTTGAAGGAATCAGGCTTCGACCAGGTGGCTTCGCTGCCGGGGCTGATTGGGCCGACCGGCGGAGAAGGCCAGATCGGGCTCTTCGCGCGGACGGCCTGGCAACAACCTTCCGTGGCTTCCGCGCCTGTCGAAGCGCCCGCGGAAAAGTCGTGGCTTATTTTTGCCGATGCCTCCGGACTGGGCGAAAAACTGGCCGCCCAACTCCGCGCCGTCGGAGCGCATTGCCGGATCGCGCGGGTGGGCAAAAAATTCGCGGCGATTGGGACCGACACATTCACCTTGCGTGCGGAGGAGCCGGAGGATTGGACACGACTGTTCAATGCCTGCGCGACCGAAGCACCGCTCGAGCGGATCCTTTACCTCTGGCCTTTGAACGCGCCCGCGGAGGTCGCCGAGGGCGACACGCTCATGGGCACCGATTCTCTGCTGCACCTCAGCCAGGCGCTCGAAACGACCAGCCCCGGAGGCAAGCTGCGGATCGATGCCATCACGCGCGGGGCTCAGCCAGTCGGACGCGATTCCGTTGCGACCGCAGTGGCGCAAGGCCCCGGAGTCGGACTCTTCCGCGTGATCCTCAGCGAATACTCGAATCTCTCCTGCCGCGGGATCGACCTGCCACCGGTCGCTTCCGATGCCGATGCCGCCTTGCTTTGGAACGAATTGCAACGAAACGAGCCCGAGCGCGAAATCGCCTTCCGCGGCGAAGCGCGCTACGCGCAACGGATCACGCGGGGACGCCCCTCCCTCGAGCGGTCGCTCGATCCGGCGGTCCCGCTCCGTCTCGAATCCCGCGAGCGCGGCCATCTCGACACGCTGCGTTTTGCGCCGTTTGCCCTGCCGTCTTGCGGACCGGGCGAAGTGCTGATCGACGTGAAAGCGGCGGGCATGAACTTCCGCGATGTCCTCAAGGCGCTCGCGCTGTATCCCGGCGAAGCACCGGACGCGCGCATCTTCGGCGACGAGATCGGCGGCGTGGTCAAAGCCGTCGGTGCCGGGGTGAAGCATGTGGCGCCGGGCGATCGCGTGTTTGGCCTCGCGGTGTTCGGCCTCGCGACGCAGACGCTCGCGCGCGGCGGCGATGTGCGGCGCATTCCCGGCAAGCTTTCGTTTGAAGAAGCGGCGACGCTGCCGGTGGTTTTCATGACAGCCTGGCACGCGCTGAAAAATGTCGCGCGGCTGCGCGCTGGAGAACGCATCCTCGTGCATGCGGGCGCGGGCGGTGTCGGCATGGCGGCGATCCAGATCGCACACCATCTGGGCGCGGAAGTCATCGCCTCCGCGGGCAACGCCACCAAACGCGCACTGCTGCAAACGCTCGGGGTGAAGCATGTGATCGATTCCCGTCGCGGCGATTTTGCGGAAGCGGTCATGGAACTGACTGACCGGCGCGGCGTCGATGCCGTCCTGAACGCGCTCGCCGGAGAGGCCATCCCGATGGGACTTTCGTGCCTCGCGGAATTCGGCCGCTTCATCGAAATCGGCAAACGCGACATTTACCAAAACTCGCGCATCCCGCTCTGGAACCTACGGCGCAATGCCTCATTCCATGTCGTCGCGATGGACGCGGTCTTCAGCGGTGATGAAGCGCTGACCCGAGACATGCTCGGCGAACTCGCCGAACTGGTGGAACAGGGCGCGCTCACGCCGCTTCCGTTTCGCTCCTTTCCAGCCTCCCGCGTCGATGCCGCCTTCCGGCTCATGGCGAGTGGCAAGCACATCGGCAAAGTCATCGTATCCTTCCCAGAGGCGTTTGTGCCGCGCCGCGGCGAACCGCTCGCGCCGCCTTTCTCGATCAAGCCCGACGGCTTTTATCTCATCACCGGCGCCTTCGGCGGCTTCGGCAAAGTGATCGCCGAGTGGCTGGTGAAGTGTGGCGCGCGGCATCTCGTGCTCTGCAGTCGCAGCGGTGCCGCGACGCCGGAAGCTCAAGCGTTTGTCCAGGGTCTGGAGGATCGTGGCGTGACCGCGAAAGTCGTGCGCGCGGACGCGGGCTCGGATAAGGATGTTTCGCAAATGCTCGCCAGCATCCGGGCGGGTGCGCAACCGTTGCGCGGCGTATTTCATCTCGCGATGGTCATCGACGACGCCCCGCTCGCCGCGCTCAACCGCGAGCGCCTGCGGACCGTGATGGCCCCGAAAGCGTACGGCGCATGGCTGCTGCACAAAGGCACGCGCGATCTGCCGCTCGATTGCTTCGTGATGTTCTCGTCCATCTCCAGCATCTTCGGGAATCCGGCGCAGGGAAATTACGGCGCGGCCAATGCCTTCCTCGACTCGCTCGCCCATCACCGTCGCGCGCTGGGCTTGCCGGCGCTGACCATGAATTGGGGCGTGCTCGGGGGCGAAGGTTACGTCGCGCGAAATGAACGCGTCGCCGAGTTCCTCGCCCGGCAGGGCACCACGGAACTCTCGCCGGGCGAAGTGGTATCGATCCTCGAATCGTCGCTCGTGGCCGGCAACGCGCAGGTCGCCGCGATCCGCGTGGACTGGGCAAAGTGGCGGCAGTTCTTCCGCGCCATGCAGGAGAATCCGCTGTTCGAGCGCATCCTCGCTTCCGTCGAAGGACAGGAGGGCGGCGGCGTGACGAGCGACTGGCGGCTCAAGATCGAATCGGCGGCGCCCGATGAACGCGAACCGATCATCGCGGCGGCGGTGCGCGATGTCGTCGGCTCCGTGCTGCGCGTCAAGCCGGCCAGTCTGCGCGACGATCAACCCTTGACCGATCTCGGTCTCGATTCGCTGATGGGCGTCGAAATCGAGAACTCGCTCGAAGCCACCATCGGCGTGGCTTTGCCGCCGACCAGCCTGATGCGGGCGCGCACCATCGGCCAGATCGCTTCGCTGATTGCCGCCCACATGGGTGGCAAGACGGCCGCCGCGGCGCCTGCCGCGACCGCTGCTCCCGTGGAGGCCGCGGTGACCGACGACGTCGATCTCGAAGCGCTGTCCGACGAGGAAATCGATCGTTTGCTCGGCGCCGAATCGACTGCGAACGAAGATCCGCAGGGAGCCGCGCGCTAGTCGTGCCGAGGTAATGTCCGCGGATAAACGCGCGCTTTTGAAGCAGCGGCTGGAGAGCGGACAAATCCGCTTCCAGCCGCTGACCTTTCCGCAGCGCGAATTGTGGGAAGCGTCGCCCGTGCCGGTGGCCGATACGGCGAACCACATTTGTTGCCTCATCGAGGTCCGCGGGAAAATCACGGTCGAGGACGGAGCCGGAGCTTTGCAGTTGGTGGTGCAACGTCAGGAGGCGTTGCGTGTGTCGTTTCTGCCGGGCAAAGACCGGCCGTTGCAGGTGATCCGCGAGGACTGCGCGGCGGATTTTCGCTCCCGGAACTTGTCGCCGGCGCAAAGCACGCCGGAAGCGATCGAGGAAATCGCGCGGGGGATTTTCCACGAGCCGTTCGACTTGTTGCAGGGACCGCTCTATCGCATCGAGCTGCTCAGCCGGGCCGTCGATGATCACGTGCTCGTCTTCGTGATTCACCATGCCGTCGCCGACGGCTGGTCCCTCGGGGTATTCGTGCAGGAACTTTGCGTCGCCTACATTCAGCGACTGCGCGGCCTGCCGGATGCGCTGCCGCCGGTCACGCTTTCCCATACTGCGTGGGGCGCCGCCGAGCGCGCCTTCTGGCAACCTTCGGTGATTGAGCCACGCGCGGCTTTTTGGAAGTCGCAGCTCGCGGGTTATCGCCGAATCTGGGGCGCGCTTGAAGGCTCCGATACCGCAGCAGGCGCGCATCAGCGGATGATCGCGCATTTTCCCGCCGAACTGACGAAGGCTGCTGGCGAACTCGCTCGCCGCAGCGGTGCGACGCTCTTCAGCACCTTGCTCGCCGCGTTTCAAATCGCCCTGTCGCGCTGGGCCGGGACGGATGACATTCTCGTCGGAACGCCGGTGGCGAACCGGAACAAGCAGGCGGCGAACGAGACGATTGGTTACTTTGCGGGGATCGTCCCCATTCGCAGTCGGGTCGATCCCGGCCGTTCGTTTACGACCAGCCTGCGTGCGCTGCATCAGACCACCGTGGATTGTTTCGCGCATGCCATGCCCTTCGCCGAGCTGGCCCGCGTGCTTGGCGATGCGGGCACGCCGGGTCACAACCCGATTTTCGAGGTGCGTTTCGCGTTGCAAAACCATCCGATTCCCGACGTGACGCTGCCCGGCCTCTCGGCAAAATTGCGGATGCGCTCGACAGGCACGGCCCGTTATCACCTCGCGTGCGAAATCACAGAGGAAGGCGAGCAACTCGAAGTTGTCTGGCTCTTCCGTCCGCAACTCTTTCCGCAAGCCGAAGTGGAAAACCTCGGGCAAATGTTCCAGACTACGCTTGCCGCGGCCTGCCGCGCGCCCGAAACGACCATCAACGAACTGCGATGAACGCCACACCGATTGCCGAGACCGAGATCGAAGCGCACGAGCCGCACTGGATCGCCCGCGTCGCTTTTCCCATCCTCTCGGGGCTGTTTTTTATCACGCAGACAGCGCTGGGCTTCGCGGTGTATCGCGGCAATTACTGGTTCGCCGTGCCACTCGTCCTGATCTCCAGCCACCTCATGCACGGCCTGTTGATTGGCTTTCATGAGGCCACGCACGGGTTGCTGCGCAAGAGTCGGCTGCTCAATGAAATCGACGGCCTCATCATCGGCACTTTGAGCCTGATGAGCTTCAGCCTTTACCGCGCCGCGCATCAATTGCACCACGCCTATCTCGCGTCCGAGCGCGACGATGAACTCTGGCCATTCGTGCATCCGCAAATGCCGCGCTGGGCGCGCGTTTCGGCCGCCGTTCTCGAACTCACGATGGGGCTGCTGTTCACGCCGCTTCTTTTCGCGCGGACGTTTTTCCGCAAAGGCTCACCCATTCGGAACAAGAAGCTGCGACGGCGCATTTGGACGGAGTTCGCGGCAATGGCGGTCATCTGGACGGCGATGCTCACGGCCATCGCGATCTTCGATGCGTGGAAGTATTTCCTCTGGCTGCACATCATCCCCGCGTGGCTGGCGGCGAATATGCAAAGCGTGCGCAAATATGTGGAGCACGTCGGACTCACCGGCTCGACGGTGAATAGCTCGACGCGCAGCATCGTGGCCGAGGGTTGGATGGCCGACTTCGTCAACTTCACGCTGCTCCATGAACCGTATCACGGCGTCCATCATTGGCGCTCGGGGCTGACGCACCCGGAATTGCCGCAGCACGCGGGCGCGCTGGAACCGTCGGGGGACGAAGAGCGCCCGCCCTTCCGCAACTTTGGCGCCGCTGTGTATGATCTGCTGATCCATCTCGCCGATCCTCGCGTGGGCGCCCAGTGGCGCGGGGTCGCGAGAACCACCCGGCAGGAACTGGCGAGGCAGGCGGCAAACTGATGACTGCACGAAATGGCGGCGACAGTTGCGTGTTCGAGGCTGTGGAGCTGAAGAAGGAATACGATGACGGGCAGGTGAAAGCGTTGCGCGGGGTGAATTTTCGCATCAACGAAGGCGAGTTCGTCGCCATTGTCGGCCAGAGTGGCTCGGGAAAATCCACGCTGCTGCAAATGCTCGGCGCGCTGGATCATCCGACCGCCGGGGAAATGCGCTATCGCGGCGCGCCACTTGCCGGGCACGGCGACCTCGCTTCTTATCGGGCGCACGAGATCGGTTTCATCTTCCAAGCGTTTCACCTGCTCCCGACTTTCACCGCGGTGGAGAACGTCCAAATTCCGATGTTTGAAACGGACCGCTCGATCGCGGAGCGACAGCAGCGAGCGCTCGAATTGCTCAAGTTGGTGGGCCTCGAAGCGCGACAGCATCACTTCCCCGCGAAGCTCTCCGGCGGCGAGCGCCAGCGCGTTGCCATTGCCCGCAGCCTCGCCAATGGCCCATCCGTTCTGCTCGCCGACGAACCGACGGGCAACCTCGACAGCGAAAACGCCGTCCTCGTTCTCGACCTCATCGTCCGGCTCCGCCGCGAGCAAAACTTCACGCTCGTGCTGGTGACCCACGACATGGGCATCGCTCGCAAGGCCGAACGCGTGATCTCGATGAAGGACGGCCGGATTGTCTCCGACGAGTTAAACTAGAGCGATTCGAGAAATGTGCAGCAATTCCCCGCGAGCAACCGGTGTAGAGGCGGCTCTGTCCGCAGGACGTGCCGCCTTTTATCTTCCGACCCAAGCGGCACCTGCTTCGCAGAGAGCCGCCTCTACATCAGCGGCCATCACATCTCTTGGACCGCTCTGAATCTCGCACTCGCAATGACATGACGCCGCACACGCCAAGTCAGACTCAGGGTGCGCGAGGACTGGCCGACATGGCGCCCATCAGGCCCATGGATGCGGTGGTCGCCCTCTACTCGAAAGACAATCATGAATTGTCGCAAGCCATCGTCGCGAGCCTGAGCCGTGTCGTCTTTGGTGAAAACCATGGCGGACCGGCAAGCCTGGCGCACAGAGCCCTCGCAAGGATCAGCTACCGAGTCCTGAAATGGACTACAACCCGTCGGAGCACCGAGGGCGAAGACTACGAGGGTGAAGGCGGCGCTTTCCGCAACCCGATTCTGGAGCGGACCGGGCATCCTTACGCCCGGGCTCTGCTCGGCTCATCCCGCAGGGAAACGGAGTCATTGGTGGAGGGCGGGGATCCGATGAACGGTCCGTATATGATGATCTGCCCCGAGATCTTGAAGGTCAGCGACGTGTGGGATCGGGTCTTCCTGCACTCGGTCCAGAGCAGGGACGTTCAGTTGCGATTTATTTGGGAGACGCGGGCGACTTATGATGCGGCGCGGTCTCGTTTGGTAAAAGGAGGAGCGGTCCGCTTGAAAGCCGTGGCGGCTGGCACTGGCCTGAGCATGATCCTGGCCTACGACCGGCTGATCAAGGAGGGCCACGACCCCGCCCGGATCACGGTCAGAATCACGGATCGGGATAAGGCCAACGTTGATAAGACAGCACGGTTGATTGCGAAATTGTCCTCCACGCAACCAAGAGCCACGGATGCGGAAACCGAAGGCGGCATCTCCGTCGGAACCGAGGATCTTTTTAAGTCGGACGCGACCAACGGGACGAACTATCACGTCGTAACTTGCATTGGGATTCTCGATTATCTTCCAGGCTTTACCTGCCATACGACCGAGCGAGGTCTCCGTCTGGAGCACCCGGAGGATGTGGTGAATGCCGAGCACCTGGCCGCGCAACTGGGCCACATGACGGCGGACGCGGGCGACCTGATCGTCAACACCTATCGACCTCACGCCAGCGCCCGAATACTCGAGGTCTTCGGCCGGAGGTTTGACTATCGAAACGAGGAAAACCTGAAGGCTCTGCTGGCGACCGCAGGTTTTCGGAATCCGCGCTTGGTCGGTTCGGGGAACATGTATGATGTCGTCGTCTATGAAAAGAGTCCCGCTTAGCCGGAACGATGTGCGGCGCGTGATCCGCAGTGTGCGAGTCGTCGGGAAAAACGCGACGGTCACGGACTGACGGAGTTCGTTGATTTCGATTTTAGATGAGACCGGACGCCGGCAGTTCCACTCCACCGGCATCAATGTCCGACGCAGCCACCATGGAAACAGCGCCCATTGCGCCCGACGCAAATCCGGCTCCGCAAACGGCGGAAGCGAGTGCCGCGGCCAAGGGGTCTTACCGGGTGGTTTCATTCCCCGGCGCGGGCTTGGATACCGTCCTGCAGATGGGTGTCATCCATGCGCTTCTGGTCACGCGGCGCAAAGCACCCGACATGGTCGCCGGCATTTCCGTGGGCGCGATCACGGCCGCGGCCCTCGGCGAGGTTTTTCACGCGAGCGCAGGCGCCGGGGCATCGGCCGAAGAAGACGAGGAAGTGCGAGTGGTGCGTTTCAGTGAGTTGCTCGAGGCGTTTCGCAACGCGCCCTCCACGGTCCTCAAAAGTTTTTTTCCCGACCCACTGGAAACCAACACTGCGCATGCGCTGAAGCCGGTCGAGTTGCCACGGCATTTTAAGGAGGAGCGCGATAGCCGTCAGGAGTCCGTGGCTGGCCGCACGGGCTTGATCCGGCTGTTCAATCATCTGATCCGGCTGCCGGTCAGCGTGAAAGTATTCGCGCAATTGTGCCGGGTCTTGATGGGATGGCGCGCCGTCAGCGAAGCGGACTGGCAGGGGCGCTGGATCGTTCGCGGACGCCTCGTGGCCCGGCTGTGGTGGATTGTCGCGCGAAACATTTACTCCCTCAGCATGCCGACCAGTTTGATCGCCAGGGTGGGGTTGAGCGAGATCCTGCGAGTGAATGGGAAGGCGCATTCCCAAGGAGTCGAAGCCGGACACATCATGTTCGATCGCTGGGTACTGATCCGCCGATTTTGGGGATTTGGACTCAGGCTTTTTCTGGGCGTGATTCCTTTGCTGTTACTGCTGGCGGCGCTTCCCGCTTTGCTCCTCCTCGTGCTGGCTGCGTGGTCCGTCATTTCACTGCCGCCGATGGTTTCGATCAGCGGATGGACGGAAGTTTCCGTGGCCCTCGTCATCGTCGTCGTGCTCATTGGGTGGCTTTCCCTTTTGCGCAGAAAGTCCGTCTTTGGCGACCTGCTCAAGCATTACCAGATCTTCGCCGAACTCGGAAATTCCTACGCGTTGAAGGAGCAACTGGTGCAAAACTTCGACCCGGAATACTTCGGTCAATTTAGATTCGATGAGAATGTCCGCCGGGCGCTGAAGCAGGAAAAGCCCTTGCCCGGCGGATGCGCGAACAAGAAGCCGCTGGCGATCTACGCCGACGATGGGCAGCGCCGAAGCGGCGTGCGGGTCGTGCCGCTCGCGGCCAATTTGCGGACCGGCAAACTCGAGGCGATTCCCGCAGAAACATCCGTGGTGGACGCGCTGATGTGCGCGTGTGCCATCGTTCCATTCTTCCGGGCGCAGACCATAGAGAAAGGCGGAACGCCGACCACTTTCATCGACGGGATCAGCGTCTCCAATGATCCGATCATGCCCGTGTTCGAGGAGGCCTGCAAAGTCCTGAGCCGGCAGGTCGAGCATCAGCGGGATCATCTGCGCATCATCTCGGTGCCGCTGCTGCCGCTGAGACAGGACAAGCTTTCCCGGCAAAACGAACTCTATACCGGCCTGGTGGACGTGACCCTGCGCGCCACGCAACTCCAGCGCTTTCAGGACATGCTGCTGGACAAGGGTCTGATCGACCGGATCAACCGCGTGCTGAATGGGAGACCCGCGACGATTTGCGATGCGAATTGCGAGCGGGAAACTTTTCTTCCGACGAAGGTCCGCCTCGTGGCGCCAGACAGTCTTCCCGATCTCAGCTTGCGCCTGATGCATGCGGGATCGGTTGGCGAACGGCGCAAGCTCATCGATTGCGCCGTGGCCGACGGTTGCCGGGCCATGATCGAGCGGCTCGTCACCGACGCCATGCCGGATACGCGGACCCCGGAAGAGCGGCGATTTTTTCTGGAGCCCGATGAGGAGCTGCCGGACGAATGGCCGCATCGCGATGAAGGCAGCACGGCTACGCTGCGCGAAGCGGTCGAGACCCTCCGGCAATCCAAGAGTATCGTCACGCGATCGAATGGCCGGGAGTACGTCTCGTGCAGAAAGCTGATGGCTGCCTGGGGTGGGATGAAGCCTTTCCCCGTCGGCGATCCAGCGGAGGCGACGAATCCAGATCCGGGTCCGGGAATCGCCGAGGTGTGCCGGAGCTGCATCGCGTGCCCGCAGCGGATCGGAGAAAGCGGAACGCAGGAGGAGGAATTGCGGCAGCATGTGCGGCTGCCGCGCGCCACCCCGAGCATTTTCGTTCCGGAGTCAAAACCGGCGGATGTCAAGAAAGGCCCGGCGGTGGTGTTCCTGTTCAGCGGTGGTGTTTTCCGTGGAGTATTTCAGGTGGGATTTTACAATGCCGTGAGTGAGCTGGGCATCCAGCCGGATGTCGTGGCGGGCGCCTCCGTCGGCAGCATTATCGGGGCATTGACGGGAAGAGTTTTTCAGCGGCCGGCCGCGCAGCAGCTCGTCGAGAGGCAGCGCCAGACGCGCCGTCTCGCCGCGACTTTTCTCACCATTGATCGGTTCGTGCTCACCGATCGCTTCGCGGATTGCATCCGGCATTTTTCCATCCACGCCGCGGCGGCGAATTTTTCGCCGCGGGATCTCGATTTGATTTTCCGGCGTTACGAAATAGACAACGCCTTCGCCTGGGGCCGGCGGGCGCGCCGGGTTTTTTCCGGCATGGAGCGGTTGTTCCATCTCAGCCCGTTTGAAATCGTGGAGCTGGCGCAAACTTTTCGCGCGGGCCACTGGCAATCCGCCGCCAGACAGATCAAGAAGCTGACTCAGGAAATGGTGGATCGCTACGGCGTCGGTCTTGAATTGCTCGGTCCCGAGCCGCTCCAGCAACTCATCGACGGATTTGCTTTTGACGGAAAACCCCACCCCAACACTCGTCTCGACTACTTCGGTTTCCCCCTCATCGGCACGACCACGAACCTCACCCTCGGCAAGCTCGAGATTCTGCGGAGCACGAACCCCTGGGATCCTCGCTTCACGCAAAGCCTGCTCGCCGGCAGCGCCTTTCCCGGCGTCTTCCGTCCGCGCTGGTCGTGGGAGATTTACCGTCGTCCCGAGCAGGTGGCGCAATATGCGGATGGCGGCATCATGGACAATCTGCCGCTCGGTGCCGTGGTCGAGTATCTGTGGGGAAAAGACTCGGCGTCACGTTTTGAACGCCGCCCGGAAGTTCCGCATCTCATTCTTACCGCCACGCTCGAACCCGAGAAGGCTGACTGGACGGAAAAAGAGAACCTCGACAAGATGGGCTGGGCGAAGATCAGCGCCCGCGCCAGGCAACTGCGCTACAACGGAAAGATCGACAAATTCCAGCAAGGTCAGCGCGATATCCGGCGCATCATCAAGCAGCGCTGGGACGAAGGAGACCCCGATGTCAGCTCACCCGATCTTCCGCTGAATCTGGAGGTGCTCGCGGTGAAACCTCAATGGCTGTGCGGCACCTTCGCCTTTCATCCGATGCTTGGGTTCAGTCGCAAGAAGCAGACGGAAAGCATCGCTCACGGATGCGCCTCCACCATCTGCGCGGTGGCCGATCATTTCGATCCCGGCAACACCGCCCACGCCATCAATTTCGATTTGCTGAGAGAATGGGCGCTGGGCCGGGGCATCGCTCTCGATCAACTCCCGGAGCGGACCAACACGGAATCCAACGGGGCGCTTGGATACGGTCCCGCCGTCCTCTCCGTCGCCGAGCAGCAGCAGGGCGCCTGCTGGTTCCGCCGCGCTGATTCCAAGACGGGGTTGCGGCCCGTTTGTCCCTTCCATCCCAAGAGTGCCGCGTCTTCTGAAAGTCGGGAGTTCGACGACGAATTGCACAAAATCTACCTCGCCTGCGGGCGCAGAAAAACGCACGAGGCACGTTGAAAAAGGCGAGTCATCCTGAGCAGAGCGGAGGCGGAAAGGCGGGCGCAGCGCAGTCGAAGGATCCCGCGCATTCACGGGTCGTGTCGCCCAGGATCGCCGGGATCCTTCGACTCCATTCCGTGCCACCTTCGCCCGCACGGAATCCGCTCAGGATGACACGCGATTTTGAAATCAAACCGATCCACGACCGCAACTGATCCCCACTCGCCAACGTCGCGTCTTGCTGAATAGAGTGCGACCACTTGCCAATTTGCCGAGTAAGCTTCAATTCATCGCACCTATGAAAACGAGTTCCAGTCTTCGCCTCGCCGTAGCTTGTCTCGCGCTTGCCACGACGAGTTGCCAGAACTACTCCACCGTCAGCGAGAAGCGGCCGGGGTATCAAGCAACCACGCCCGTCGGTGAGTTGATCGTCAAGGCTCTCAAGCATCCGGCGAGGCAACGCGAGGCGCAGCTGGGTCGCTACATCGACGCGGCGGCAGCGGCTGGAGCCATCCTGGAAAAAGCGCCCGAAGATACGCAGGCACTCAATGACTACAACTATGCCGTGAGCCGCCTCTTCGAGGTTCTCCACGAATCGGGTTTGGAGCCTTGGAAAGCTCCGGTGAAGTGCCCGGGCGCCGACGGCGAGTGGAATTTCTCCGTCGTGTCGGACGGCAAGCCTGAGCACGATCCGTCGCACTACCGCATCCTCCCTGCCGACCGCTATCATTTTAAAGGTTCGCTGGTCAGGGAACGCACCGTCAAGAAGGGTCTCGGAGCGCCGATGGTCATAGCCAGCAAGGGCTTTGATCCGACTAAGTTTGATCCCTTCATTCAAGGGAAGAACGTCTATTACGGCGTGACCGAAATGCTGAACTTCAATGGCCGGTCGTGCATTGCCTATTACTTAGACCCACTGGCAACGGAGACCGTTAAATTTGGCAACCACACTTACCCGGTGGCGGCGGATTTCACGGCGCCGATCGGGCTGGCTCTGGCGGAGCTGAAGCCGCGGAAAAAGGAGATCCAGGTCTTTCTGAAACCCACGGATTTCGCATCGAGTACTCGGCTGGCCAGGTTGCAACCTTACGACCCGAAGAAGATCCCGATCCTTGTTATTCATGGTCTCGGAGATTCACAGGCTACCTGGGCACCCATGATCGAGGCGCTGCGCGGAGATGCCACCATCCGGCAGAACTACCAGATCTGGTTCTACAGTTATCCCACCGGTTACCCTTACCCTCTCATGGCAGCCATCCTTCGCGATAAGATGGACGCCATCAACTCCTACTACCCCGATCACAAGCCCATCGTGGTTATTGGCCACAGCATGGGGGGAATGATTGCGCGAGTGCTGATGACCGACAGTGGCATGGAGATTTGGAACTCCTTCTTTGATACGCCGCCAGACAAGACCCCGCTTTCCGATCAAGCGCGAGCCATCCTGACCAAGACCCTCATCTTCAAGCACCGCCCTGAAATCTCCCGCGTGATTTTTTGCTCAGCGTCCCTGCGTGGAGCATACTTGGCGACCGATTTCTTTGGCCGTCTTGGAAACAAGATCATCGGCGCCCCCCCGGATTTGACGGGCATTGGAAAAGAACTTGCCATGCTCTCTAAACCTCGGGCTGCTGATGGTCAAAAACTCAAACGCGCTCCGAACAGCATCGATGCGCTCGATCCTAGCAACCGCTTCGTGACCACGATCGACAAGATTCCCCTCGCGAAGGGTATTCCCTACAACTCGATCATCGCCGACCGTGGAAAAGGTGGGAACAAGGACCGGACCAAGCCGCAAAGCAGCGATGGCATTGTGCCGTACTGGAGCAGTCACCTCGACGGCGCGCAGAGCGAAGTGATTGTTCCCAGTGATCACTGGTCCAATCGGAGCCCCGGCGGCATCGCCGAGGTGCGGCGCATCCTACTGCAACTCGTGGGTAAAACGGGAGGAGCCGTCACGCCGAAGGCAACAAACTCTCCCACAACGGCTGCTCAATGACTTTCGTCACCGTAGTTGTGCGCGGACTTTTGCGGCGCCCCGTCCGAACCGGACTGACTCTGGTCGGAATCTCCATCGGCATTGCTGCCGTGGTGGCGCTCGTCGGGATGGCCTCAGGTTATGAGAAAGGCATCGGCAAGCAGTTGGATGTCATCGGCATCGACTTAGTAGTGAGTAACATGAGCGGCGGGATCCTGCCGAAAGTCTATGATGCTTCCCTCCAGGGTAAGATCTCGAAGCTTCCGCATGTGGCCACGACCAGCTCTGTACTAATGCAGATGCTGAGTATTGAAGATGCACCAATGATGATGGTGTCGGGACGGGAATGGGGAGGATTCACCTGGGATAAGCTCAAGCTGGTGGAAGGCCGGATGCCGCACGACGCCGCGGAACAAGCGGTCGTTCTGGGCCGGCTGGCAGCGGACGTGCTAAAGAAAAAGATCGGCGACAAAGTGCAGATCGAAGCGGAAGAGTTACCCGTGGTCGGGATTGTCGATGGCGGGGCTTTGGTGGAGAACGGCGCGATCATTCTTTCCCTCCCCGTCCTCCAGGCAGTTACTGCCAATGAGGGTAAGGTAAACTTCATCGACGTCCGTGTTACTCCGAAATCGACCAAGGAGGACGTGGCCCAGTTATGCCAACAGGTGAAAGAGATTTTTCCGGCGGGCCGCGCGATGGTGGCCAATGAAGTCGTGGGCACGAGTCAGGGGTTTCGGATTGCCCGGGCCATGAGCTGGAGCACCTCCATCCTCGCTATCGTGGTAGGCGTGCTCGGCGTGATGAATACGATGATGATGACGGTCTTTGAGCGAACCCAGGAGATTAGTGTGCTGCTTGCCATTGGCTGGAAACGCAGCCGGATCATGCGCATGATCCTCTGGGAGTCGGCGCTGCTCGGGCTTCTCGGCGGCATCACGGGAACGCTCTTCGGTGTGGCGGGAGTGCAGGTGCTTGTTTCTACACCGGCCATGCGCGGATTGCTCGAGCCCGACTTGAATCCCCGGCTGCTCGGCACCGCCATCGCCATCGCCGTCGTGGTCGGTGTCGTCAGCGGCCTTTATCCCGCCTGGCGTAGTTCCCGGCTGACGCCGAGCCAGGCGCTGCACGGCTGACTTATCCTTTACCCGCCCCATCCACCAACGCCCCATCTTGCGAATCTGTATCACCCCATGATCCTCCGCACCGCCGTCGCCGCTCTTGTCATCTTCGTCGTTTCTTTCGCATCCGCCGCCGAACCGGCACCCATGTCCGCCGCAGAAATCGCCGGTCGGCTCAGCGCACTCCAGCAGGACGGAACGGCCTATGTACGACTGCGCCTTGAAGTGAAGCCCGCGTCCGGCGCCGCGAAGACCGTGCTGCAACTTCAAATCAAGCAACGCCGAACGAAAGCGACCACCGAATTGGTGTATCAAGTTCTTTTCCCCAAGGAGCGAAAAGGGGAGTCCGTGCTTTTGCGCAAGGTCGGGAATCGTCCTGCGACCGGCGTGCTTTTCGAGTTGCCCAACACCGTCCGCACGATCGAAGGCTCGCAATTGAAAGAGCCGTTGTTTGGAAGTCATCTTTCCTACGAAGACGTCATCGAAAATTTCTTCGCATGGGACAATCAGGCGATCATCGGCACGGAGGTCGTGGACCGCGTGAACTGCCAGATTCTCGAATCGAAACCCGGCAAGGGCGAGCGTTCCAGTTATGCCAGTGTTCGCACCTGGGTGGACGCCCGCCGGCTTGTTCCATTGCGCGTCGAGAAGTATCTTGCCGGGGGGCAGTCGGCGCGCCGCATCGACACGACCCGCGTGGCTGACGACGACCGGGGCCACCCTATTCCCGCGAATCTCACCGTGCGGACCCCGCGCGACGAATCGGTCACCGACCTCGATGGTTCCAAGATCAAACACGAAGTGGCTTACACCGATCGCGAGTTTACTCCAGAAGGTCTCAAGGAACTAACCACGCCGCGCAGCGCGCCGGAGTAATGTCGATGCGCCGGTAGTCTGTTGGAAAACCTCTAAACTCGGAGTCATCCTGAGCGGAGCGGAGGCGGAAAGG
>JBBSDS010000079.1:0-16115 GCA_038240495.1 Chthoniobacterales bacterium | reverse complement strand
TCGCTCGGCAAACCGGAGTACGCGCGCTTTCAATATCGGCTCGAGGGCTTCGACGGCATCTGGCACGACGCCGGGAACGAACGCGTCATTCGCTTCTACGATTTGCAGCCGGGTTCCTATCGGTTTCACGTCCGCGCGATTGGTACAGACGGGCGCTTCGTCGAGACGCCGGCGTCGGTCAGCATGGTGGTGCATCCGCTTTATTGGCAGACGCTCTGGTTCCGCGTGCTCTGCGTGGGCGGGCTCATGGCAGTCGCCGCGTTCACGGTGTGGCGCATTCAGCAGGGGCGCATCCGCCGGCAGGCGGAAAAACTTCGCGAGCAGGAAGCGCGGACGCAGCTTGAGGCGCAGCTCCAGCAAGCGCAGAAAATGGAAGCCATCGGACGGCTGGCCGGCGGCATCGCCCACGACTTCAACAATCTTCTGACCACGGTCTCTGGCAACGCCGAGCTGCTACAATTGGAACTCGCCCCGAAGTCGATTCAGCACGAGATCGCAACCGACATTTCGACGGCGGCGGGGCGCGCTCGCGACTTGATCAGCCAGATTCTAACCTTCAGCCGGCAGCGCCCCGTGGAGCGCCACGCGGTGGATCTCGTGCCGGTGCTGCGGGAAGCCTTGCACCTGCTGCGCTCCGGGATTCCCGCGATGATCGAAGTGCACGCCGAATTGCCGGAGACGCTGCCGCCGATTCTCGCGGATGTGGCGCAGATTCAGCGCGTCGTCATGAACCTCGGCACGAACGCCGCTCACGCCGTCGGCTCTTCGCAAGGCAGGATCCTCATTCGCGCCGAAGACACCAATACCGACAATGGCGCTCACCCGCCTTCCGTCCGTCCCGGGCGCTACGTCCGCCTGACCGTCGAAGACAACGGTCCGGGCATGGATGATCAGACGCTCAAGCGGATTTTTGATCCCTTTTTTACGACGAAAGAAGTCGGCAAAGGAACCGGCCTGGGGCTCTCCGTGGTCCACGGCATCGTCGAGGCGCACGATGGCTTCATCAAGGTGCAGAGCCAGCCGGACGACGGCACCACCTTCCAGATTTACTTTCCAGTCACGACTCAGAGCGCGACCCCGCCGAGCGCACCTCCGCCTGCCCCGCGCTCTGGCGACGGCGAGACCATCGTCCTCGTGGACGACGAGGAAGTCGTCCTCAAGGTCACACGCGCGATGCTCGAGAAACTCGGCTACGCGGTCGATGCTTACTCCGATTCCGCGGCGATGCTGGAGGCCTTCTCCGCGACTCCACAACGCTACCGCCTGCTCATCACCGACTTTGCCATGCCGAGACTCGACGGTGTGGAACTGGCCCGCCGGGTCTGGAGCTTGCAGCCGGGTTTCCCCATCATTCTCTACACCGGCTACGGCGGGAGCATCACGCCGGAGGAGGCGTTGAAAATGGGGTTCGTCCAATTGCTGGCCAAACCGTTCACGTTGCACAGCCTCGCTGACGCGCTGACTGAAGCGCTCGCTGCGGAGCCGGCTGGCCGGTGACGAGCGAAATTTTCTACCCGATCAACTGCTCGATCGGCGTGCCGTAGCGGACGATCATCACGGGGCGGCCGCTGGGCGTCTTGTATTCCTTGCGCGGATTGATGCCGAGCGCGGAGTAGAACGTGGCCGCGATGTCGTCGGGTGTGATCGGCTTGTCTTTCGGGCCTTCCCCTTTCGCGTCGCTTTCGCCGATCACCTGACCGCCGCGGATGCCGCCGCCGGCGAGGAGGCTGAACATCGCGCGCGGATAATGATCGCGCCCGGCGCGAGGATTGACCTTGGGCGTGCGGCCAAATTCTCCGGTGACATACACGACCGTCGAATCGAGCAGCCCTTTCGCCGCGAGGGCTTCAAACAAGCCGCTTAAGCCGGCATCCAGCGATGGGAGGTTTTTGTTTTTCAGCGTGTTGAAGTTGTCGTTGTGCGTGTCCCAGCCGCCGATGTTGAGCGTGATGAATTTGACGCCGTTTTCAATGAGCCGTGTCGCGAGCAGACAGCTCTGCGAGAATTGATCGGTGCCAAACAGCGCCGACATCGACGTGGTTTCCTTCGAGAGATCGAAGGCCTCGCGCGCCTTCGTCGAGCGCATCATCGTGTAGGCTTTCTGGCCGAACTCATCCATGCCGGAGAGGATCTTGTCTTCCTTGCCGAAGTCGCCAAACGCCGTGTCGTAGCGCTTCACGAGGTTCTGGCGGCGGTCCACTTCGTCGAGCGTGACGCCGCGCAGTGCGAGCCCGCGGATTTCCATCGGCTTGCCAGCGGCGGGCGCGGCGCCGGTGTCGAACGGCCCGTATTCCACGCCGAGGTAGCCGGTCGGATTGTTGCCCTGAGTCGGCACGGCGACGAACGCAGGCAGCTCCGGAATCGCACCGAGTTCTTTCGCCACCACGGACCCGAGGCTGGGAAACGCGAGCGAGGGCAGCGGGCGGTTGCCGGTGCCCATGTAGAGCGTTCCGAGCTCGTGCGCGGCGAGCGTGTGTGAGACGCCGCGCAGGATCGCAAATTTGTCCGCGCACTTCGCCAGCTTCGGCAGATGCTCGCAGAACTGCACGCCGTTCACGTTCGTGCTGATCGGCTTGAATTCGCCGCGATGCGTGTCGGGCGCGTCGGGTTTCAAATCGAAAGTGTCCATGTGGCTCGGCCCGCCACCGAGGCGCACGAAGATCGCCGCCTTTGCCTTGCCCGTGGTCGTGAGACCTTCGGTCGAAGCGTGCGCGAGATAGTTCTGGAGGCTGAATCCGAGCCCGAAGCCGGTGATCGCTCCGATGCGGATGAAGTCGCGGCGCGTGACGCCGTCGCAGCAGGTGTAGTTGCTCATGAGTTGGTTTTTGGCGGGTGGATTTTCGAGTTGGCGGGTTTGAAATTCGTCAGTGGTTCACCATGAACTCACGCGTGTTCAGCATCGCCCAAAGCAGGTCGCGGATGCCTTCGATGGGGGAGCGGGCGGCGGCAAGATCGGCCTGCGCCTGCGCGAGTTCCGCATCGGTGGGCAGACGGCTGACGGTGCGGAGGAAAACCTGGCGCAGGGCTGCACCGGGATCGAAGGGCGGACGCGGCTTCTCCATTTCTGCGAGTTCCTTTTTCATCTGCTCGAGGCGCGTCTTGATTTCGCCTGCCGTGTCTTCCTGTTGTTTGACCTTGCGCTGGTAGGCTTCCATCGCCTCGCCGTCCTCCGCGGAAGGTTTTTCGGGCGTGGGTAGCGCCGCCATCTTCTGCGTCGCGCGTTCGATATTTTGCCGCAGAGAGTCAGCGCTCTTTGCGCTCGGACGTTCAATGCTCTTGCGGATTTCATCGATCCACGCATTGCGATTTGCGGTGTCGATGCGGGCAAGGAACGTCGGGTCGTTGCGCGTGTAGATCGTCTGGAGCAGCGTCGGATCGGTCGTGCGTTCGCAGTCGCAATTCGTCTCCCGCGTCGGCTTGCCGAAAATACCCAGCGCGTAGCCGTCGGCATTTTTTCCGCCGCCGCCACCCGCGCGATCAGCCCCGTTGCCGATCGGCCCGATGGCGCGATCCGCGATGTCGGTGGCAAATGTGGCCACGCGCTCGGACGAGGTGGTGGCCATGGTGATCGCGTCGAACGCCACTTCCGCAGGCAGTCGGCGGATGACCGCGTGACTGAAATTCTTCTCATCGAGTTTGTTCGTCGCGTTCGTCTTCCAACTCCGCTGATAGGTGTCGCTGTTCAGGATTTCGCGATGCAGCCACTTCACGTCGTAGCTGTGCGCGATGAAGCCGCTGGCGAGGTAATCAAGCAGCGGCGCGTTGACCGGCGCGTTGGCGAGGTTCAAATCGTCCGCCGGCTCGACAATGCCGCGGCTGAAATAGGATGCCCAGAGGCGGTTCACGAACGCCTTGGCAAAATACGGATTGTCCTTGTCCCGCAGCCACGCCATGAGCGGTTCGCGCGGGTCGTTGTATTGCTGGAGCATCACTTCCTCGCCGCCGAGAATTTTCGGCGTAATGACCCGCGAGCCGCCTTGCGCCTGATTCTTCGGGCCGGCTTTCACCGGCGCACCCGTCCGCGCATACAGCTCCGGCCACGGCACGAGTTCGCCTGCGTCCAACCGCCGCCCGATTTCGCGCTGAATCGCCTGCTGTTCATTGTTCTTTTTCGTGTCCAGCACCTTGCCAGCCAGTTCCGCGGCCACCTTTTCCTTCAGCTCTTTGGTGAGTGAATTGAAGCTCACCTCGTCCGGCTGCACCTCGGCTTTCGGCACGGCTTTGTTGCCTTGAGTCAGGCTGGTGAAAAACGCCTGGAACTGCTCGAAGTCCGTCTTCGTCCATTGGTCAAACGGATGCTTGTGGCACTGCGCGCACTCGATTCGCACGCCGAGGAAGGAGTGCGCGAAGGCCAGCGATTTTTCCTCCGGCTTCTGCACATTTGTCCGCTGCCAGAAATACGGCATGTTTGCCCGCTCCGTGAAATCCGCCGGGTGGTCCTTGCGAAAATAGGTCCCCATTTCCTCGGCATAATCCTTGTAGGTCTGGTCCAGCGAAGTCCGGCTCGTCGCGAGGATGATCCCCGCCGCGAGCTGATCGTAGGGCTGGTTTTCCGCCACGCGTTTGTAAATCCAGTCATACCACTGCCGCGACATCTTACTGCGGAGATTGCCGATGCCGTTGAGGTTGTTGTTGATCATCCGCGCGCTGTTGCCGGTGAAGTCGCAGAGCTTTGTCGTCCACCAGGCCGCGTAGGCGGGACGCGCCAGCAGTTCGTCGATTTTCTGCGCGCGCTTGCTGGGTGTTTTGTCCGCGAGAAACGCCTCGATCTCCGCGGGAGCCGGGAGCGTCCCGGTGACATCGAGCGACGCGCGCCGCAGGAACTCCGCATCCGTCGCCACGTCGCTCGGCACGATGCCGACCTTCCGCAGTTTTTCGAGCACCAGTTCGTCCACCTTCGTCCGCGTTTTCACCACGGGAAATTTGCCCGTCGAGACTGGCAGCATCACGGGCACCGGCTCCACGCCGTTGTCGTAAAAGGCCACGATGTGCGTGTCGCCCTTTTCCTTGCTCGTGACCAACCCGGAATTGTTCACCAGCGCGACCGATTCATCATTCGTGCGGAAACGCGTGAGCTGCGTCACGTCCTCGATCGTGCCGTCCTTCCAATGCGCGAGCACCTTGAGCTGAATCGCCTCGCCGGCTTTTTTGAAAACCAGCTCCTTCGGGAACAGTTCCAGGCGCGCAAACTCGCCGGTTTCCACCACGTCGCTCTTCGCGCCTTCCTGAATCCATTTCAGCATCAGATTGTATTCCCACGATCCCTTCTCGATGACCTTCTTGCCTTTGTGCTTCTCGCCGTCCAGCGCGGGCTTGGCGAGGATCAGGCTTGACCGCGGGTCTTGCAGTTCCACGCGGATTTCATGCTCCTTGTCCGCGGTGATCGCCCGGTGGTCCTTTTCAAAATCGTAGCCGAAGAGCGAAAGCTGAAACCCGCCCTGCCCGCTAAACGCTCCGTGGCACTCCCGCCCGCTGCAGCCGAGTCGCGACATCAGCGGCACCACATGGCGGCGAAAACTCGGGGCTTCCGCCTTGGTCACATTGCCCCAGCGTGCGGCGGCGGTTTGCAGGATTTTGTCAGGTTCCGGCGCGGGTGCTTTGAGCGCATTGGCCAGCGCGGCGATCGGGAAAAGAGCGAGGATGAGTGCGAGCGGTGTCTTCATTCCGGGAAAAATGCTGGGTAAGAAATTGGACATGCGGAAACGCAAGAAGCTGAAAAACGGGGGGATACGGCGTGAAAAACGCATTGCTTCCTAGCATGGTTCTATCGCCCTGCCGAACATCTCTTTGGGTAAATCACCGCATCTCCTCGGAATCTTGCGAGACGTCCTGTCATGTGTAGCCTCGATAGCGATGTTCCTGCGCTTCGTTCTCCCGCTCATTTTCCTAATTCCGCTTGTGCCGATCGCGGGTGCGGCGACGAATCCGGGTGCATTCATCGATCAGTATTGCGTTGATTGTCACGACGCGGACTCAAAAAAAGGCGGGCTCGATTTGACGGCGCTGTCGTGGGATTTGGAGAAGCGCGCCAACTTCGATGAATGGGTGAAGATCGTGGATTTCGTGGCGGAAGGCCACATGCCGCCGAAGAAAAAGGCGCGTCCTGAAACAGCGGCGGCGCACGCGTTCCTCGCGGATCTCGGCAATGAGTTGCGCGCGTTTGAGGGGAAGCGGCGCGCGGAGACGGGGCGCAGCGTGCTGCGGCGGCTCAACCGCGTGGAATACGAGCGCACGATGCAGGATCTGCTCGGCATATCGACGCCGCTTGCGGCGTTGCTCCCGGCGGATTCGTCGATGCACGGTTTCGATACGGTCGCCGAAGGCCTGCGGCTCTCGACGTTGCAAATGGAAAAGTATCTGGAGGCCGCGGACATCGCCATGGACGACGCGATCAATTTCGGTCCCGCGCCGGAGGCGCTCGGTGCCGCCAAGCGTTTATTCTTCAAGGACGAGGATGGCGTCCGCAAGAATCTCGATACGCCAGAGGGCACGCTGACGAACAAGAACGACCCGAAGAGCAAGCACCGCTACATGATGCGGCAACTGCCCGACGACTCGATTGTCTTTTTCAATGAAGGCTATCCCGCAGCCGAGGTGAAGCAGACGCCGCGGCACCCCGCGGGCACGTATCGCATCCGCGTCAGCGGCTACGGATTTCAAAGCCCCGGGCAGACCATCCCGATGCGCGTGTATAGCGACAACTACCGGGAGAAGATGCTCGTCGGTTGGTTCGACATGCCGCCGGATGAGCCGCGCGTCGTCGAGTTCACCGCGAAGCTCCGCACCAATGATCATCTGCGCATCGAGCCGACCAACACCGGCGTCGATGACAAGGGCCAGAATGTTTACAACATCGGCGCGAAGGAATTCACGGGTTCGGGGCTTGCGTTGCAGTGGGTGGAAATCGAAGGAACGCTGATGCAGGAGTGGCCGCCGTCGAGCATGCAGAAGCTCTTCGGCGAAACGCCGCTGAAAAAGATCGAGGATGATCCGAAGAAGAAAAGCGACAAGCGGATCGCCTACGAGCTGGTGCCCGAAGATGCGCGGGCGAGCGCGAAACAGGCCATCGAGCAATTCGCGACGCGTGCGTTTCGACGTCCGCTGGAGAGCGGCGAAGCGGATCGCTTCGTGAAGCTCGCCACCGACGAACTCGATCTCAAGCGGCCGTTTGTCGATGTGGTGCGCGTCGGTGCGCGGGCCGTGCTCACCGCGCCGCAATTTCTTCTTTTTGAAGAGCGCCCCGGCAAACTCGAAGACTACGCGCTCGCCTCGCGCCTTTCGTATTTCCTCTGGAGCAGCATGCCCGACGATGAACTGCTCGCGCTCGCCGCGGCAAAAAAACTGACGCAGCCGGTCGTCTTGCGCGAGCAGGTGGAGCGCATGCTCAAGAGCGAGAAATCGAGCGCCTTCGTGCAAAACTTCACCGGCCAATGGCTCGACCTGCGCAACATCGACGCGACCTCGCCGGACAAGAAGCTCTACCCCGAAGCCGACGAGTTGCTCATCGTCTCGATGGTGCAGGAGACCGAGGCGTTTTTCGCCGAGATGTTGAAGCAGAATCTCAGCGTCTCAAATGTCATCCAATCCGACTTCGCGATCCTGAACAGCCGGCTCGCCGCACATTACGGAATCGAAGGCGTGAAGGGCGAAGAACTGCGCAAGGTAGCGCTGCCGCCGGACAGTCCGCGCGGCGGCATCCTGACTCAGGCCAGCGTGATGAAAGTCACGGCCAACGGCACGACAACTTCGCCCGTGCTGCGCGGCGCGTGGGTCATGAAAAAAGTGCTCGGCCTGCCGCCCGCTCCGCCGCCGCCCGGCACCGGCATGATCGAGCCCGACACGCGCGGCGCCACGACCGTCCGTGAACAACTCGCCAAACATCGCAACTCGGAAACCTGCGCCGCCTGCCACGCGAAGATCGATCCGCCCGGCTTTGCGCTCGAATGCTTCGATGTCATCGGCGGCTTCCGCGACCGCTACCGCTCGCAGGACAAAGGCGACACGGTGACGGTCAAGAACACGCGCAACAAACGGCAATACGTAAAGCTCGGCCTCCCGGTCGATGCGAGCGGCGAACTGCCCGACGGTCGCACCTTCACCGGCATTCAGGATTTCAAAAAGCTGCTCCTCGAGCAGTCCGACCAGGTGCTTTCAGCGCTCACGGAAAAAATCGTCATCTATTCCACCGGCGCCGGGATTAGCTATTCCGACCGCCCTGCCGTCGCCGCCATCGCCGAGACCGTGAAAAAGCAAGGCGGTGGCCTGCGGACGCTGATTCAAGAAGTCGTGCAGAGTTCCATCTTTCAAAACAAATGAATGCGATCGTCAAAGAGAGGGAGACAAGGAGAGTGGGAGAGGGGGAGAAGCGGAAATCCCGTGTCGTGCGGCATACGGATTTGGAGGTGTATGAGCGGGCGTTTGCGGCAGCGATGAAAGTGTTCGCGCTGACGAAGTCATTTCCTGCGGAGGAGCGGTATTCGCTTACGGACCAGATTCGACGCTCGTCCCGGTCGGTGTGTGCAAACATCGCCGAGGCTTGGCGAAAACGGCGTTACGAAGCCGCGTTCATCAGCAAGCTGTCCGATGCGGAAGCAGAAGCCGCCGAGACGCAAGTCTGGCTGCAATTCTGCGTCGAATGCGCATACCTTGATCGTTCCGCCGCAAAGCTTCTCTACGCCGAATACGACGCCATCACCGCCATGCTCGTGCATATGATCAATCATCCAACCGACTGGACCATTCGATGAAAAATTCCGTCTCCCCCTCGCCCCCTTGCCTTGTCACCCCCTCAATCAGCCGTCGCGCCTTTCTGCGCGGCACCGGTGTTTCGCTCGCGCTGCCGTTTCTTGATGCCATGTGGCCGCAGCGACTCCTCGCCGCGCAAGCCACCGCGCCGAGGCGGCTCGTCGCCGTCTGCACGAGTCTCGGCATTTACGGCCCGGCATTGTTTCCGAAACAAACGGGGCGCGACTACGAGTCCACGCCGTATCTCGACATGATCAAGGAGCACCGGAATGATGTCACCGTTTTCTCCGGTCTCTCGCACCCGGAGCAGGCTGGGGCCGACGGGCACTCGTCGGAAATGACGTGGCTGACCTCCGCGCGGCATCCCGGTCTCGGCGGCTTTCGCAACTCCATTTCGCTCGATCAATTTGTCGCCGAGAAGATCGGCGTCGAGACACGCTACCCGTCGCTCGTTCTCGGCACGAACAACGTCAGCCAGAGCTACACGCGCAGCGGCGTGATGATCCCTGCGGAAACGCGGCCGTCTGTTGTCTTCGCGAAGCTCTTCATCGACGGCACACCCGGCGAGGTCCAGCAGCAGATGAAAAAACTGCGCGAGGGTCGCAGCATCATGGACGCGGTGGGTGACGAGGCGAAGCGTTTCGGCTCCCGCGTCGGCGCGGCGGATCGCGACAAGCTCGACGAGTACTTCACCTCCGTCCGCGAGATGGAGCAGCGACTCGCGAAAGCCGAGGATTGGGTGCAAAAACCCAAGCCGAAAATCGACGCGCAGAAGCCGACCGACATCGCCGAGCAAAACGACATCGTCGGCCGGCTTCAGCTTCTCTTCGAACTCGTGCCGCTCGCTTTGCAGACCGACAGCACGCGGCTCATCACGATTCTCGTGCAAGGCCGCGGCGACGTGCCGCCCGTGCCCGGTGTGACCATCGATCACCACAATCTTTCTCATCACGGCCAGGATCCCGAAAAAATCCGCCAGCTCGAACTCGTCGAAGCAGCGGAGTTCGGCGCCTTCGCCAAGCTCCTTGGCGCGCTCAAGCAAAAGACCGAAGTCGGCGCGCCCTTGCTCGATAACACGATGGTCCTCTTCGGCAGCAACCTCGGCAACGCCAACAGCCACGATTGGACCAACCTCCCGCTGCTGCTCGCGGGCGGCGGCTTCAAACACGGCCAGCACCTCGCCTTCGACGCGAAGAACAACGTGCCGCTCGGCAATCTCTTCGTGCAGATGCTCCAGAAGATGGGCGAGGAAACAAACACCTTCGGCAGTAGCAGCGCGACGACGGTTCCGGGGCTGATTTAGAAGTCAGGCGTTCTCGCGCATTCTTGTAATGATCGCTTCACATAGAACACCAGCAACATGTCTCCTGTTCGCTGGCGGCTTCCTCTTTTTCATCGCGTTGGCGCTACCTTTCATTTTCCGACCAGATACCCCGGAGGGCATCTTGCTTGCCTCGCGCATCATGTTTTTCATCGCCGCACCTCTCTTGATTCTCGGCTCTTGCATTTACGCCAGAGGCATAGGTTATCCATTCTGGCTCGGCATCTTCGGCATCACGATTATCGGACTACTGATTCTGATGTGTTTACCCGATCGACATCCCGAGCCGGAGGACACTGATTTCTAGTCCATGTCTGTCCTCAAATTGCGTGATGCTTTTGAAGCACCAACGGTGCGAACGATGCCAGCCCAGGGCAACGCCCTGGGTGGGCCATCGGATAAATGGAAAGCCCTGTCGGGGCGCTCCAAGGATGGGGTCGCCCTTTCGGGGCTTTGATCTCAATTTTCGATGACCCAGGGCGTTGCCCTAGGCTCGCATGTTTGCGGGCCTTTGGCCCTCAGCGCGTGAGCGCATGAAAAGTGCATAACAGGCTCTAACCAACCAAGTCCTAACCATGCTGCAAAGAATGGCTCAGACTTACGCTGAGTTTGAGGTCGATCGCGCGGACGAGTGCGACGCCAGTTCGGCGCTCCTCAGCGAAAACACTTCCAAAGCTCCTCAGCGAAGAGCCGATGCCCGCGATCGTCGGGGTGATTGATCGTGTTGTGCAGCAGGGTCAGGTAAGGCAGACCTTCTTTCGCGAGGTGCTCCCAGCGGGCGGCGGCATCGGCCAGTGCGACGTGATGCATTTCGGCGAAGTCGCGGAGCGCGAGCACGTATGGGCGCCGCTCGGCTTCGCGCATGCTCGTGAAGCCCATCATCTTCCACATCGTGAAATGCGGCGTGATCAGGATCACCTCGGCGCCGGACGGTTCCAGTCGCTGCAAGATTTCGCCGTACGTTTCTTCCACCTGCGCCGCGTTGAGGCCGGCGTCGTTCACGAATTCGATCGTCACCAAATCCGGCTTCGCATTGAGCACATTTTCAAAGCGCGCTGGATTCTCGCTGCCTTGAAGTCCGCGGTAGGGATACTTCTCCGGGTAAAGCCACTGCCGGCTATTCGAGCCGCCCGCGCTGATGTTCTGCACGTCGATCTTCGCCTGCGGAAACTGGAAGCGCAGGCCGGCGGCGAAGACATCCACATAGCGTGTCTCCGGCTTGGACGCATTGCCACCAGCCGTGACCGAATCGCCCCAGCAGACAATCGTCACCGGCTGTCCCGATTTCAGCTTCGCCAAAGTTTTCGGGATGCGCCCCGGAGCGCTGGCGGTGACTGCTTGCGTGGCAGTTTCGGTGATCGGATAAATCGCCTCCGCAGTCACCTCGGTGGCGCGGTAGCTGACGAGCACATGCGCGATCGCGACGCAGCCCAGGTCCGCGTCTGGCGGCACGGGTGCGCTGATGTGCGGCTCGCCGACTTTGAGCGACGCCTTGCCATTCGCGGAGACTTGCACCGTGTCCATGCGCAGCAGCGAGTAGCGATAGTCCGCGAAGACCGTGTCTTTATCGGTCACGCGACTTGTCGACCCAAGACCCACGTGTCCCCAATCCTCATCCACCAGATAGTCGTCGCCTTCCTTGAGCAACTCGCCGTCTTTGCTGATGCGAAGCTCGAGCGAGCCGGGCACAAACGCTCCCTTCGCGTTGACGTCGCGCGCATTGACGGCGCGCAGCCGCGTGCCTTTTGCCCAGCCGACGGGCTTGTCCACCGAGAGCTGCACGGGCTCGGCGGTCACGCTCAGGATGGGTGCGGCGGCGATCGGCAAGGTCGCCTGCTCCGCAATCTTGATCGTTCGCCCATCGATCTCGACCGTGCCCGGCACGACGATGATCGAGCTGCCTTGGGCGGCAATCTCGACGGAGTGGAGTCGCGAGACGGAACACAGAAGTGCGAGAGCGAGCAGGTGCAGGGGGATTTTCATTTTCGTCTGGTCCAGGCCGGAGGTGAAGGCGTTGTGCTTTGGACAAACAGTGAGCAAGAAAAGCGCTGAAGACAATTCACACCCGTTCCGCGCGGCGGCGAAAAAAGCAGCCCGTCATGCTGAACGCAGTGAAGAATCGCTGACTGAGAAGTGGGCGGAGGCGGCCTTGTTTCCACCTGGCGCCAGCGGCGCTTATTTGTTCCCGAGCAGCGCAGCCCTCCCCGCGGCGAGTTCCTTCCGCTTCGCGGCAGTGACTTTCGGGTAATGCAAATCGAGCGAGGCTAACGCATCGATCACTGCTGCGGCGACGACCGCGCGGGTGAACCATTTGTTGTCCGCCGGCACCACGTACCACGGCGAATCCTCCGTCGCTGTGTGGCGGATCGTGTCCTCATACGCCTTCATGTAGTCGTCCCAAAAACCGCGCTCTTTGGTGTCGTTCGCCGAGAATTTCCAATTCTTCTCCGGCAGATCGAGCCGCGCGAGAAAGCGCTTTTTCTGCTCCTCCTTCGAGATGTGGAGAAAGAACTTTCGCACGATCGTTCCATTCCGCGTGAGGTAGCGCTCGAAGCTGCGCATGTCCTCGAAGCGCTCGTCCCAGATCTTCTTCGTCACACATTCTGCCGGCAGCTTCTGTCCGGCGAGAAACTCCGGATGCACGCGCACGACGAGCGTTTCCTCGTAGTAGCTGCGATTAAAAATCCCGATGCGCCCGCGCTCCGGCAGCTCCTTGGTGCAACGCCACAGGTAGTCGTGATCGAGGTCCGTGCTGGTCGGCACCTTGAACGACGACACCTGGCAGCCTTGCGGATTCACGCCCGACATGACGTGCTTGATCGTCCCGTCTTTTCCTGCCGCATCCATCGCCTGGAAGATGAGCAGCACCGACCAGCGGTCCTCGGCATAAAGGACATCCTGCAACTCCGCGAGTGCTTCCACGCCAGCCTGCAGAGCTTCCTTCGCCCGCGGCTTGTCCTCGGATTTCAACTCACCGGTGTCGCCCGGATCAACGTCCTTGAGCCGGAATTTTTTCCCGCTGCTGACGCGATACGGTTTGGAAAGGCGCTGAGCGGCTTCGATGACTTCTTTGAGTTTCATGGGATCGAGGGGTGCGGAAACGCGGAATGCGTCGTGCGAGCGTATCATGCCGCGCCACGCCGCCGGGGGATTTTTCCGCAGCCCGTGGCGACGTTCGCGCGTGCTGGCCGGGCCTTTTTTCTGCCCGGATCGGGCCACGAGATGATAGAAGCTGGCCGCGACCCGATGAACGATGATCCGCCCCGCAACGAAGTTCTCGTCAAGGCCGCCAGGGATATCGCGGCGCCGCAGGAGCGCGCGGCTTTTCTCGAGCGGGAGTGCGGTGAAGACGGCGCTCTGCGCGGACGCGTCGAGGCCTTGCTCGCGGCCAACGCGAGGCTGGCGACAGGACCAGCCGGTCCGGCGGCGCGTGGCGCTGAAGATCATCAAGATGGGCATGGAGACGAAGAAGGTGATCGCCCGTTTCGAGCAGGAGCGTCAGGCGCTGGCAATGATGGATTACCCGAACATCGCGAAGGTCTTCGATGCGAGCGCGACGCCGTTTGGGCGGCCGTTTTTCGTCATGGAGCTGGTGCGCGGGATCAAGATCACGGAGTACTGCGACCAGGCGAAGCTATCGACCGCGGATCGGCTCCAGATCTTCGTCACCGTCTGCCGCGCCGTGCAGCATGCTCACCAAAAAGGGATCATTCACCGCGACCTCAAACCGTCAAACATCATGGTCACCCTGCACGACGGCGCCCCGATGGCGAAGGTCATCGACTTCGGCGTGGCCAAAGCCATCCAGTCGCGGCTCACGGATCTCACGCTCTTTACGCGGTTTGAGCAAATGATCGCCACCCCGCTCTACATGTCGCCTGAGCAGGCCGAGATGAGCGGCCTCGATATCGACACGCGCAGCGACATCTACTCGCTCGGCGTGGTGCTTTACGAATTGCTCACGGGGCGCACGCCGTTCGATCCCGAGGAGTTGATGAGCTAGGGTCTCGATGAAATCCGCCGCGCAATTCGCGAGCAGGAACCGCAAAAGCCTTCCACATTTCTGAGCACGATGGCTGTCGAGCGGCGGAAGACCGTGGCGCAACGGCGGCACTTTGAGTGTGCGAAGTTGATTGGGCAAATTCGCGGCGATCTCGATTGCATCGTGATCAAGGCGCTCGAGAAAAATCGGACGCGGCGCTACGACAGCGCGAGCAGTTTGGCGCGGGACGTCCAGCGTCATCTGGCCAGTGAGCCGATTCTCGCGCGGCCCGTGAGCCCATTCTACCGGCTGCAGCGGATGGTGCGCCGCCACAAGCTCGCCTACATTTGCGCGGTCATCGTCCTCGGCGCGCTGCTCGCCGGATATGGCTTAACAAGGTGCGTCTCTCGCCGGATCACACGCTGCTTTACGTAACCTGCGGCGCTTTCCAGCAGCCGCGGCTGTTGTGCGTGCGGCTGGCGGATGCCGCGATCATCTGGGAAGCGCCTGCACAGGAGAAGGCGGACGCGCGAAAAGTCACGGTGCGGGGCGCGTGGCTGGCTCCCAGAGCAGCGAGCCCGTCCTTGCTCCCGGTCGCCAGCATCTGCCCGTCGGGCGAAAAGGCCACGGATTCGACCTCATCGCCATTGCCGCGCAGCGGCAGCGCGGACTGGCTCTAGGTGCGGGTATCCCACAGGCGCACCGTCTCATCGGAGGAGGCGGAGGCGAGCGTATGTCCGTCGGGCGAAAACGCGATGTCGGTCACGTAGTCGCCGTGACCTTCCAGGACGTGGAGGCGCGCGCCGGATGGCGCGTCCCAGTGGCCGGTATTTCCTGCCGGCGGAAACGAAATTTGCTTTTCTGCTTCCCGGCGGGCGCAACGCCTACGCCTTGAAAACAGAGTTCCGCCGCTCGTTCATCGACCTCGCGACGGCCCGCGAAACTCCGCTCGGATTGGAGATTCGGAAACAAGGTTACTATGGCGGTCCGAACTTCATCGGCTACCCGGACCCAGCGGGCGGCTTTCAGCTCTACGAGATCGTCGATGCGGGGGCCAGGTTGCTCGCGGATTTGCCGCTTGGCCGCCCGGCTGCGGATTGGTTTGCGTATTTGCCGGACGCCAGGTTGCTCGCCTGGAAAGACGCGGGTTCCGCGATCATCCACGTCACTCCCATCGACCGGCTGCACGAACAGTACGAGCTTACTTCCGACGGCGAATTCTGTCTGCCCGCGTGTTTCGATCTCACGGGCAGATATCTGCTCGCGGTCGGACCGGGCGGCGATGCGCGCATCTGGGATCTTGCCAGCCGCCAGCGACTCCCCGCGGTGAAGTCAATCGTCGAAAGCCATGATGGACACCTGGAATGCGATAGCATGATCGGTCACGGCACCACCTTTCTCGTCCTCTTCCCAGCCGTCCCCGCCGAGACCGTCTCCGAGGGAGTCGTCGAACTGCGCCCGAGCCGCGGTGAACTCATTCTCGTGGTCGATGATGAAGAGCCGCTGCGCGAGCTCACGCAAATGATCCTCGAGCGCCATGGCTACCGCGTCATCACCGCGGAGAATGGGGCTGATGGACTCACCGTGTTTGCGGCTCCTCGAGATGAGATCGCCGTCGTCGTCAGCGATCACCGCATGCCGGTCATGGACGGATCGACGATGTTCCGGGCAATCCACCAAATCAAGCCGGGGATGAGAGCGGTGACCGCTAGCGGTCTTCAACTGGCGAGCAATGACTTGCAGGTCGAAGGAGGCTATCCCCATGTAGCGAGTTTCAGCACACTCTCCACGCGAGTCCCAAGATTCGGGACGACCGCCGCTTCTTACGAGGCAGGGGCGCTCGCACCACCGGGCAGCGAGAGCACGTTCGACGACCAGTAGTCGATGATGTCGAGCGCGGCGAACCGGAAGACGATCAGGAGCGCGTCATTCAGCGGAATGCCGATTTTTTTCGCGATCGATTGCAAAGACTCCGCACCATTGATCGCCGTGGCAAAACGCGCTTCGACGTCATTGAGCTTGAGCTTCTGAATGAGTTCGTAGCCCTTTCGCGTATAGGCCGGGCTG
>JBBSDS010000078.1:0-16145 GCA_038240495.1 Chthoniobacterales bacterium | reverse complement strand
GGGGGCTCGGGGGGTGGGCGTGGCGGCCCGCAACAACCGAGGAGACACTGCCGGGGTCCCTAATGCGCCAATGTATTTTGCCGGCGCGCCGCGGGAAACGGCCCGCGAGCCGCGTGCTCCACCCGGAATATTCCGAGACGCCGCATCCCCCAAAAGTATGTGCGAAAAATCCTCCACCTGACGGCGTGCATCGTCGGCGATTCTGCCGCACATTCTTTCTCGTGAACGCACTGACTCGTTTTCCCTGCCTGCTCCTCGCCATCGCTTCGACCGCCCTCGCCGACAAGTACGACGAACTCGTCGCCAAGGACAAACCGGTCTCCTACTGGAATTCAAATCCCGCCACCACGCAGCCGCTGCTCCAGGGCGGCGCCGAAATCGGCGAGGGGCCGCGTCCGCCGGACTTCCCGGACTTCATGGAAGGCAATCACGCGCTCGTGTTGCAAAAGCCGGGCTCGAGCCTGCGCATTCCCGATCCGGGCGCGGACAGCATTTACGATTTCAAAAAGGGCGACAGCATCACGCTCGAAGCCTGGGTGGTGTGCGATCAACTCGGCGACGGACGCAACGTCTATCTCGTCGGCAAGGGGCGCACCGGACGCAAGGGCCAGCCGCCGCACAATCAAAATTGGGGCCTGCGCTTGCGCGAAAGCGAGGGCTCGGCGTGCGCGAGTTTCGTCTTCCGCGACGAACGCGATGCGACATCGAAGGGGGACGAATTCTGGCATCGCTGGACGGCGAAGACGGGCTTCATTCCCGGTCCCGCCTGGCACCATGTGGCGGTCGCTTACACCTTTGGCGAGCCCGACAGCGCCCGCGGCTACCTCGACGGCGCGGAGGTCACTGGCGAATGGGACATGGGCGGGAAGACCGAGCTCGGCCCGTGGGTCGATGACGACGAAGTGTGGCTCGGCACATCGATGGGCGGCTCCGCGGCTTCGAGCCTGCACGGCAAGCTGGACCAGGTGGCGATCTATCGGAAGGCGCTTCCGGCCGAGACGCTCACGGCGCGGTTTCACGGCGGCAATGATCCCGCGAAAGTGGTCGCGAAGCCGAAGCCGAAAGGCGACGCCCCGGTCCCGATGGCGAAGCTCGACGAGCTGCCGAAGGGTGTGGTCCGCGTCGAAGTTTTTGAGCACGGCGTGGCCGAATCCGACGGCCCGGCACTCGACTGGATGAGCACCGATTCGGACAAACAAAAAGAATCCGCCGGCGTCGAGGCGTCGTGGAGCAACATGCCAGCGGTGAAGACCGATGAGTGGACCGAGGCCGCCTTCGCGCTTGCCGACATCATTCAAAAATACTCCACGCGCGGCGTGCAGCGCGACCGCTCGGTCCCGTTCCTTCTACGCCTCACGGGCGCAGTAACGCTGCCGCCCGGCGAGCACCGCCTTCTCGTCCGCACAATCCGCGGCGGACGACTTTCGATCGACGGCAAGGTCGTCGCGACGTCAGCATTTTTTGCAAAGCTCGTCGGCCCGGTACGCGCGTCGGATGCAGAACCTGTGGCCGACCAGATCGAGGTGCAACTCGTGAAGGAGGTCGCGCTGATGACGCCCGGGCACAGCGAGGCGATGGCGACGGTGGAGGGCGATGGCCAGCCGCACGTCGTGATGCTCGAAATGTTCGTCGGCGGAAAAAATCTGCGCCCCGAACTTGGCCGCCCGAGCGTGAGCTTGTCGAAGGACGGCACGCCGTTCCACCTGCTCACCTGCGACGACACCACGATTCCTTTTACCGACGACGGCTGGGAGCAGTTCGCGCACAAGCAGAAGGCCCACGTCGCCGACCTCGCAACGCAACGCCGGGCGAAATCCGAAGAGCTCGCCTACTGGCAGTGGCGTCACGACCTCGCCCGCGAAGAGGTCGCGAAGAAACCAGCGATCGTGGTGCCCGAAGCCGGAGGTCGGAAATCGGAGGTCGGAAGTCCGGTGGACGCATTTATTTTCGCGAAGCTCGACAAGGCGAAGGTCGAACCGGCGGCGCTGACCGACGACGCGTCGTTCCTCCGCCGCGCGACTCTCGACACGATCGGCCTCGTCCCGACGCCAGACGAACTCACAGCTTTCCTCGCCGACACCAGCAAACACAAGCGCGCGAAGGCCATCGACCGACTCCTCCACGATCCGCGCTGGGCCGATCAGTGGGTGCCGTACTGGCAGGACGTACTCGCGGAAAATCCCGCGATCCTCAAGGCCACGCTCAACAACACCGGACCGTTCCGCTTCTTCCTCCGCGATGCGCTGCGCGACAACTGGTCGATGGATCGCTTCGTCACCGCGCTGATCTCGATGGAAGGCAGCACGCGCAACGGCGGCGCTGGCGGCTTCGCGCTCGCCACGCAGAACGACCTGCCGATGGCGAACAAGGCGCAGATTGTCACCTCCGCTTTTCTGGGCATGGAACTGAAGTGCGCGCGGTGCCACGACGCACCGAATCATCCGTACGACCAGGCCGATCTTTTCGCCCTCTCAGCCATGCTCCAGCGCACGCCGGTGACGGTGCCTGGCACCAGCCTCACCCAAGGATTGAGCACAAACAGCCACGTCGTCGTGTCGCTCAAGGCCGGGCAAAAAATCGAGGGACATTTTCCCTTCGACAAGATACCCGCCGAACCACTCGCCGGCGTACTGCGCAATCTCGACGACTCGCGCGAGCAACTCGCCGCGATCATCACGGACCCGCGCAACGAACGCTTCGCCCAGGTGCTTGCCAATCGTCTGTGGAAGCGGCTGCTCGGCTTTGGCATCGTCGATCCAGTCGATGATTGGGAAGACGTGAGCCCGTCGCACAAGGAGCTGCTCGCGTGGCTCGGGCGCGAGCTCATCACGCACGACTACGACCTCAAGCACGTCGCGCGGCTGATCATGAATTCAGCAACCTATCAGCGTGTCGTCACCGATGCGGGCTCGCGCATCGCCAAGTCCGAAGACCGGCTCTTTCAATCGAGCGCGCGCCGCCGCCTCACCGCGGAACAATTGATCGATTCGCTCTTCGAAGTGGCGGGCAAGGATTTTCACAGCGACGAGCTGAACCTCGATCTCGATGCGCACCGCACGATCAAGGATTTCCTCAACCTCGGAACGCCCGAGCACGCGTGGGAATTCGTCGGCCTGAGCAATGAGCGCGATCGCCCATCGCTCGGCAAGCCTGGCGCGCAGCCCTTCACGGACGTGCTGACCAGCTTCGGCTGGCGCGACTCTCGCGTGGAGCCGCGGACCCTTCGCGAAGAAGCGCCCAACGTCCTCCAACCGGCGCTGCTCGCCAACGGCATCCTCGGCGAACGCATCACCCGACTGAGCGACGACAGCGCCTTCACCGCGCTCGCCCTGCGTGACCAGCCACTCGAAGATCTCATCACGCAGCTCTACCAGCGCGTGCTCAGCCGCGAGCCGAGCGAGAAGGAGCGCACCGCCTTCACCGCCATGCTGCGCGACGGCTACGCCGAACGCGTGCGCCAGGTGCCGGACGACCAACTGCCGAAGAAGCCGCGCGTGACGAAGTTCGCGATGTGGAGCAATCACCTGCACCCGGATTCGACGCCCGTTGTCTATGAGCGCGAGAAGCTCGTCCGCGCCGGCGACCCGCCGACCCCGCGCCTCGCCGCCGACTGGCGCGAGCGCATGGAAGACGCGGTCTGGGCGCTGATGCTCACACCGGAATTCACCTACGTCCCATAAATGAAAAGCACTGTCATCCTGAGCGCAGCGGAGGCGGGCGAGCGGGCGGGGCGCAGTCGAAGGGCCTCTAACTTTTTCTGCTCTTCGTGCATGCGCGGCGGAAATAGCGGGAGATCCTTCGACTGCGCTTCGGTCGCAAAGCCTCCCTGCGCTCAGCTCAGGATGACATCGTTCTAATGTCCATCTCCCCGAACCAACCGCTATGAATCGCCGCCAATTCCTCACCCACGCCTCCCTCGCCGCTGGCGCGCTCACCCTGCCGCGCTTTGCCACAGCCGCTCCCGCCATCCCGCTTGGAAAAGCCGAGCATTGCATTTTCATGTGGCTCGGCGGCGGCCATTCGCAGATCGACACCTTCGACGCGAAGCCCACCAAGGGCGACGGCAAGAAAGTCGCAGGCTGCTATTACGACATCATCGATACCGCGATTCCCGACGCAAAGTTCTGCGAGCATCTGCCTCAGCTCGCAAAATTGGCTGAGCATCTGATTCCCGTTCGCACGGTGAATCACAATGTCATCGACGAGCACGCCGCCGCGACCAATCGCATGCACACTGGCCGCATGGCGAGCGGGAGTGTCGTCTATCCGTCGATCGGCTCGATCATCGCGCACCAGCGCAAAGCCGCAGCCGAGGTCGTGCCGGCCTACGTGGTCATGGGCTATCCGAGCGCCACGCGCGGGCCCGGCTTCCTCGGACCGAAAGCTGGCTACGTCTATCTCACCGACACCGCGAGCGGCCCCTCCGGCCTGGCACTGCCGCCCGATATTTCGCGCGAACGCGCCACGCGCCGCGAGAGCCTGCTCGCCACGGTGCGCGAAGACTTCCGCAACCGCGTGAGCGATCCGGCTCCGCGCGACTACGACACGGCTGTCGAGGAGGGCTTCCGGCTGCAAAGAGGCGACTTCATGAAAGCGTTCGATCTAGCGTCTGAGCCGGACGGTTTGCGCGCGTCGTTCGGTGGCGAATTCGGCCAGCGCTTGCTGCTCGCGCGACGCCTGATCCAGCGCGGCGTCCGGTTTCTCGAAGTCGGCTATAACATGAACTTCGTGAACGGCGCTGGCTGGGACACGCACAATGCCGCGCAAAAGGAACAGCACAGTCTCATTCGCGGCCTCGACGAAAGTGTCGCCGCGTGCATCGCCGATCTCAAAAACACCGGCCTCCTCGACAAGACGCTGCTCGTCATCGCCGGCGAGTTCGGCCGCCCGGCGCACTTCGATGCCGGCGGCGGCCGAGGCCATCACGGCAAGTGCTTCACGGTCATGCTCGGCGGCGGGGGTTTGCGCACCGGCCAGTGCGTCGGCACGTCCGATGAGCTCGCCATGAACATCGTGAATGAACCCGTAAGCGTCCCCGATCTCTTCGCGACGATCTGCGCCGCGATGGGTGTGAACCCAACCAAGAGCCTGATGGACGGCGAACGTCCCGTGCCGATCACGGACAAAGGCACGCCGGTGGCGAAGCTGTTCGTGTAATTTACGTCCCGGGTATCAAGTAACGCGCCTCTCACGGACGACTCATGTCCGCGCGGTTCTGGGCGCGATCTGTTTTCTAAAAGCGTTTTGAGCTACGCTGTGGCCGCAGAAAGTTCCACGCCCTACTTCGGCGTGGCCACGCAGCGAAAGCCGAGGTGATTTGTGCCGGTGTCCTCTTCGCCCTTGCCTCGCGTGCCGACCATGTAGCGCGTGCAGTATTGGTCCGTGCAAAGATAGGAACCACCGCGATGCACGCGCTTCTTCGTTCCCGGCTCGGATGGATCGAAGCTCTCGGAAGGGCCCTGCGGATTGCGCGCGACACCGCCGGCCGCGAGGCGTTCGTAAGTATCCGGTCGATACCAGTCCGCGGTCCATTCCCACACATTGCCCGCTATATCGTAGAGGCCGTAGCCATTTGCCGGATACTGCTTCACGGGCGCGATGCCTTTGAAGCCGTCTTCTGCTGTGTCATTGTTCGGAAACTTGCCTTCAAAAATATTGGCCATCCATTTTCCGCCGGGCTTGAAGTCATCGCCCCACGCGTAGAGCTGGCCGGAGAGACCGCCGCGCGCGGCAAATTCCCACTCCGCCTCGCTCGGCAGTCGCTTGCCCGCCCACTTCGCGTAAGCGGCGACGTCGGCGTAGGCGATGTGGACGACGGGATAATTCTCGCGGCCTTTGATATCGGTGCCAGGGCCTTCGGGATGCCGCCAGTTTGCGCCCTTGATGTAGCTCCACCATTGCAGGTGATCGTTGAGCAGCACGGGCGCGTCCGGCGGCGTAAATGTGACCGAACCCGCGACGAGATTTTCCGGCGGCGCGCCGGGGAAATCCTCGGCCTTGGGTGTCTGTTCGGAGATCGTCACATGGCCCGTCGCTTTGACGAAAGCTTCGAACTGCGCATTCGTCACCTCGGTGGCGTCCATCCAGAAACCATCGACATACACGCGGTGAATCGGACGCGCGTCGGGCATCGCGTCCTTGCCGCCGCAGAGCGAAGTCGTGGGATCATCCGAGCCCATCGAGAACTCGCCGCCGGGAATCCAAACCATACCCTCGGGTGCCGGGCCGGGCGGCTTTGCGGAGTTCGGATTCGTTTTTTCAAAACCCGGCGGAAGTGCGCGCACGCTCGTCGCCGGGTCCACGGTGGACGACGCCTTGTGCGGGAGGAAAAAGGATGCACCAATCCCGGCCGCGAGCACGACCGCGCCGATGATCACCCAGCGGAGCACGGGAGAGGAAGATGGCTGATTGGCGGAAGGTGTGCGGGATTTTCTGGACATGGGGTGACTTGCAAATAGTCGCGTCGGGCGGAGCGGTCAATCGTTCGGAAAGCCAACAGCTCGGTATTGGCTCAGTTTGAAAACGAGCGTTGTAGAGGCGGCTCTGTCCGCAAGGACGTGCCGCCTTTGCTTGGCCACAGGCGGCACGTCGCCAAAGCGCGAAAGAGCCGCCTTCTACACTGGCAGATTGAGCCACTGCCCACCACTGCCGACCTTTTTCGAAGCGGCAACCGCCACCAGTTCCGCGACTACCTGCTCAGGCGAGAATTTCCTTGAGCTGCGCGCGGAGGCTGTCCACCCGAAACGGCTTTTGCAGAAAGCCGGCGAGACCCTTGCCGACAAAACTATTGATGGCTTCCTGCTCGTCGAACCCGCTCATGAGCAGCACGCGCACGCCGGGGCGCAGGAGGCGCAGTTCGCGAAAAGTGCCCTCGCCGTCGAGGTGCGGCATAGTGAGATCGAGGAGGACGACCCGGATTTCGGCGGCGGCAGTGCGGAAACACTCCACGGCTTTGCGTCCGTCTTCGGCCGTGAGCACGTCAAAGCCGAGAGATTTGAGCATCCGCCCGGCCGTGATGCGCACCGTTTCTTCGTCATCGACCAGGAGCACGGTGCCCGAGCCGCGCCACGAATCCGGCGCGCTGACCGGCACCACGGGAGCGGCCTGGGGCGCGCTGGCGCAGGGAAGGAGGATTTTGAACGACGTTCCTTTGCCGGGTTCGCTATAGACTTTAAGCGTCCCGCGATGGCCGCGGACGATGCCGAGCACAGCGGCCAGTCCGAGCCCGCGGCCCGTGAATTTGGTGGTAAAGAACGGATCGAAAATCTTGGAGAGCGTTTCCGCGTTCATCCCGCTGCCATTGTCGGTCACTTCAACGTAAACATAGTCGCCCTCGGTCAATTCCTGGGCCAGGACGGTGCCATTCAGGTAAGCCCGATCCGCACGCACGAGGCCCGTGGAAATATTGACGACACCGCTCCGGGAACCGACGGCCTCGGAGGCGTTAATCACGAGGTTCATCACGATCTGCCGCAGTTGCGTGATATCGGCGCGCACCGCAGGGAGATCGCCGGCGAGGTTAAACTTGAGGACCACGCCCTTGCTGATCGAGCATTGCAGCAGATGAGTCGTCTCCCGGACGAGCGTACTCAGATCGATGGACTGAATGACAAAGCGGCCCTTGCCCGCATAGGCGAGCATCTGTTTGCAGAGGTCGGCCGCGCGCAGCGCGGCTTCGTCGATCTGTGCGAGGTAGGGAAGCATGGGTGAACTCGCCGCGAGTTCCATGCGCGCGAGCGAGGCATTGCCGATCACGCCCGTCAGGAGGTTGTTAAAGTCGTGCGCGATCCCGCCGGCGAGCACGCCGAGACTTTCGAGCTTCTGCGTCTCTTGGAGCTTCTTCTCGACCCGCAGTTTTTCCTCCTCGGCCTGCCGGTGTCCGGTAATGTCCAGCACCGTTCCGGCCATCCGTACCGGCTTGCCGCTGGCCTCGTCGTAAAAGGCGCGGCCTTTCGACGTGACCCATTGGACGGTGCCATCGGGCCAGACCGCGCGGTACTCGAGATCATACGCGGCCTGATCCGCGAGCGCGCGAGTGATGGCCGCGTCGGTGCGGCTGCGGTCGTCCGGATGCAGCGCGCGCAGGAAGCGCCCGTAATTCATCGGCTCGGAAACTGGCACCCCGAAGATGGCTTTGGCGCGGTCCGACCACTCGATCTCGCCCGTGGCGATGTTCCAATCCCACGTGCCCATCTGGGCGGCTTCGAGCGCGAGGCCGAGGGTCTCAGTCACGCGGCGCCCCGCCGCTTCGGCCCGGAGTCGCGCGGCCCGCTGGTCCGCTTCATCGAGCGCCCGGCGAACGGCGAATGACAGGCGCTCGAGGCGGTCTTTGAGCACGTAGTCCGTCGCGCCCGCTTTCATTAGCTCGACCGCGAGTTCTTCGCCGATGGTGCCGGAGACGAAGATCATGGGAATTTCCGGCGACTGGCTGCGGACGACGGCGAGGGCGGCGTCGCCTCGAAAGCCCGGCACGTTGTAATCGGAGAGCACAATCTGCGGCGGTACGGCGACGAGCGCTGCGCGGAAGGCGGCTTCCGTTTCGACGCACCGCACCGTGAAGTCCAGCCCATCGTGGCGCAGCGAGTACTCGATCAAAGCGGCGTCGGTGGCCGAGTCTTCGAGCATCAGAATGTGGAGCGGGTTCATGCGGATGGCGCGCTCGGCGCGGGTGGCGCTTCGTTCAGCAGCAGCCAGTAAGAACCAATTCGCGCGACGGCCTCGGAGAAGCTGTCGAAATCGACGGGCTTGACGATGTAACTGTTCGCGCCCTGCCGGTAGGCCTCCTCGAGATCACGGTCCTCGCGGGAGGAGGTGAGCATCACCACGGGGATTTCCCGCGTGCGCGGGTCGGCCTTCATCTCGCGCAGGACTCTCAGTCCATCCACCTTTGGCAGCTTCAGATCGAGCAACACCACCTTCGGCATGAAGCTCTGGTCGCGTCCGGCAAAGCTGCCTTCGCCGCGGAGAAACTGCAGCGCTTCCAAACCATCCTGGACGTGCAGAATGTGGCGTCCCGGGTGGCACCGGCGAAGCGCGTGCAGCGCCAGTTCTGCATCAGTCGGGTTGTCTTCCACGAGCAGGACTTCGATGGAGTCGTTCGCCATATTGTTATCCTTCCGAGGGCGGCACGGTGAAGTGAAACGTCGCGCCTTCGCCCGGCTCACCGTCTCCCCAGATCCGGCCCCCGTGACGCTGAATGATCCGCTGGACAAAGGCCAGCCCGACACCTGTTCCCTCGAATTCATCCTGCCGGTGCAGCCGTTGGAAAACGCCGAAGAGCTGGTCCGCGTACTGGGGATCAAATCCAGCTCCGTTGTCGCGCACCCAGTAAATCGTCGTCGCGCCTTCCGCGCGCGCGCCAGCTTCGATGACCGCGAGTTCGCGCTCACGCGTGAATTTCACCGCATTGGAAAAAAGATTCACGAAGACCTGGCGCAGCAGCGTGTGATCGCCGCGCGCCGGCGGGAGGTCGCCCAATTGAAAATCCAACTTTCGCCCATTCGCTTCCGCGGCAGCCTCGGCAAAAGCTTCCCCCGCCAGCGTCTTCATGTCGACCGGAGTGGTGGACATCGTCTGCCGGCCCAGACGGGAAAACGCGAGCAGCGCATCGATGAGCCGCCCCATGCGCTCGCCCTCCCGGCAGATCACTCCGGCCAACCGCCGCCCTTCCTCGTCGAGCCGCTCGCCACACGTTTCCAGCATCATGCGCGCGTAGCCATTCACCGCCCGCAGCGGCGCGCGCAAGTCATGCGAGACCGAGTAGGAAAAGCTCTCCAGTTCGCGGTTCGCTTCTTCGAGTTGCGCCGTGCGTTCCTGGACCCGCGCTTCGAGGCTGGCATTGAGCTGGCGGATTTCCTCTTCCGATTTTTTGAGATCGGTAATATCCACCGCCACACCGAGCACCGCCGGCTCTCCAGTGGCCGGAACCGCAAAAGGGATTTTCGTGGTCTGGACGATCCGCGTGATTCCGCTCACGCCGGTGAGCGGCTCCTCCGCGATGAAGAGCGCCGCACCGGACTCCATCACCTCCCGGTCGCTCCGTCGAAAGGCTCCGACTTCGGCCCGATCCGGCAGCAATTCCTCGTCGGAATGCCCGATGAGCCCTTCCGGCGTTCGGGAGAAAATCGCAGCAAAAGCGCGGTTGGCGAAAATGAAAACTCCCTGCGCGTCTTTCGCGAAAATCCCGTGCGGTACGAGGTCGGTGATCAGCCGCAAGCGCTCCTCGCTCGCCCGCACCGCATCCGCTGCGTGCCTGTAATCCGTCACGTCGAGTTCAACCCCATCCCAGACCGTACTCCCGTCATCCAGACGCCGCGGCATCGAGCGCGAGTGGAACCAGCGAATCTCGCCATTTGGCATCCGGCGGCGCACCTGCTGATCGAAGACGGAAAGATTCTGCGCCGATTCGTGCGTGGCGCGCATCATCCTCGCAGCGTCTTCCTCGAGCACCGTCTCAAATACCTTCTCCGGATGCGCAAACAACTCCTCGGGCCGATAGCCGGTGCTGCGCTCGATTCCCGCACTGAGATAGACAAAGAATTGACTGCCGTCGCGCCGCATTCCGTATTCGTAAATCGTGCCACCCGGCAAATGATCGCCGATCGCCTTGAGCCGCAACTCGCTTTCCCGCAGCGCTGTCTCCTTCGCATCGCGCTCCGCACCGCGGCTGCGAATCGCGGCGGTCATTTCATTGAATCTGGCCGCGAGCAGGCCAAATTCGTCCGCCGATTCTATTGGGACTGCCGTCTCGTAATCGCCACCCGCGACGCGCGACGCCGCCGCGACGAGCCGCTGCACGGGGCGCGCAAAACCCCGCGCCAGCAGATACGCCGCGGCGAGTCCGACGGCGGCTACGACACCGCTACACAGCAGCCCGTAGCGCAACGCGCGGTCCATCGGGGCATACGCCTCGCGGGTGTCCATCTTCGTCACCAGCCCCCAGCCGCCGTAGCCGACGGGCAGCGCCGCAGCCAGCACCTGCTCGCCGCGATAGTCCCGCGTCGTGCCCAGAAACTCCCGCCCGGCCAGCGCCGAGGCCATTCCCGGCAGGTTCTCCAGCGGGTACACCAGGCTTTGTTTCCGATGACGCGGCGGGAAAAGCGTCCGTACGTTATTGCCCTCGCGGAGGCCGAGCAGCACCTCGCCAGTCTGGCCAAGCCCCGTGGTATCGCGCATCGCCTCGGCCAGCGGTGAAACGTCCGCCATCATCAGCAGCACCGCGATATTTTTCGGCGGTGTCCCGTAATCGCGGATCGGCGCCGTGAGCTCGACCTCAAAATGGTCGCCAACGGCGCGTGGCGGACCGATGTACGGAACCTTCATCCCGTTCTCAAATGCCGGATCGCCGGCCAATTCACCGCCGGTTTCCGTGCCTGTGTCGGCCAGTAACACGCGGCCCGTGTCGTCAGCCAGCGAGGCCGAAAGAATTCCGTGGCGGCCGATCAGACCATTGAGTCTGCCTTGCGAATATCTTTGATTCGTCGTGTCCGGCTGGCGCGTCTTTAGATTGTGAAAGAGTCCGCGGAATTCCCCGTGATCGGCGAGCAACTCCGCACGCTGCTGCAACTGGGAGAGATGCGCCCGCACCATGTCATGCCGGCTGGAGGCCACTGAACTGAGGTGCGCGTGGATGTTCTCCCGCAAAATCTCACGCCCGAAAAAAAAACCGGCCGCCAGCAATTCCGCAATCAGCACTCCGAGCGTAAGCCCCATAAAAAGCGTCAGCTTCGCGACCAGCGAACGCCGCGAGGAAAGGCGCGCGTCATCGTCCGGCTCATGGTCCGCGAAGTTTGCAGAGGGGTCTGTCATTGGGAAGAAATCCCGAACGCTGATCAAACGAATGAGGATTGAGACGGCGTCGCCGGGAGGAACTTTGACTGTCGCTGTTGATCGCAAACGTAACCAGACTTCCGTCGCCCAGCAAACTTTTGGCGCATCCCGTAGTGGCTCAATTCGCCATTGTGTAGAGGCGGCTCTGTCGCGCTTTGGCGACGTGCCGCCTTCCGGCCAGCAAAGACGGCACGTCCTACGACAGAGCCGCCTCTACAACGCTCGTTCTCAAACAACATGGAGGGGCAGCCTCCGGCTGCGATGCCATGCGCGTCCCTCGATTTTCGCTCCACCCTCCCGGTCAATTCGTGCGCTTCCCATCCTACGTCCACGCACCTAATCTCGCGCCCCTGAATCGCACCTCTTCCTACCCATGCTCACTCTCGAAAAATTCTCCATCGGCGTCGGCGACCGCTTCGCCCATCAAGCCAAAGCGCAACTCCGCGCCTTTCAACTCATCGCCAAAGATGGCGTGGACGCCGTGCCGGTCTGGAACAAATCGAATCGCGAACACACGTTTGTCGGCTCCGAACCATCGAGCGTGCTCGCCGCTGCGCAGATCGCCGTCGCCGCGCTGGGCTGGAAACAGGGCTGGCACGTGGACGCCGATCACATCCGTCTCGAGACGGTCGATCGTTTCATTCCGTACTCGGATTTTTTCACCCTCGATGTCGCTGATTCGATCGGTCAGCCGGCTGCGCCCGACGCCGTCCAGGCCTTTCTGGATCGGCATCCCGAGCTGATCGGCACAATCGAGATTCCGAAGATCGCCACGCCCTTTCAGACCACCCGAGCCGAGGTCCAGCGGATTACCGAGAAGTTTTTGCTCGCGGTGCAGGACGCGGGAAAAATCTATCGGCATGTGGCCGCGCAGAAAGGCGCCGACAAACTCATCGCCGAAGTTTCGATGGACGAAACCGATTCGCCGCAGACCCCGCCTGAGCTGCTCGTCATCCTCGCCGCCATCGCCGACGAGGGCATTCCCGCGCAGACCATCGCGCCGAAATTCACCGGCCGTTTCAACAAGGGGGTGGATTACGTCGGCGACCTCGTGCAGTTCGAGAAAGAGTTTCACGACGACCTCGCGGTCATCGCCTTCTCCATCGCGCGCTACGGCCTGCCCGCCAATCTCAAGCTCAGCGTCCACAGCGGCAGCGACAAGTTTTCGCTCTATCCGATCATCCGCCGCACGCTGCCGAAATTCGGCGCCGGCCTGCACCTCAAAACTGCCGGCACGACCTGGCTCGAGGAATTGATCGGCCTCGCGGAAGCGGGTGGCGAAGCGCTGCAACTCGCGAGGGACATCTACGCCTACGCCATCGAGCATGTGGATGAATTGTGCGCGCCTTACGCCTCAGTCATCGACATCGACAGAGCGAAATTGCCAGGCGCCAGCGAAGTCGCCGGTTGGACGAGCGAGCAATACACCGGCGCGTTGCGCCACGATCAAAAGCATCCGCTTTTCAATGCCAGCTTCCGCCAGCTTCTGCATGTGTCGTTCAAAATCGCCGCCAAGAAAGGCCAGCACTATCTCGACCTGCTCAAGGCAAATGAGGAAATCGTCGGCAAGAACGTGACCGCGAACCTTTACGAACGTCACCTCAAGCCGCTGTTCGTCGGGTAAGTTAGAATCCCATGCGCTCCGCCATCACCGTCTCCCTCGTCCCCCAGGCCAAAGGCGGCCCGTTCGTTTATTGGAACGGCCTCGCCGATGCCTTTGAACAAGCCTCCACACTTGGTTTCGACGCCATCGAGATCTTTCCACCGTCGGCCTCCGCCATCGACATCGCCGAACTTCAGAACCTGATCGACCGGCACAAACTGTCCGTCGCCGCCATTGGCACGGGCGGCGGTTGGGTTATTCACAAATGGACGCTCACCCACGCCGACTCGGGAATCCGGGAGCAGGCTCGCGAATTCATCCGCGCGATCATCGACCTCGCGGGTGGCTTCGCCGCGCCGGCGATCATCGGCTCGATGCAAGGCCGCTGGGAGGGTGACGCGACGCGCGAGCAGGCGCTGGACTGGCTGGGCGAAGCGCTCGACGATCTCGGCGAACACGCCAGGACGCACGGCGTTCCGCTCCTTTACGAACCGCTCAATCGTTTTGAGACGAACCTCCTCAATCGGATCGGCGATACCGCCGCATGGCTCCGCACTCTGCGGACCGCGAACATCCGCATTCTCGCCGACCTCTTCCACATGAACATCGAGGAAGCCGACCTCGCCACGGCCTTTCGCGACGCCGGTTCGCTCGTCGGCCACGTCCACTTTGCCGATTCCAATCGCCGCGCCATCGGCTTCGGCCACACGAGCGTACCGCCGGTCATCGGCGCGCTGCGGGACATCGATTACGCTGGCTACCTTTCCGCGGAAATCATTCCGCTGCCGGACTCAGCGACCGCCGCGCGGCAAACCATCGAGTCCTTCCGCAAGCACGTCGTTTCATAATTTTCGTCCGATGCTCAAGACCACGCTCCTTCACCCCGACATCCTCCGCGTCCTCGCGCGCGGCGGGCATCACTCCCGGATTCTCATCACCGACGGCAACTACCCCGCGGCCAACAAGAAGGGGCCAAACGCCGAGCTCGTGTGCCTCCAACTCACACCCGGCGTGCCGACCGTGGCGCAAGTGCTGCGTGCGCTGCTCAGCGCCGTGCCGATCGATCATATCAATACCATGGGTATTCCTCCGGATGATCCCTACGCCAGCTTCGGCGAGCCACCGGTGTGGGAGGAATTGCGCGCGATCACCGCGGAAGCCGGGCTGACCGTTGCCGTCTCGCCGATTTCAAAATGGGAATTCTACGAAGCCGTCGAGTCCCCTGATCACATCCTGACCATCCAAACCGCCGACCAGGCGCTGTGGGCGAATGTGCTGCTCACCGTCGGCTGCCGGACGAACTGAGACGATCTCTCCCAATTCTTCGGGCGGTATTGAGGAAGGACGGAATGACGGAATTATTCTAAATTACGGAATGAACTGACGGAGCCTTGGATTCCGTCATTTGGTCAAATTCCGTAATTCCGTCCACCTTCCGCCAGCGTCAGCTTAATTCCGAAAGATGGTGTGAGTGGAAAGTCGCTGGTGCGGCGGCGGATTTGCCGCTCTCGCCAAAGTGGGATAACCGTTCGCGCGAGTGGGCGCGGATCGGGGACTACTCCATTTCCGACAAATTGATCGCATCGATCAGCTTGCGCAAACGGCCGAAATTTTTCCGCTTCGGGATGAGGACGAGGCGTGGGAGATCGGCGATTTCCGGTTCGTTGTGCTCTTCAGGCAGCGCGCTGGTTTGGACGATTTCGTTTCCATTTAAGATGTCCGCAAAGTCCGCATTGAGTTGCGCGACGGCTGCCGGGGTCAGGCTCACATGCAACCGGATCACGAGGCGCTGGCCGACCCACCGATAGTTCCGAAAGACTTTGTAGAACTGGACGATCTCCGCGATCGCCTCATCCACGCTGTGGGTCATTTTGAAAAGGTGGAAGTCCTCCGCGGAGACGAGGCCGAGCTTGAGCAGGTAGTCGCCGAGAAACGCAAACCACGTTTCCCAATAACGTCCGCCCGGCTTGTCCACCATGACCACGGGAATGATCCGCGCCTTTCCCGTCTGCATCAGCGTGAGCACCTCGAAGCCTTCATCCATCGTCCCGAAGCCGCCGGGAAATAGCGCCACCGCGTGCGTCTCTTTGAGGAAGTTCAGCTTGCGGGTGAAGAAGTAATTGAAGTTCACGAGCTTCGGATCGCCGTGAATCGTTTCGTTCGCGCGCTGCTCGAAAGGCAGCCGGATATTCAGCCCGAAGCTCTGCTCCTTGCCCGCGCCGCGCTGCGCTGCGCCCATGATCCCCTCGCCCGCGCCGGTGATGATCATGTAGCCGTGCTCCCGCTGCATCTTGCGGGCAAACTCTTCCGCCGCCACCGCCTCGGGTTCTGTCGATGCCGTCCGCGCAGAACCGAAAACGACGACCTTGTGCACGGTCCGATACGGAGCGAAGACGCGCGCCGCGTGGCGCAGTTCCTTGAGCGAGCGATTGAACAATTTCAGATCCGCGGTCGTCGTTTGGTCCTGCCCCATCTTCAACGCGGTGATGATCATTTCCTCGATCAACTCGCACGACTTCTCGCAGCCCGATTCGCGCACGAGTTTTTTGACGAGTTCGTCGGTGTGCGCGTTGCCGCTGGTCGGCGTGCGACTGGGAGTTCCGGCAGTAGTGCCCGCGGTAAAGTCCTGCATTTGGGGAGTGTGGAATAGTTGAGCGTTGAGAGTTGAGAGCCCTCGGTTACTCTGCGCGCCCGCAATACAAGCCCGCGGCTC
>JBBSDS010000077.1:0-16158 GCA_038240495.1 Chthoniobacterales bacterium | reverse complement strand
GTCACGAGGAGGATGTTGCCCACGAGCATGTTCTTGATTTCCTCGTCACCTTCCGCCGCGCGACTAAGCAGGAGCACGGCCGCGGCCGCAGCGACGACGTAGCTGATCCCGATCACCGCCTCCTGTGGTACCTTGCTTTCGCGCTTGCCGGTGAATGAGAAGATCGCCGCGCCGACGAGGGTAAAGCCGAGCGCGATGGCGAAGGTCGCCGGGCTTTCCAAATCGAGCCGGAAGAGCACCGCGACGCAGATGCCGAGCGACGCCATTTGCGCCATGGCGATGTCGATGAAAATGATGCCGCGCTGCACGACATGAATGCCGAGATAGACGAGCAGCCACGGCAACAACACACAGGCCACGACGGGCCAAAACATGACTTCCCACATGGCTATTTGAGGGCGGCGGCGACGCGGCCGACGAGTGCATCGATGTGCGCGGAGTAGCTGTCAGCGTTCGGAAATGCGCCCGGAAATTGCGCGGCATCCACGACGTGCGCGCCGGTGGATGAGGCGACCTTTACCGCAATCTTCCGATTTTGATACGGCTCCACCAGGATCGCTTTGATGTGATCTGTTTTCATCTTCCCGATCACCTCCGCGAGATGCGACGGCGAGGGAGGAATGCCCGGTTTGGGCTCGAGAAAAGTCTCGATCGTGAAACCGAAACGATGCGCGAAATAGACCCACGAATCGTGATAGGCGGCGAGCGGCTGGCCCTTGTAAGGAAGCAGCGCGCGGCCCCAATCCTGGAGCTTCGCGTTGATCGTCGCCTCGAACTTCGCGTAGTTCGCCTGATAGCCGGCGGCATTCGCCGGATCGACGGTAGCGAAAGCCTGCGCGATGTGTTGAGCGACGGCTTTGGCGATGATCGGATCGACCATGAAATGTGGATTACCCGAAGCGTGAACATCACCGGCTGCGCGCGAGAGCGTCGCCGGGACATCGAGTAGACGGATTCCCTGGGACGCCATCACGCGGCCCGGTTTGCCGCTCTCGATCTTCTCGTTGCGGGCGTTTTGCAGGAGCGGCGGGAGCCAGCCGACTTCGAGTTCCGCGCCGCCTTCGATGAGCACATCGGCGGTTCGCAATTTCACGACGAAGCTGGGGCGCGCATCGACGAAATGCGGATCTTCGGTGGGCTTGGCGAGCGCGGTGACTTCCACTTTGTCACCGCCGATTTCGCGCGCGACGGCGGCGTAATCGGGCAGAGTGGCGACGACGTTGAGCTTGGCGTGCGCGCTTTGGAGAAAGGCAGCGGTGATCGCAAAGGAGAGGATGATGGATCGGATTTTCATGGGTGTTTTTTGGTGGTTTAAAACTTGTGGGCGCCGTGCGCACCGAGGGCGAATTCGAACTGGAGGAAAACGGAATCCACGTCCCGTCCGTCGAGGAAGTGGGAGGCTTCGAGGAAGTCGTGATTGTATTGCAGCCGCAGCTTTGAAAACTCGGATGGGAACCAAGTCAGGTCTGCCGAGAGGCGCCACCGGCTCTGCCGCTCCGGGTCGTCGGTGACCTGCGAATCGCTCATGTGCAGGTAGTCGCCGCGCACGCCCGCGCTCCACCCAGTCTTGAAGCCCCAGATGACCTGCGAATACGCGCCCCAATCGTTGAATGTCTCGCCGACGGGGAACGAGTCGTCGAGGCCGCGCCCAGCCTGAAAGCGCCGATACATCGCTTCGGTCTGCCACTTCACGTAAGGCCAACCACCACCGGCATTGGCGGGCTTCCATTTGTAAAAAGCATCGGCCACATAAATCTGGGTGTGCGAAGTCGGACCGGTGTCGTTCGGACCGAAGGCCGCGGAGACGCCGGTGAGCAAGGTCTTCGTGCCGCCGAAGTCGAACGAACTCTCCCAGCGCGGAACAAAGACGAGGTCCTGGACGCCACGAAGCTGGCGATCAATCGTCTCGCGACCATAGAAAGTGTCGCCGGTGCCCCGATTGCGGAATGAAAACCCGGTGCTGCCTTCGCCATTTTGGACGGCGAGCATGATTTGCGAATACCAGGGCGTCGGAACGATCCACGACACTTGCGCGCCGACGCCGCGCAAACCATCCGGCCCGAGCAAACGCCCATGCACGAGCGGCGCGTCGATGAAGTCCCACGTGTGCGGGTGCATTGAGTTGATACGGCCAAACGGGGAGAAAAACTGCCCGCCTTTAACTTGGAGATTCCACGGCAGACTTGTCGTCTGCGCGAATGCCTCTTCGACTTCGACCGAAGTCTCGTTCTGCGGGTCGAGCTTGAAGACAATGTTGGCGGTAGCTTCGAAATACGGATCGACCGCGCCGTCGAACACGAGCTCCGTGTTGCGGGCGTTGAAGCCGCGATGAATCGGGTCGTGGTCGCCGACTTCGATCGTCTCCAAATCTCGCGCCGTTGAGATGGCGGCGTTGATCAGCACATCGAGGGAAATGTTGAGGTAAGTCTTTCCACCGCCCGCGAGCGTGATCGGAGACCCGCCCAAAGTCGGCGCGGCCACGACTGATGTGTCGATCGTCGGGATGGCATCCGGCGCAGTTACTGACGGCGCCGACGGGACAGGCGCGATTGCAGTCGAACCGGTCGCCAACACGGAGGAATCCGTCGTCGGGAAAAGCGGCGCACCCGCGGGCGACGCGGGGATTGCGCCAGCCGTGGAAGCGGTTTGCGCCGGACCCGCTGGAAGCGGTGGCGCGCTGGAACCGGCCATATTTTTGAATTCGTCCAGCGCCTTTTGCTGAACGGCAACTTGCGCTTTGAGCGCCTCGATTTCCTGCGCGTGCTGCGCTTGCATCTGCTGGATGCCGGCCTGCATTTCGAGCATCTGCTTTTGCAAGAGTTGCACGTCGGTTGGCGAATTGGGAGCGGGCGCATTTTGCGCGAGCGCAATGGATGTGCTCGCGACAAGCGCGAGTGCGGAACTGATTTTGAAAAAATTCACGAGAAGTCTCCTGGTTGAAATTGAGGGTCAGGGCGCGCCTGTCCGACGGGACGGCGTGCCATTTGCAAACCAGCGGGAATGCGCTGGGAACGAACTCAGGAAACGAAAGGCGGCGCGTGCTCGAACACGCTCCCGCCCGCAAACACCGACTCCACCCACGCCGATTCGCCGACCGGCACCGTTCCAAACAAAGTGGCGAGAAACGCCGTGACGACAAGAGCTTCGGGGGCCGTGTCGTCGCAGCCGCCGGTCAGCATCAGCGTGACCAGACACTGATGACCGTTCTTATCACCATCGTGATGAGCGAAATCATGCAACTCCGGCGAAACCGCCATCATCAACGCCAGCAACATTCCCGCGAGCAGCGCACAGACGAGTGCGAGGCGCGGGAGCTTGTCGGGTTGCTGGGCGGTAGGCATGGCTCGCGTCGGTATACTCATCGGAAAGGTCGCTGCCAAATTGATTCCCTCGGGATTTGCAGTCCCCACCCGCGGCCGTTGTCTTTTCCCGTCGCCCCCGCTATGAGCCAGCGGGATGTCTCCCGAACGCCCGCCCACACCGCGCCTCCTCGTCTGGAGCGCGATTATCTTTTCGGCGTTCGTTTTCCTCGTCTCCTGGTGGCACTGGTGGACATTTCAGTACGGCACTTTCGATCTCGCCTTTTACGTCCAGTCGCTCTGGCTGGCGCTCCGCGGAAAGTGGATGGTCTCGCTGCTCAACGTGCCGCTCATGGGGAATCACGCCGAACCGATCGTCTTCCTCCTGACGCCGCTTTTCGCGCTGTGTCCGCATCCGATGCTGTTCGTCGCCGTGCAGACGCTGGCGTTTGCGACGATGCCATTTACCGCGTGGCGCATCGGGCGGCATTTGCGGCTCGATGAAAAAGCCGCGCTGCTCATGGCGGTCGCGACGCTCGTCACGCCCGCGACTGGTTCCATCGCGATATACGAGTTTCATCCGGAAGCGCTCTCCGCGCCGCTGCTCCTCCTGCTCATCGAGGCGCGGCTGACAGAACGGCGCAGACTTTTCTGGCTGTGGTTTCTCGCCGTGCTCAGCGTGAAGGAAAACATGGCACCGCTGCTCGTCGGTTTTTGCGGCGTCTTCGCGGTGTTGGAATGGCGGCGCGACCGGGCGTGGCAACTCCGCTGGAATGTAGTGCCGATGGGCATCGCGGCGGGGTGGCTGCTCATTTACGGGAAGGTCATCAGTCCCGCGCTCAATGCCGGCAACGTCGATTACCTGCAACTCTACGGTCATCTTGGAAAGTCGCCCGGCGACATCATCCTGAAGTTTTTCACGGAGCCGCACCGGGCGTTTGGCGCGCTGCACATGGCGCTCACCCAGGGCGACATGCTGTGGGCGCTCCTCCTGCCGTTCCTCTTGCTGCCGCTCTTCCGACCGCGCTGGCTGATCATCGCCGCGCCCTTGTTCCTCCAGCATTTGCTGTCGTGGCGCTATTCCGAGTGGTCGCTCGGCGCGCACTATCCGGCGCCGTTCATTCCTTTGCTCTGGATCGCCGCCGCAGAAGGGTTGACGAGGCTGCGTGCCCAGCGCGGCATCGCCGCGGCGGTCCTGCTCGCCTGCGCCTGCGCGCATTTCCGGTTTGGTGCAGCGCGCGAGATTGTCGCGGAGCTGCCGACGCTCGGGATAGTGCTCGAGGAGCGGGAATGGAAGGCGCAAATGATCGCCGACCTTCCCGACTCAGCCGCCGTCACGGCCAGCCTCGCTTTCCTCCCGCATCTGGCCAAACGCGAGCAACTGATCTCGCTCCATCACATCCTGAAGGGCCTAAAGACGCTCAGCTCCAAAGCCTATACGCCGCCACCGCCGGGCGACGACGTCGTCATTGATTACGGGGATCACGGAACGTTCAGCACCGGCGCGGGCTACTACCATCCGTTGATGCAAACGGACACCAACAGCTTCGTGGCGTCGAGTGACCGGTTGCTCCACGAGTACCTTCGGCAAGCCTCATGGAGCGTGCATTCCAAAAACGCGATGACCGTGCTCCGACGCGGCCAGCCCGCTCCGCCGTTCGCCTTCGAGCCCGGCCCAATCAAGATCGACGAACAAACCACTCTCCTCGCAGTCCAAGTATCCAAGCGGCTTCCCGGCGCGTTGCAACTGCGATTCGCGTGGGAATTCTCGGGCGAACGCAAGACGTTTCCCTGGATGATGCTCGTGCTTTCCGATGGGAAACATCTCTATCCGCTGCTTAAGGGCGCCTGCGCTCCCGAGGCTGGCGACGGGCGGGCGTTTGAGGAATGGTCGGTCCTCTTTCCGTCGTGGCTGCACGCTGGCTACCACTCGATCTTCGCTCAGTTCTACGACGGCAATGCCGCAGCGTGGCAAAAAAAACTGCCCCCAAACGACCCAACCTACACGCTCACGCTCATTGACCTCGGGGGATTGGAAATCAAGCCGGGCGCCTTCGATCCACCATCGGGAAAATAGCGCCTCACGAGCTGCGCCGTGCTTCCGCGACGAGCGACTGCGCCTTTCGCAAAGCGGCATTCGCCTCCTCCTTGCGCCCGAGCTTTTCGAGAATTCCGGCGAGCGCAACATACTGTCCGGGCTGGTCCGGATCGCGCGCCATCGCTTCGAGTTGCACTGCGAGCGCCACTGCCGGACGACCGCGCTCGCTCTCGATTTGGGCGATGCCATTCAGCGCCCGGCCATCGTAAATATCGAGTCGGCTGGCGTGGTGCAACGCCGCGATCGCCGCGTCGGATTCGCCCGCCGCACCACGCAGCGCCCCAAGCGTGACCCACGCGTCGAAGTACCACCAATGCGCCTTGGCGAAACGCGCCACCGTCGGAATGGCGGCGGCGGGGCTTGTCGTTTCGCGAATCAAATCGCTCTCGTATTTCACTAATTGCCAAATCTCAGGAAAACGAACGCGGGCTTCGTGGAGGATGGCAAAGGCTTCGTCGGTCTGCTGCGCCTCGCGGCGAATCTGGACGAGATGCAGTGCCGCAGGCCATGTGCGGGGATACTGCCGCGAGACCTCATCCGCTTTAACCTGACTCGCGCCCAGCAAAGCCTCCGCTTCGGCAATCCGACCTTGTCGGGAAAGACAAATCCCGAGGTTCATCCGTGCCGGCAGAAATTCCGGATACTGCTCGATCGTCTGGCGAAGAACCGCCTCCTGCTTTTGATAGTCGCCCCGCTGATCATAGACAGAAGCGAGCGCAGTGAGAATGCGCGGTGAAGCGCCACCCGCGGCAATCGTCCGTATGCAAAAGGTTTCCGCGTTGAGCCAATCACCGCTGCGCACAGCCGTCCGCGCGCCGAGTCCCACGACGGCGAGTACAGCCAGCGCGGCACAGGCAAGCCGCCCGCGTTCGGGAAGCGCGATTACGGAACCAGCGAGGAATAGCAAAAAGCCGATGCTCGCGAGATAGATCCAATGTTCCGCGACTTCCGCATTCAGCGGGAAGAGATTCGAGATCGGCAGAAAGGCGATGGCGAACCAGGCAGCCCCGAAAATCCGCAACCTCTGGCCGCGTCCGGCTTTCGCGCTGAAGTAAAGGGCCGCGAGGCCCGCGAGCAGACCGACTATCGAAAGATACTCGTAGCGGGAATGCTCACGCCAGATCGCAATCGTTCGGTAAATGGCCGGACTTGAAATGGACCGTTCCATGTAAAGCTGTCCGGGATAAAACATCAGCCCGGTGTAATCGCCGAGCGCCCGGAGCATGAGAAGCACGCGTGCGTCCCAAGCAGCGGGCGGTCCGTCCTGCATCGGCGCGCGATAGCCCGGCAGGGCATGCAATGCAGCGTAAATCCCAAACACGCCAGCCACACACGCGACAATCACCCACTTCTCTTTCCATCGGCGCGCTCGATCAAAACCGAAAAGGTGCAGGAGGAAAAGAGCCAGCCAGATCAGCGCGATCTCTTTGCAACAAAGCGCGACGAGCAGCGACCCACACGCCGAGATTCCAGACGCGATCTTGAGCCAGCGGTTACTGCTGCACAATGTCTTCAAGTATAACAACCACGCTCCAAGCGCAAACAAGGCGGCGAGGCTGTCTGCCCGACCGGAGATATAGGCTACCGCAGCGTTATGGATAGGATGCACAACCCAGACGATAGCGACGAGAACCGCAATGGCTCCCATCTCGGGCCGCTCCTTGTCGCCCACTCTCGCGACCAAACCGAGCAACAAATGGCGGAGTAAAAGGAAAAGCAGAAACCCGCTGAGACTGTGGACGAGAATGTTCGTGAGATGGTAACCCATCGGGTTTCCGCCCCACACCCAGTAGTCCAGCATGTAAGACCAGTTCTGCACCGGTCGATAGTAAGTCGAGAAGGAGTCGAAAAAGAGAAAGTGGCGGAAGACTTCGAGGCCAAACACCGGGCTGCGGAAAAGCGGATTCTCACGGATAAGATAGAAGTCATCCCAGACTGGGCTCCCGTTCAGTGCGGGCGCATACACCAGCAATCCGGCAAGAATGCACGCTACGAGAGACACCAACGGCCGGGAAACCCACTGACCTGCCTTTACCATCCATTGCCCTAAGCGCGGAGATGCCATCTTATACTTGTAAAAACTTTGATGGACGAATGATGTGGCTGAACATGGGTAACCCTTGTCTCTCATAGCTAATCGGATGCCGCCGGACGAACTCCGTGCTTCCCACAAAAGGCTCAGCCGCCCATCCCGCTTGGCGGGAGGGCGGCTGAGAAATGGACTCAGTTGTAGTTAGTGGATCAGGGATAGAACGGGGACCAGAAGTCGCTCGGGGCCACATCGGAGAGTCTGCCAAACGACGTGTCGCTCAGCTTCGGATTTGAATCAACCGAGAATCCGCTGTAGGGATTGCTCAGAAGATCGTTTCCACCCGAGTTATAAAGAACCGTTCCAGTCTTGACGTAATACTGAATGTCATCCCAAGCAACGTCTGCGCCGGCGCTCTTGTTGTTGTCGATTGCATATTGATCGATCGCGCCGCTAATGATCCGGAGATCTTCGAGGATACGCGTGGCCTGGGAACGCTTGCGCGCCCGCAGGAAGTTTGGCACCGCGATCGCCGCAAGGAGGGCGATGATGGCAACCACGATCATGATTTCCACGAGGGTAAAGCCCCCGCGCTTTGTGTTCAGTTTCTGCAACATATAATTTGTTTTGCTATTTTTTAAGTGCGTTTTATTTGCTCGGAAGCTTGAGAGCGGCCTAGCCATGCCCATGATTAGCACGAAGACTGCCACGCATAGTTATTCTCATGCCTATAACTAGGTTTCGTGTTTTTGCATTGCCCTTGCACGGATCGGCTTCGTTCTGAGGTGTCTATTTTTTGAGACTCGAATCGCTCGGAATGAGAATCTGGTAGGTGGCCGCGCTTTGAGGCCTGTTGAAACAACTAATCACATCGTCCTCGTCCTCGTTTTCCGCCATTTGAGGAAGAGAGCGAGGACGAAGACGAAGGTCTGCGATGTTATCTCAGCACCAAGAACCCGCGAGGTGGCTTGGTCTCCTCATGATAACAGGCCCGACTGAGGCCTCTCAACAGGCTGTCGCCGTGTTCCAATGCCGCCTCGATCCAAAGCCACACTATGTAACGTCCGCACAAAAACATTCAGCCGCCCTCCCGCAAAGCAGGAGGGCGGCTGATGACAGATTAGACTAAGCTAGGAGCTGATCAGGGGTAGAAGGGCGACCAGAAATCGCTCGGGGCCACGTCGGAGAGCTTGCCGAAGGAGGTGGAGCTGAGTTTCGGAATCGAATCCACCGAGTAGCCGACGTAGCTGTTGCTCAGCATGTCTTTGCCGCCGGAGTTATAGATCACCGAACCGGTCTTCAGGTAGCCCTGAATGTCGGTCCAGCCGACGTTCGCGCCGCCGGACTTGTTGTTCTCGATCGCATACTGGTCGATCGCCGAGTCAATGATGCGGAGATCTTCGAGGATGCGGGTGGCCTGCGAGCGCTTACGAGCACGGAGGAAGTTCGGCACCGCAATCGCCGCGAGGAGGGCGATGATGGCGACGACGATCATGATTTCAACGAGGGTAAAGCCCCCACGATTTTTGTTCAGTTTCTGCAACATAGGATTATGTATTATTTCGGTTGTTTGTTGTTTAGGTCCGCGGATAACTCTGCGGTTGTTGGCGATATTCTAAGCAGCCGTGATGCCACCCATTTCGACTTTTTTATAATTTCCAAAAAAACGCGCGCGTCTCGCCGGGCGGCGTAATGCGCCACCTTTTGTCTGGCCTCCGATCCTCATGTCCGCCTCCGCATCTCGACTCCATGCCCGATTGCCGCTCACGCTGTGGCTTTTCCTGCTGGCCTTCGCTGTCCGTCTCCTTGTCCTGATCCGTTTCTCGGGGTCGCTGCATTTTCTCCCCGACGGGGACGATATGAAGTTTTACAGCGACTGGGCGCTGCGCATCGCGAACGGACAATGGACTGATCACAAGGCGTTCTATGGGTTGCCAGGCTATGCCTACTGCCTCGCGGCGATCTTCCTCGCCGTGGGCGGATTTGATCCCTTCATCGTCGGCCTGCTTCAGGCGCTCATGGATGCCGGAGTCGCGGTTTTGATTTTCAAAATCTCTCGCGAAGTTTTCGCCGCCTCGCCCGATGAAGTTAAAACCGCGCTATCGCTCCGCAGGGCCGATTGTATCGGGATCGGCGCGGCGCTGGCTTGGATCTGCTTCACTCCGGCGCAGGCTTTTTCTGCAGTCACGATGCCCACCATCTGGCTCGTCTTTTCCTACTACATTTGTGTCTGGTGGGCGGTGAAAACTCAGACCGCGTCGTGGTGGAAACCGTGGCTGGCGCTGGGTCTGTTTGCCGGGTTTATCGCGATGCTGGTGGCGACGATTCTTTTCGCCGTGCCGATACTCATCACAGCGATCTTTTTGAGCGTCGCTCCCGAAAGGCCATGGCCCGCGCGCCTACCCAGAATCGGCGCCGCCATGGCCACATTGGTCGCCGGTATCTACATTGGAGCGTCACCCGCCTGGATCCATAATTACTTCGTCGCCCGCGAACCGGTGATGCTCTCGGCGCACAGCGGGATCAATTTCTGGATCGGAAATAATCCAGAAGCCACCGGTTACCCAAAAATGCCTCCCGGCATCCGCGCGACCCAGGAGGGTCTGCTCAAGGATTCGATTACATTAGCCGAAGCCGCCGCGGGACGGAAACTAACCCGCGCGGAAGTGTCCCGCTACTGGTCAGCGCAGGCCAATACTTATATCCGAAGCCACTTAGTCGCATGGCTGCGACTAATGAGTGTCAAATTTGGGAACTTCTGGAATGCTTACCAATATGATGACCTGAGCATCATCAAGCTCCTTCGCGACGACAACGTGCTACCACCGGGGATTAAGTTCGGATTCGTTGCCGCACTTGGCCTGGCTGGTCTGATTCCCACGCTTTGGCGCTTCCCGCGAGCCGGGTGGATACTAGCGGCGGTGTTTCTCCATATGTGCGCGCTCATGCCCGTCTTCGTCACCGAGCGTTACCGTCTCGCGGCGGTGCCCGGATTGATGATCCTGGGCGCGGCTGGGCTGTGGATCTTTTGGGAGAATGTGGCGCGCGCCCGGTGGATTCCGACCTGCGCCTACCTAGCGCTGTGTGCGGGAGCCGCCACTTTCGTCTCCATTCCCCGCCACGACATCGGGCTGTGGTCACTCGATCATTACAAAGCCGGCATCCGAGCCATCACCGCCGGCGAGCTGGAACTCGACCGAAAAAACTTCGCCCAAGCGCTCGTGGCCTTCGACCACGCCGAAGGCAATCTCAAGACTGCCTACGCCTACGTCCCGGAGAATGCCGATATCCATTTTGCCCTCGGCAACCTCTGGCTCGCCCGCGCCAGCCAAGTGGACCTGCCAAAGGAAACCGCGACCGCCGACCGCACGCGAGCCAAGCTTTTCTACCGACGCGCTCTCGACCTCAGTCCGCGCCACGCCGGCGCGCTGAACAACCTCGGGGTCATCGCCATGGTAGAGAAGCGGTGGGAGTTGGCGGAGAAATTTTTTACGGCCTCGCTGAACTCGGAACCAGAGGATGCGAAGACCCACTACCTGCTGGCGAGCGTCCGCTTCGAGCGGGGAAACCGCGACGAGGCGCGCACGGAATTGGAGCGGGCATTGCGCGCCCGTCCGAAGCAGAAAGAGTTTCTCGAACTCCGCGACAAACTGGAGGGCGGCCCGTCGGCGACGCCGAAGCCAGGCGCTGATCGCCCGGCACCCTCCAATCCTCCGCTTACGCCGCCTTCCGAAGCAAGTACACCTCCGCCGGCACCGCAACCGGATCGGTAGCCAGCGTGTAGCCGGCAGCCTTCGCATCGCGGTCGAACATCTTCACCGTATCGAGCGAAAGTTCATCGAGATCGCGTCCGCACATGGAGATCGCCTTGTGCAAAATATCGTGAGGGACAGTAACGATGTGAACGCCTGCGTCGTCGGCTTGGAAGATGTTGAAAACCTCGCGCACGCTCGCCCAAAGAATCTCCGCCTTTGGCTGATTCCGCAGGATCTCATGGCTCGCACGCATGATCGGCATCGGGTCGCGGCCCGTATCCGCGATCCGTCCGGCAAAAATCGACACGACGGAAGGAACTTCCGCTTCGAGCGCTCCGGCGACCTGTTCGATTTGTTGTTCGGAAAGAATCGCCGTCACATTCAGCTTCACGCCATCGCGCGCCAGGTCGCGGATCAGTTCCACTGCTGATTCGCCCGCCGGATTCAATACCGGGATTTTCACATAAACATTCTCCTGCCAATCGCGCATCTGCAGCGCCTGCCGGCGCATTTCAGCAAAATCATCGGCGAAGACCTCGAACGAAATCGGCTTCGACTTCACCGTCTGGAGCACGTCCTTCGCAAACGCTTCGTAGTCCGAAATACCGGCCTTTTTCATCAGGGTCGGGTTCGTCGTCATCCCCTGGATGAGCGGGTTGCGGTAAAGGTCGAGCATGCCGGCCTTGTCGGCGCCATCGGCGTAAATCTTGATGTTCAGGGCGGAGAGCGAATTCATGTTGGACTCGGAATAAGCTTCATCCATGCCAGCACCTCCGCCCGATTTGAGCCCCCGCCCGGGCTCCTCTTCCAGTCTAAGACGCGGCGAAAATAAAAGTGGCGGCTTCGTCCAGGTCGCGTGCGCGAAAATCCGGCAGCGCGCGCAGGTTCTCGTCGTAGCCGTAATCGATAAAGACGGTGCGACAGCCGGCAGCCGCACCGCAATCGATGTCGCGCCAGCGGTCGCCGACCATCCAGCTCTGCTTCAGGTCGATGCCGAGTTCGTGCGCCGCGCGGAGGAGCATGCCGGGCGCGGGTTTGCGGAACTCCGATGGCTGCCCCTGCCCCGGATCGTAGCAGACTTCCACGCGATCGATCGTCAGCAACGCGCTCATTTGTGCGTGCATCGCCTCCACATCATCGCGCCGCTGAGTGCCACGGCCGACATCGGGTTGATTGGTCGCGACGACAAGAAGAAAGCCCGCCGCCTTCAATCGCGCGCACGCTTCTTTGACGCCCGGCAACAACTCAAACTCCGCCAGTGACGCCGGCGGATACGGTTTCCCTTCGCGGACCACCGCGCGGTTGATCACCCCGTCGCGATCCAGGAAAACCGCGCGTTTCATTCCGATTTCCGACCTCCGACTTCCGACTTCACCTCACGCTTTCCCATTTCGTCGCGGCGACCTTTAACCGCGGATGCGAAACAAAGAGGTGCCACACGACGCCCTGAAACGCCTCGGAGTGCGGCGTGATGTTATTTGGGTTCACTGTCGGAATGATGACCGCTGCATCGGCGACTTGCGCGGTGTATCCGCCGTCCTTTCCCACGATCCCGAACACGCCCGCACCGACGCTCTTCGCCAGCTTCAGTGCCTCAACGATATTCGGGCTCACATTCTTTTCGAGATTGCCCCCACCGACGGAAAAGATGAGCAGCGCGTCCTTCGCATTCAGCCGGCTGCCGCGCAGCCATTCGGCAAAGACGGTGGTCCAGCCTTCGTCATTCGTTCGCGCGGTCAGTTCGGAGACATTGTCCGTCGGCGCGTAGCACTCGAATCCGCAGATTTTGCGGAAGTCGTTGACGGCGTGCGAGGCGTTCGCCGCGCTACCGCCGACACCGAGAATGAAGAGACGACCGCCACGTTCGCGAACGGCGGCGAGACCTTCGACCACGCGTTCCAGCAGGTCGGGGTCAAGTTGATCGATGATGGCACGGGTTTCGGTGAGATGTTGTTGGGCGTAGCTCATAGTGGGGTTCCGTGGCTGAGGCGGGTTTCGAGTTCGGCGAGACCGGCATGCGAACCGTTCTCGTAAAAGCGCTGGAAAACTTCATGCCCGGCGAGCGCGCTTTTGGCAACCAGTTCGCGCTGCACATCCGCCAGATCGAACGCCACATCCGCCGACCGCCCCGCAAAAACCGACCGGCGAAAGGCGCCCAACCCGTAGTCGATGTGCCGCATTTCCGGCACACGCTCACGTTTGTCGTAGCGCACAATGCGACCGTCCTCAAACCACACATTGCTCGTGTCCCACGCGCCTTCATTGCGGAAGACCGTCATCAGCGCCGGTTGCCCACTGTTTTGAAAAGCGGCGGCCACAGCTGCATAATCGATCGGCAAATAAGAGTCGCCGTAGAGAACGAAAAATTCATCGCCGAGCAGCGGCAACGCTTGTCGCAACGCACCGCCGGTCCCGAGCAGTTTGGGCCCGTCGAACGAGTAGCGCAGTTCCACGCCAAACGCCGCTCCATCGCCAAACTCTCGCTCGATCATTTCGCCGAGGTAACCCACGCAAAGGACCGCGCGTCGCAGACCGCGGGAGTGCAGGAGACGTAGTTGATGCGCAAGAAACGGCTCACCCGCGACCGATACGAGCGCCTTGGGAATCTTTTCCGTGATCGGGCGGAGCCGCGTCGCCAGCCCACCCGCAAGGATCGCCACCGGCATCGAATCGATGCTCATGTATGGCGCGACGAGTTGGATTTAACGCAGAGACGCAGAGACGCAGAGATTCCGGAACCCAGTGAAAGCGCCTTCCTCCGCGCTCTCTGCGCCTTTGCGTCTCTGCGTTTCAAATCCCCGTGCATCCCCGCTTCAATCCTGCGCAACCAGCTTTGTTCCCTCGAAATCGAACCGGAACCGCACTTCACGCAGCCCCTGCTCCCGCAGCGCCCGCCGCAAACGCGTCACCTGTTCCGTATAGAACATCAGGAAGCCGCCGCCGCCCGCGCCGATCAGTTTCCCGCCGAGTGCACCATTGGCCATCGCGAAATCGTACCACGAGTTGATCTGCGTATTGCTCATTCCGCCCGAGCGCTCCTTTTTTCGCTGCCAATGGATATCCATGAGTCGCGCGAACTCCCGCAATTCACCAGCCTCCAGCGCGTCCTTGCTCATCACGCCGAGCTCTTTGACGAAGTGCAGGTTTTCCACCATCGCCTTGTCCATGCTCTTAGTCTTGTCGTTCTGCTCTTTCAAAATATTCGATGCCGAGCGGGTGTAGCCGGTGAAGAAAAGCAGCAGATTGTCCTGCAAATTGAAGAGCGTCTCCTCGTCGAGTTCGACCGGTAAAACCTCGACACTGCCGCCCGGCAGAAAATGAAACGAAGTCACGCCACCGACCGCCGCGATATATTGGTCCTGCTTCCCGATCGGTTCGTGAAGCTTGTTCAGTTCGATCTCACACGCCTGCGCGGCGATCTCAGCGGGGCGGACGATGTTCTTGCGCAGCGTGTGCAATGCCTTCAACAGCGCGGTCGTGAAGCTCCCCGATGAGCCCAGACCTGTGCCCGCCGGGATGTCTGCCATCGAAGCGATTTCCAAATTTCGCTCCGTGACACCCACGAGTTTCAGCGCCTCGCGAATGATCGGGTGGCGAATTTCGTCGGCCGTCGCAGCTTCTTCGAGCTGCGAATATTTTAGCACAAAGCCCTCCTCGAAACGCCGATGAACATTGATATAGATGTGCTGGTCGATAGCCGCGGCGATGAGGAAACCGCCATGCTCTTCGTAATAGGACGGCAGGTCGGTGCCGCCGCCGCCAAGTGAAATGCGGAGGGGAGAGCGCGTGATGATCATCGGGATGCCTTGCGAGCTACGGCGATAACTTGCCAGCCAAAAAGCGTGTCGAGAATATTAAAGCGGAAAAGAAACCGGAAGACACCCATCGTGATTTCCGCGAGCCGCGACATCGTGCCATGGCCATCTGCGCCGACTTCGTCCGCAAGTTTTTTTCCACGTGCGATGACCGTCAGGCGGTAGAGATTGAAAAACGGAAACCCGGCGAGATACACGCGCTCGGGAGCGAATCCACCTGCTTCGAGATAGCGCGCGATGGAGGCCCGCGTGAAGTGCTGACGATGGCCGATGACCTTGTCGTAAGCCGACATCGGACCACCCGGAACCGAGACAACCAGCTTCGCACCGTCAGTGAGATACGCGCTCGCGGCGCGGAGAAAAGCGGCGGGGTCGTCCACGTGCTCCAGCACTTCCGAACAAACCGCGTGCGTGGCCCAATCACGGAAAGGGGCGGCGTCGGCAGTCGGTTGAAAAAGGTCCACGACGAGAGCTTGTGCGCCCGGAAGTTTTTTGCGCGTGAGATCCACACCCGTCGTGCTCATTTCAAAGCCGCAGAGCTTCGCCTCTGGCCAGGCGCGAGCCGCCTTCACCATGAAATCGCCCTGCCCGCTGCCGACATCGAGCAGCCGCATCGCCGGACCGGCGCCGGCATTTTCGAGCAGGTGGAGCAAGGTCTCGTGGCGGTAGATTTGCGCGGGGTTGCGGCTGGCGGAGTCAGCGAATTGCTCCCAATGCGCGTCCCAATCATCGACATGCGGCGTCTTCATAAACGGCTCTGACAGGCTCCATAAGTGCGCATCACCGCGAGCGCCTCGGCGGCGGAGCACGGTGCCGGCCACTCGCCGGTGCGGCCGGAAAAGAGCGCCCGCATTTCATCGCGGAAGCTGTCGTCGCACTCCGAGACGCTGACGACTTCTTCGCTCGCTTCCTGATTTGCCGCCGACTGCCAGCCCCAGCGCCGACCGCGGAGATACTTCATCGGGCCGTAACTGCGCCCGCGCCCGGTGACGACGCCGTAACCCTCGGTGCCATTGACTTCCAGGCGGAATGCACTCCGCCAGCGCACGATCGAAACCTGAACGTTGAAAACCGTCGGCCCGCCGTGCAGCAGCAGATGAGTTTCCTCCTCGATGCCCGTTTTCCAAAATCCGTTCCAGGCACTGAGATGATCGAGCGTGAG